>NZ_JBEZGK010000015.1:0-154410 GCF_040649935.1 Micromonospora sp. NPDC048842 | reverse complement strand
CTTATGCGGGGGGGGGGGGGGGGGGGGGGGGGGGGGGGGGGGGGGGGGGGGGGGGGGCGGTGGGGGGGGGGGGCGGTGGCTCCCGCCACGCCCCCCGTCTCTGTTCAGGTGGTTAGTGCTTGTTGTCCTGCTCCGGGTGGGCGAAGTTGAGGTGCTCCGGAGGCAGCGGGAAGGTCACGTCGTCGCCGAACGGCGACGGCGCGGCGGCCCGGTCGAAGGTGAGTTCGGTCAGCGGCAGCTTGCCCCGGTCGTCGACCGCCGGAGCGGTCGGGTGGGGCACCTCCCGGTGCCAGTTGACGCCGCTCTGCGCCTGCGCCTCAGCCCGCGAATCGTGGGAGCCACCCGCGTGCGAGTGCACCCCACCCCGGGCGGAGCCCGGCGTCGCCGAGCCCTGACGGGCGGTGGTCACGCTGGTCTGGGGCGTCTCGCCCCGACGGAAGATCTTGCTACCAAGCCACACAAGGGGATCGTACCTGCGGTCGACGACCCGTTCCTTCATGGGGATGATCCCGTTGTCAGTGATCTTGATGTGCTCGGGGCAGACCTCGGTACAGCACTTGGTGATGTTGCAGAAGCCGAGGCCCTGTTCGGCCTGCGCGTACTCCTTGCGGTCGGTCCGGGCGTCCAGCGGGTGCATGTCCAGCTCGGCCGCCCGGATGAAGTACCGCGGGCCGGAGAACGCCTGCTTGTTCTCCTCGTGATCGCGGATCACGTGGCAGACCGTCTGGCACAGGAAGCACTCGATGCACTTGCGGAACTCCTGCGAGCGCTCCACGTCGACCTGCTGCATCCGGTAGTCACCCGGGGCCACGTCCGCCGGAGGAGCGAACGCCGGGGTCTCCCGAGCCTTCTCGTAGTTGAACGAGACGTCGGTGACCAGGTCCCGGATGATCGGGAAGGTGCGCAGCGGGGTGACAGTGACGGTCTCGTCGTCGCCGAAGGTCGACATCCGCGTCATGCAACCCAGCCGCGGCTTGCCGTTGATCTCCATGGAGCAGGAGCCGCACTTGCCGGCCTTGCAGTTCCACCGGCAGGCCAGGTCGGGCGCGTCGGTGGCCTGCAGGCGGTGGATGACGTCGAGGACGACCTCGCCCTCGTTCACCTCCACCATGTAGTCCTGGAGGTCACCGCCGCTCTCGTCGCCCCGCCAGATCCGGAACTGACGCTTCCCGCTCATCGGTTGTCCGCCTCTCCAGCGTCGGCAACGAGGGCGTCGAAGTCGGCGATCTCCTCGTCGGTGAGGTACTTGGCCAGCTCGGCCCGGTCGAAGAGGCCGATCAGCTCCGGCCGCATCTTCGGCAGCGGCTTGCGGGTCAGCTGCACTGTGTCGCCGTCCAGCGCGCAGACCAGGTTGACCTGCCGCCACTTCGGCTCCATCGCCGGGTAGTCCTCCCGGGTGTGCCCGCCGCGCGACTCCTGCCGCTCCAGCGCCGCCTTCGCCGTGCACTCCGAGACCACCAGCATGTTGCGCAGGTCCAGCGCGAGGTGCCAGCCCGGGTTGTAGCGTCGGCCGCCGGCCGCGCTCACCTTGGCCACCCGCTCACGCAGCTCGGCGAGCCGGACCAGCGCGTCGGCCAGCTCACCCTCCCGTCGGATGATGCCCACCAGGTCACCCATGACCGCCTGGAGGTCCTGCTGAAGGGTGTACGGGTTCTCGCCGGTGTCCCGTTGCAGCGGCGCGAGGGCGGTCTCCACGGCCGCCTCGACCTCGTTCACCGCCACCTTCGGCCGGGCGGTCAGCCCGTCGGCGTAGCTGGCCGCGTGCCCGCCCGCCCGCTTGCCGAAGACCAGCAGGTCGGACAGGGAGTTACCACCGAGTCGGTTGGAGCCGTGCATGCCACCGGACACCTCACCGGCGGCGAACAGCCCGCGTACGTGGCCGAAGGCGGCACCCGAATCCGGGTCGACCTCGACGCCGCCCATCACGTAGTGGCAGGTCGGCCCGACCTCCATCGGCTCGGCCGTGATGTCGACGTCGGCCAGCTCCTTGAACTGGTGGTACATCGACGGCAGCCGGCGGCGGATCTCGTCGGCCGAACGTCGGCTCGCGATGTCCAGGAAGACGCCACCGGCGGGGGAACCCCGGCCGGCCTTGACCTCGCTGTTGATGGCGCGGGCCACCTCGTCGCGGGGCAGCAGCTCCGGCGGGCGTCGGTTGTTGTCCGGGTCGGTGTACCAGCGGTCCGCCTCCTCCTCGGTCTCCGCGTACTGCTTGCGGAAGACGTCGGGGACGTAGTCGAACATGAACCGCTTGCCGTCGGAGTTCTTCAGGACGCCACCGTCACCACGCACCGACTCGGTGACCAGGATGCCCTTCACCGAGGGCGGCCAGACCATGCCGGTCGGGTGGAACTGGAGGAACTCCATGTTGATCAGCGTCGCCCCGGCGCGCAGCGCCAACGCGTGCCCGTCCCCGGTGTACTCCCAGGAGTTCGAGGTGACCTTGTAGGAGCGTCCGACGCCGCCGGTGGCCAACACGACCGCCGGCGCCTCGAAGAGGATGAACTCGCCCGACTCGCGGTAGTAGCCGAACGCGCCGGCCACCCGGTCACCGTCGAGCAGCAGCTCGGTGATGGTCGTCTCGGAGAACACCCTGATCCGGGCGTCATACGAGCCGAACTCCCGCTGGTCCTCCTGCTGCAGCGAGACGATCTTCTGCTGGAGGGTGCGGATCAGCTCCAGGCCGGTCCGGTCGCCCACGTGCGCCAGGCGCGGGTACTCGTGGCCACCAAAGTTGCGCTGCGAGATCTTGCCGTCCTTGGTGCGGTCGAAGAGCGCACCGTACGTCTCCAGCTCCCAGATCCGCTGCGGCGACTCCTTCGCGTGCAGCTCGGCCATCCGGAAGTTGTTGAGGAACTTGCCGCCGCGCATGGTGTCGCGGAAGTGCACCTGCCAGTTGTCCCGGCTGTTCACATTGCCCATCGCGGCGGCCGCGCCGCCCTCGGCCATCACCGTGTGCGCCTTGCCGAACAGCGACTTGGAGATGATCGCGGTCTTCTTGCCGGCCAGCCGGGCCTCGATCGCCGCGCGCAGACCGGCGCCGCCGGCCCCGATGACGACGACGTCGTAGTGGTGTCGTTCGATGCGAGTGGTTGTGGTCATGTCAGGGGCCCTTTAGTTGATGAACCGCAGGTCGGAGAACCAGCCGGCCGCGAGCGCCATGATGTAGAAATCGGCCAGCGCCAGGGTGCCGAGGGTGATCCAGGCGAGCTGCATGTGCCGGACGTTCAACGCCGAGACGAACGTCCAGGCCTTGTACCGCACCGGGTGCTTGGAGAAGTGCTTGAGCCGGCCGCCGATGATGTGCCGGCAGGAGTGGCAGGAAATCGTGTACGCCCAGAGCATCACCACGTTGAGCAGCAGGATGATGTTGCCCAGCCCGAAGCCGAAGCCCTTCGGCGAGTGGAAGGCGAGAATCGCGTCCCAGGTGTTGATCAGCGAGATGATCGCGGCGGCGTAGAAGAAGTAGCGGTGCAGGTTCTGCCCGAGCAACGGGAAACGGGTCTCACCGCCGTACTCCTTGTGCCCGTCCGGGACGGCGCAGGCCGGCGGCGACAGCCAGAACGACCGGTAGTACGCCTTGCGGTAGTAGTAGCAGGTGAGCCGGAACAGCAGCAGGAACGGCAGGGTCAGCGCGGCGTCCGGGATGATCCACCAGCCGGGCAGGAACCGGCCGAAGTGCGAGGCTTCCTCGACACACCGGTCGGTCACGCACGGGGAGTAGAACGGGGTCAGGTAGTGGAACTGGTCCACCCAGTACCACTTGTGCATGAAGACCCGGACGGTCGCGTACGCGACCCAGGCGCTGAGCCCGATCACGGTGATCAGCGGGGCGAACCACCATCGGTCGGTACGCAACGTCTTCGCCGCGATGGCGGCGCGCGCCCGCGCCCCCCTCGGCCTCGTTGCCGTTGAAGTCATTCGAGTCGTCTCCTCGACGGGCCCGTACGGGCG
The DNA here is from genome assembly GCF_040649935.1 of Micromonospora sp. NPDC048842. Classification (NCBI taxonomy): domain Bacteria; kingdom Bacillati; phylum Actinomycetota; class Actinomycetes; order Micromonosporales; family Micromonosporaceae; genus Micromonospora; species Micromonospora sp. NPDC048842. The sequence continues at coordinate 150,456 of NZ_JBEZGK010000015.1, read as the reverse complement.
GGCTGGTCTCTCTCCGGTCGGCACGCGGACCGGCGAACCCGCACCCGCTGCCACGTCATGCGCACACCAACGACCACGCCGGATCGACCGACGCAGCTAAGTGACACACGTTACGCCGATCTCCGCGAGCCGTCCGCGCAAGGGAGTGGTCCGTGTGTCTGGCCTGCGGAAAAGCCCTCGACGCGCCGGTTTGGCGCCCCCGGTCGAGAACGTCAGCCGGAGGCTCCTCCGGTGAAGTGCCAGGACGCCAGCCGCAGCGACGGCGCCGCCCACCAGGCACCGTCCACCCGGTCCGGTTGGCGCACCGCTCGCGCCCCCAGCCCGAGCACCGCCCCCGGCCCGAGCGCCCGCGGGTACGACTCGGTGAACCGCAGGTCACGGACCGCCCGAACGACAGTGCCGTCCTCGATCAGCCAGACGCCGTTGCGGGTCAACCCGGTGACGACGAGGCTCTTCGGGTCGAGCACCCGGGTGTACCAGAGGTCGGTGACCAGCAGCCCTCGGCGTACGCCGGCCACCAACGCGGCGGTGTCCGCGTCGACGACAGCCCCGGCCGCCGCGCCGGTGGTGCTCCGGCCCACCGCACTGGCCGGACCCGCCACCGCGCCGGTGAGCCGCAGGTTGCGCGGCATCGGGCCCCAGGTGGCACCGCCCGCGACCGCGTGCCCGGTGGACTCCACGCCCGCCTCGGCGGCGGTGCGGCGATCGTGCGCCACCGCGCGGGTGGTGCCCGCCTCGACCAGCGTCAGCGCCCGTCGGCCGATGCCCTCCGCGTCGAAGGGCAACCCGGACCCGCCCAGCGGGTCGTCCACCACTGTCACCGCCCGGTCGAACTGGGCGGCGCCCGGCTCGGCGAACGACTGCCGCTCGGCGTACCGCTTGCCGTTGAAGCCGTAGAAGGACAGGTTCTGCAGGAGGTCCGCCACGGCGGCCGGCTCGAACACCACCTCGTAGTGCCCCGGCGGCAGCTCGACCGGCTCGGCCGCCGCCTGCGCCTTGGCGGCCGCCTGCGCGCCCAACTCGGCGCCGTCGAGGTCGGACAGCCGGTCGGCGCTGCGCCGGGCCACCCCGTCCGCGCCATCGCGGCGGGCGATGCCGTCCATCGCCGCCTCCACCGAGCGCCCGTACGCCGAGTGCCCGGCCGAGTTGGCGAACGCCGACGAGCGGTGCGCGGTGCGGCAGTAACCGGCGGTGCTCAGGCCCCCGGCGGCGGCCACGAACGCCCCCACCCGATCGGCCCGCTGATCCGGCTCGGCGTGCGCGGTGGCCTCGTCGATGGGCGGCGCGTCCGGCGTGGGCATGGGCGGGGCCAGCCCCGGCCAACCCGCGTCGGGCGGGCAGAGCCGCGCCGCGGCCAGGGTGCGCTCCACCAGAGCGGACAACCCGTCGGCGGTGACCACGCTGCCGCCACCGGCAGCCGTCCGACCGTCGACGTGCACCCGCAGCCGGACCCCGACGGTCGACTCGGAGACGTTCTGGTGGATGCCCGAGTTGGCGAACCGGGTCAGCGCCAGGTCCGCCCGCGTCACCACCGCCTCGGCCTGCGCGGCCGGCCCGCCAAGACGCCGAACCAGCTCCACGACCTGCCCCGCCAGCTCGACCTCGCTCCTCGCGCTCACGCTGCGCCGCCTTTCGTTCGCGACTGCGGGGCTCGCAAGCCCGGCTCGCTCCTCGCGCTCACGCTGACACCCCGACGCGGACGTTGCGGAACCGGGCCGGCGCGGCCGGGTGGCCGGTGTGCCCGACCTGGCCGGGTTGGCCCTTGCCGCAGTTGGGCGTCCCCCAGGAGACCGTCTCGCTGGAGAGCATGTCCATCGAACGCCAGAACAGCGGGCCGATCCCGGTGTACGTGGGGTTGCGCAGCATCCGCCCCCGCCGCCCCTTCTTGATCTCCCAGCCGACCTCGCAGCCGAACTGGAAGTTGAGCCGCTTGTCATCGATCGACCAGGACCGGTTGAGGTCCATCAACACGCCGTCGTCGGTGGCCGCGATGATCTCCTCCAGTGTGTGCGGGCCGGGTTCCAGGCCGACGTTCGTCATCCGCACCATCGGCAGCCTGGCCCACCCGTCGGCCCGTACGCTGCCGCCGTAGTCCAGGCTGGCCATCGCGGCGGAATCCCGGCCGGCGAGCACACCCACCCAGCGACCGTCGCGGACCGCGTCCCGCTTGACCGCCGGGGAGCCCTCGTCGTCGAAACCGAAGCTGCCCAGCGCCCCCGGGATCGTCGGGTCGATGGTGATGTTCATCAGCTCCGAGCCGTAACGCAGCGAGCCGAGTTGGGCCAGGTCCAGCCAGGACGTGCCGGCGAACGCCGCCTCCCAGCCGAGGATCCGGTCCAGTTCGATGGCGTGCCCGACCGACTCGTGGATCTGCAGGGCCATCTGCTCGCCGCCGAGGATCAGATCCGTCTCGCCGGCGGGGCAGAGCGGCGCGGTGAGCAGCGCCCGGGACTCCTCGGCGATCTGAGCGGCGTGCGCGGCCAGATCCAGCGACTCGACCAGCTCCCACCCTGTGGTGCCGTACTGGCCGCGGTAGCTCGGCCAGGACCGGCGCTGCGTCTCTCCGTCACCGATCGAGGTGGCGGAGATGCCACCGCCGCACTCGCGGATCCGCTGGTCGATCCGGTGGCCCTCACTGGAGACGAACCACTTCGCGGTGTCCCAGATCTGATACAGGCCCTCGGCCAGGTCCGCGCCGTGCTCGGCCATCGTGCGGGTCGCGTCGACAAGCAGATCGCCCTTATTTGACAGGGGCACCCCGAGCGGGTCGATCTGGCAGCCGGAGACCCAGCTCGCGGTTGCTGCCTGGACCGGAACCAGGTCGACCGAGGGGCCCGGCACCCGCGCGCTCGCCATGGCGGTCCGCGTCGCGCGCCGGCCGGCGTCGCGGGCGGCGGCGTCCGACAGATCGGGTACGGCGTGGAAGCCCCAACTCGCCCCGACCAACGCTCGGACCCCGAGCCCGATGCTCTCGTCCTGGGTCAGCTCCTCCACGTCACCGTTGCGCGCGGTCATGGACTCGTAGCGGCGGTGCATCACCCGGGCGTCGGCGTACCGGGCGCCCGCGTCGAGGGCGGCCTGGACGGCGGCGGTGGCCGCGTCGAACTCGGTCATGGACCGACCCTAGGCCAGCCGACCGACACCCGTCAGGCCAGCAGATCCTCCGGCCGAATGGTGCCCCACACCGGATCCGTCGCCCCGCCGCTTCGGAACCACAAGATCGCGCACCATCCTGGTTGTAGTGGTGTCGGCGCGTCGGCGATGCCACTAGATCCTGGTTCGAGCGTGACCTTGGCGGCGGTGGGCGCACCAAACCCCACTCCTACTCTCCGGGGCGGTGTTCGTCGTCAAGATCCGCGCAATATCGGAGACGTTGCTGTCTCCTCGCGTGTCGGAGGCAGCAACATCGGGGAAGTTGCGGAGATCTTGGCGCGGTGCGCGGTGCGCGGTGCGCGGTGCGCGGTGCGCGGTGCGCGGTGCGCGACATGAACGGGCGTGGATGGCGAGGTGACGGGGGTGCGCCGCCGATGCCGACTCGTTACGCTCGGGCCCGCTGACACGTGCCGGCTTTGTAGCTTATTTTCACCCTCGGGACTTTGCTGTAAGTTCTCTTCGTCACTGAGGGAGGTGGCCGTGGACAGCTCGGAACCCTCGCCGTCCGGGGACCCGGACGACCGTCCCGCCGTGCCGGCACAGCGCTCCGACCAGGATGCCTACCTGCGGGTGCGTGATCTGCGGGTCCGGTTCGACACCGAGGACGGCGTGGTGCGCGCTGTCGACGGGGTGTCCTTCGCCGTTGAGCGGGGCCGCACCCTGGGCATCGTCGGTGAGTCTGGCTCCGGCAAGAGCGTCACCTCGCTGGCGATTCTCGGCCTGCACGATCCGAAACGGACCACCGTCAGCGGGGAGATCTCCGTGGGTGGCCGGCAGGTGGTCGGCCTCGCGGACGATGAGGTACGCCGACTGCGTGGCCGGGACATGGCGATGATCTTCCAGGATCCACTGTCGGCGCTGCACCCGTACTACACGGTGGGCCGGCAGATCGCCGAGGCGTACCGGGTGCACCACCCGAAGGCCAACCGGCGCGAGGCCCGTCAGCGGGCGGTCGACATGCTGGACCGGGTCGGCATTCCGCAGCCGGCGCGCCGCTTCGACCAGTACCCGCACGAATTCTCCGGCGGCATGCGCCAGCGGGCGATGATCGCGATGTCCCTGGTCAACGACCCGGCGCTGCTGATCGCCGACGAGCCGACCACCGCGTTGGACGTCACGGTGCAGGCGCAGATCCTGGACCTGCTCGCCGACCTGCAAGCCGAGTTCCACTCCGCGATCATCCTGATCACCCACGACCTCGGCGTGGTCGGCCAGGTCGCCGACGACGTGCTGGTCATGTACGGCGGGCGGGCCGTCGAGCGGGGCAGCGTCGAGCAGGTGCTCCGTGCGCCGCAGCACCCGTACACCTGGGGGTTGCTCTCCAGCGTGCCGTCGCTGCACGGCGACGCGGACGCGGACCTGGTGCCGATTCCCGGCAACCCGCCCAGCCTGATCAACCTGCCGTCGGGCTGCGCGTTCCACCCCCGCTGCCGGTACGCGGACCGCCCCGGCAGCCGCTCCCGCACGGAGGTGCCCGAGCTGCGCGCCGCCGGGGCTGATGGCCACCTGGTCGCCTGTCACCTGAGCGCCGAGGAGCGGGCCACGTTCTACGCCGAGGACGTCGCACGAGTGGGGGTGGCTGTGTGAGGGCGAGGAACGCAGCGCAGCGGAGTACCGCAGTCCCGAACGGAGGACCGTGGAGATGACCGATGAACCACTGCTGCGGGTACGCGGCCTGAGCAAGCACTTCCCGGTACGCCAGGGGCTGCGCGCCACCGGCCTGGTGCGGGCGGTGGACGGGCTCGACTTCGACGTGCGCCCCGGCGAGACGCTCGGCCTGGTGGGGGAGTCGGGCTGCGGCAAGACCACCACAGGTCGGATGCTGGTGCGGCTGCTGGAGCCGACGAGCGGCAGCATCGAGTTCGACGGGCGGGACATCACGCACGCCGGCCGCCGCGAGCTGCGCCCGCTGCGCCAGGAACTTCAGATCATCTTCCAGGACCCGTACGCCTCGCTGAACCCTCGGCACACGGTGGGCCGGATCGTCGCGATGCCGCTACAGGTCAACGGGATCAAGCCGCCGGGTGGGATCAAGGCCCGGGTGCAGGAGTTGCTGGAACTGGTCGGGCTGAACCCGGAGCACTACAACCGGTACCCGCACGAGTTCTCCGGTGGTCAGCGTCAGCGCATCGGCATCGCCCGCGCGCTGGCCCTGCGGCCGAAGCTGATCGTCGCGGACGAGCCGGTGAGCGCGCTGGACGTCTCGATCCAGGCACAGGTCGTCAACCTGCTGCGTGACCTGCAACGCGAGCTTGGCCTGGCCTTCGTGTTCATCGCGCACGACCTGGCAGTGGTCCGGCACTTCTGCCAGCGGGTCGCTGTCATGTACCTGGGTCGGATCGTGGAGATCGGCGACCGGTCGGACATCTACGAGCGCCCGCAGCACCCGTACACCCGGGCGTTGCTCTCGGCGATCCCGGACGTCACCCAACTCGGCCCGGCGGGTCGGATCCGGCTGACCGGTGACGTGCCCACCCCGCTGGACCCGCCCTCGGGTTGTCGGTTCCGCACGCGGTGCTGGAAGGCGCAGGACATCTGCGCCACCGAGGAGCCGGCGCTGATCCCGCGCGACGGTGGTCGGCAGGCCACCGCGTGTCACTTCCCCGAAGGGGAAGCGGTCAGCACGGGCCCCGAAGGGGAAGCGGTCAGCAGAGGCCCCGAAGGGGAAGCGGTCAGCACGGGCCCCGAGTCGACTGCCCAGGTCACCGAGGAGGTGCCGTCGTGAGCCTGTCCCCGGTGGAGGGTGTGGCGCTCGCTGAGATCGAGTCCGGTGGCGACGAGGGCGGAGCCGCGACCAAGGGTGTCGTCGGACGCTCACCCGGTCAGCTCGCCTGGCTGCGGCTGCGCCGCGACCGGACGGCGATGGTCAGCGGCGTACTCCTGATCTTCTTCCTGCTGTTGGGGTTGGCCGCCCCGCTGATCGAGATGGCCTACGGGATCGGCCCGCGGGAGCAGTTCCAGAACATGCTGGACGGCTTCGGCATGCCGCTGGGGTACGCCGGCGGGGTCAGCGGCGAGCACTGGTTCGGTCTGGAGCCGGGGCTGGGCCGGGACATCTTCATCCGGCTGATCTACGGGCTGCGAACCTCGCTGTTCATCGCGTTCGCGGCGGCCCTGATCACCGCGACGATCGGGATCGTGCTGGGCGCGCTCGCCGGCTACCTCGGTGGCTGGCTCGACGCGGTGATCAACTGGATCACCGACCTGACCCTGGCCATGCCCTTCCTGATCATCGCGCTGGCGCTCACGCCCACCATCACGCTGCGCTTCTACGGTGAGCGGGGGCAGGTGTCGTCCGCCTTCGGGGTGGGGGTGCTGATCGCCGTCTTCGCCATCTTCGGCTGGACCAGCACGGCCCGCCTGGTCCGGGGGCAGGTGATCGCGCTGCGCGAGCGGGAGTTCGTGGAGGCGGCCAAGGCCAGTGGCGCCGGGCTGGGGCACATCATCTTCCGGCAACTGCTGCCGAACATCTGGGCGCCGATCCTGGTGTCGTTCTCCCTGGCGGTGCCGCAATTCATCACCAGCGAGGCGGCGCTGTCGTTCATCGGCGTCGGCCTCAGCGACGAGACGCCCAGCTTCGGCCGAATGATCTACCGCAGTCTGGACTTCCTCCAGACCGACCCGGCGTACGTGTTCTTCCCGGGCATCACGATCTTCGCGCTGGTGTTCGCCTTCAACCTCTTCGGCGACGCGTTGCGGGACGCGCTCGACCCGAAGTCGTCCCGGTAGGGGTCAAAATCATGGCGCGATTTCTGCTCAAGCGACTCTTCTCCGCCACGCTGACCCTCTTCGCGGTGAGCGTGTTGACCTTCCTGATGTTCTTCGCCCTGCCGCGCGACCCGGTCAGCAGCATCTGCTCCAAGAACTGCAACCCGGAGCGGCTGGAGCGGGTCCGCGACGACCTGGGCCTGAACGACCCGCTGATCAGCCAGTACGCCGGCTACATGAAGGGCATCGTGACCGGTCGGGACCTGGGCAGCGCCCAGGGTGGCCGGTGCGACGCGCCCTGCCTGGGCTGGTCGTACGTCACCAACGAGGCCGTCTCGGACACCATCGCCCGGGTGCTGCCGGTGACGTTGAGCATCGTGATCCCGGCGGCCATCCTGTGGTTGCTGCTCGGCGTGGGGCTCGGCATGGTGTCCGCGCTGCGGCGGGGCACCTGGCTGGATCGCCTGGCGATCGGCTTCTCGCTGACCGGCGCGTCGTTGCAGCTGTACTTCGTGGGCGCGGTGCTGCTGCTGGTGTTCGTCTACAACCTGCGGCTGTTGCCGGTGCCGAGCTACACCTCCCTCTTCGACAATCCGGCGAAGTGGGCCAGCGGGTTGGTGCTCGCCTGGGTGGCGCTGGCCTTCCTCTTCTCGGCCATCTACGCCCGGTTGTCGCGGGCGCAGATGCTGGAGACGCTGTCGGAGGACTTCGTCCGGACCGCGCGGGCCAAGGGCCTGGCCAAACCGAAGGTGTACGGGCGACACGCGCTGCGCGCGGCGATCACCCCGGTGGTGACCATCGCGGGGCTGGACGTGGGCGGGGCGCTGGGCGGGACGGTGATCACCGAGACGACGTTCGGCATCCAGGGGTTGGGGCGTACGGCGGTGGACGCGGTGCGCTCGGGCGACCTGCCCACCATCATGGCCACGGTGCTGATCGCCGCCGTCTTCGTGGTGCTGGCGAACGTGCTGGTGGACCTGCTCTACGCGGCCATCGACCCCCGGGTGCGGCTGCGCTGACCCGGCGATGTCCAGCGCGTGACCGGCGGCTGGGCTGTGGCGAAATTTATCGACAACTGTTACACAACTCGTAGGTTTTCTTCCTTACGATCCTCGGGACGTCGGCGGTTCTCGCCCCGACGAAATCGCACGGCACATGGTGGAGGGAGTACTTCATGAGACCACGCGTGGCGGTTGCCGCAGGCGGCGCGATCGCACTGGTTGTGGCATTGGGTGCGTGCTCGAAGAACACGGGCGAGGGCACCACTGTCGACACCGAACGGCAGCAGACCGGGGTCATCGCGACCGACCCCAAGGACTCGCAGGGGCCAGCGGCCGAGGTGAGCGGCGCCGCGAAGGGCGGCACCTTCACCATCATCCGGGAGTCGCCGATCTCCCACCTCGACCCGCAGCGGACGTACTCGTTCGCCGGTCTGATGGCCAACCCGCTCTTCGCCCGCTACCTGACCACCTGGAAGGACGACGGCAAGGGCGGCCTGGTCCTGGTGGGCGACCTGGCCGAGACGCCGGGCAAGAACGTCAACAACGACTGCAAGGTCTGGGAATTCACTGTCAAGGACGGGGTGAAGTTCGAGGACGGCCGGCCGATCACCTCCAAGGAGATCGCGTACGGCATCGCCCGCTCCTTCGACCCGGACCTGTCCGGCGGTCCGACCTACATCCAGGAGTGGCTGGCCGACACCCCGCAGTTCGACACCAAGTGGGACTTCAAGAAGAACAAGACGTCGCTCCCGCCCGGCCTGAGCACGCCGGACGCCAAGACGCTGCGCTTCGAGTTCGCCAAGCCCCGCTGTGACCTGCCGTTCGCGGTCTCGCTGCCGACCACCGCGCCGCTGCCGGCCGACAAGGACACCGGCGTCGACCTGGACAAGCAGCCGTTCTCGTCCGGCCCGTACAAGGTCGCCAAGAACCAGGTCGGCGTGCAGATCACCCTGGACCGCAACACCAACTGGGACCCGAACACCGACCCGGTCCGGCACCAGTACCCGGACCAGTTCGTCTGGAGCTTCGGCCCGACCGCGGACGCCGCCAACAACCGGGTGATCGCCGACAACGGCGCCGACCAGAGCGCGCTCGCCTTCAACACAGTGCCCGCCTCGCTGGTCGCCAAGGTGGCCGGGGATGCCACGCTCAAGTCGCGCAGCATCCTCTCCCCGACCCCGAGCGCCAACCAGCTGGTCATCAACAACCAGCGGGTCACCGACCTGAAGGTCCGTCAGGCGCTCAACTACGCAATCGACCGCGAGGGCTTCATCAAGGCGATGGGCGGGCAGACCGTCGCCGCGCCGCTGACCACGCTGATGCCGCCGGCCACCATCGGCTACAAGGCGTACGACGCGTACCCGGCGGGCGCCAACGGCAATGTCGAAAAGGCCAAGGAGCTGCTCGGCGGAAAGACTCCGGAGCTGGTCCTCGGCGTCGCCGACAACTCCACCGAGCAGCAGCAGGGCGCCCAGCTCAAGGCCAACCTGGAGCGGGCCGGCTTCAAGATCACGCTGCGGAACATCTCCGACGACGCGAAGCTCGACGAGATCAAGAAGAAGAACAACCCCTGGGACCTGTACATCGGTAACTGGGCTGCGGACTGGCCGAGCGGGGCCTCGATCCTGCCAGTGCTCTACGACGGCCGCACCATCAAGGCCGAGGGCAACAGCAACCAGGCCTACTTCAACGACCCGGCGATCAACACCGAGATGGACCGCATCTCGGCGCTGCCCGCAGCCGAGCAGGGCCCGGAGTGGGCCAAGCTCGATGAGCGGATCATGAAGGAGCACGCGCCGGTGGTGCCGCTCTTCGTCGACGTGGCCTACAACGTGCACGGGTCCAAGGCGGGCGGGATCTTCATCTCCAGCGTCTTCGGTTACCCGTCGTTCGTGAACGCGCACGTCAAGCCGTAAGTCTCACCGCAGACCAGCAGGGTCCCCTTCCGACAGCGTCGTCGGGAGGGGACCCTGCTGTTCATGGACTGGTACCCGCCCATCGAGCCGTACGACTCCGGGATGCTCAACGTCGGCCACGGTAATGAGCTCTACTGGGAACTGTGCGGTAATCCCGACGGCAAACCCGCAGTGTTTCTGCACGGCGGCCCCGGCGGTGGCCTGCTCCCGGACAATCGACGGTACTTCGACCCGTCCGGCTACCGGGTCGTGCTGTTCGACCAGCGGAACTGCGGTCGCAGCCGGCCCTTCGCGGGCGACCCGAAGACGTCACTGGAACACAACACCACCCCGCACCTGGTGGCGGACATCGAACGGCTTCGCGAGCACTTGGGGATCGAGCGTTGGCTCGTCTTCGGCGGCAGTTGGGGAAGCACCCTCGGCCTGGCCTACGCGCAGGCCCATCCCGAGCGGGTCACCGAACTCGTGCTCCGTGGCGTGTGGTTGGTCCGCAGGTCAGACGAGGCATGGGCGTTCACCCCGGCGGGCGCGGCGCACCTGTTTCCCGCCGAGTGGGCGGACTTTCGTGCTGCGATCCCCGTCGCGGAACAGGACGACCTTGTCGGCGCCTATGGCCGCCGCATCACCGACCCCGACCCCGCGGTCCACGGCCCGGCGGCCCGCGCCTGGATGAGCTGGGAGCTCTCGGCCAACACCCTGCTGCCGATGACGCCGCCCGGCATCGACGACGCCAGCCTGTTGGCGTTCGCCCGCATCACACACCACTACATCAGCAACGGCGGCTTCCTCGCGCCGGAAGGTCTCCTGGCGGGCGTCGACCGCATTCGACACATCCCGACGGTCATCGTGAACGGCCGTTACGACATCAAGACGCCGCCGAACCAAGCCTGGGACCTGCATCGGGTCTGGCCTGAGGCGAAGTTCCACATCGTGGAGGGCGCGGGCCACAGCGGCTCCGAACCTGGCACCCGCAGCCTGCTCATTCAAGCCACCACCCAGTTCCTCGCGCCAAGGTGATCATGACCCGGTCCAGCGGCTCCGGAAGATCCTCAACGTCGGGCTGCACAAGCGTTACGTCCTGCTGTACCGCGTGACGACCTTCACCTTCCCCGACGCCGAGGGCCGGGACATTGTTCGGGCCGACGTGTTCCTCGCCGACCTGGAGAAGGTCGACCTGCCCTGCCAGTTGGTCGCGGAAGGCTCTCGCCAGGGCACGAGCGGGGGACCGGTGGGCTGGGTCTCGCTAACCCCGTACAAAGACATGCAGACCAGTCTTCAAATCCACATCAGCGACAAGCTGAGGTCCCTGACCCGCCCCTGACTTCCGACGTGGCTGACGAGGCCACCGCGTCGCTGCTCGGTCGTGATGCCCAGCCTGCTGACTGGTCGAGCGTCGGGTGGGCATTGCGCGGTTTCCAGCGGCGGCCCGAAGCCGAGGATGCAAGGGTGCGGCTCCGGCGGCCGGCACGCACGCGCCGGTGGTGCCGCTCTTCGTCGACGTGGCCTACAACGTGCACGGGTCCAAGGCGGGCGGGATCTTCATCTCCAGCGTCTTCGGGTATCCGTCGTTAGTGAACGCGCACGTCAAGCCGTAGGTCACACCAAAGGCAACGCGGCAGGTGGGTACGGAGGAGTTCAGCTCCAACGTTCAGGCTGGTGGATCGTCTCGATAGAGGTCTTCTTTCACATCTCGGCCGCCCCACCGGGTCGCGACGAGTTGGGGCCGCGGACCGGTTGGCTTGGGTACCCAGCCGTACCGCCTGTTGTCGGGCGGAGCGTTGTCCCAGTCGGCGATCAACGCGAACGGATCCGGGAGTCGATCAAACTCGTCGTCACAGGTTTCCCGGACGACCGCCGACGGGTAGAAGCGCGTCTCCTGAGCCACCCCGCAGTCGTCCGTCCGGGAGGCGACCAGGGCGCCGCAGCTTTCGCAGGCCACACACGGGCTCCACCCGTCCAGGGACCAGCAGCCGGTGAGAACCAGGTCGTGGACGAATCGCGTGGCCCGTGTATCGCCAGGTGAGAGCACGAAGGTGCCGACGACTTGATCACGGCCATACGCGGCGCCTGCGGCTGGGTCCCTCGATGGTTGCGATCCTCGAACGCGCGGACGACTTCAGTACCGCGACCTGCGAACTGTGGCTGCCGATCGAGCCAGCGTGACATCCCGAGCCTTGATGTTGATCTGAACGAGCCGCGTCGATCGTGCGGGCTTGATCGCGATCAAGGACTGGCCGGAGTTTTTGGTGAAGGCCGCAAGATCACCGTGGCTTGCCGCAGCGCGAACGAGAGATCTTGGACAGTTTCCGTTCCACGCTAACGGAAACTGTCCAAGATTCACGTTCCGGCGTCGCCGGAGATCAGCGGAGATGGGGTACGCCGGGCGACATCCCCGATGACGTACGCGGCGCCCACTACGCGGCGTGGACGCTGATGCGCCAAGCTCACGAGATTGTCGCTGGTGCAGGCTAGGGTCCGCGCCGTGGACGACACCTCGATGACCCGGCAGACCGCCCACGCCTATGTCGATCTTTTGGAGCGCCGCGACTGGCCTGGGTTGGCCGCCCTGCTCACCGATGACGTGGTCTATGAGATGCCGCAGACTCGGGAGCGCATTCGCGGCGCTGACGCGTTCCTACGGTTCAACACCGAGTATCCCGGCGACTGGCACCTGCGGCCGCGACGGGTGATCGCCGATGGTCGCCTCGCTGCCCTGTTGCTCGACGTTCGCGTCGGCGACGAGCAGCAGGACGCGTGCGTCTGGCTTGAGATGTCCGAGCATGGGCTGATCAGCAAGATCACCGACTACTGGCCCGAGCCGTACGACCCGCCCCAGGGCCGGGAACACCTCGTGGAGCGTTGGTGATCGTCAGCCTGCCGCAGCGGGCCAGGTGCCGCGGGCGTGGCGGGTTCACGGCAGATGGGTACGGAGGACGTCGAACTTCAGGGCGTCTCTACCCGGCGCTTCCCTCGGAGCCGACAGAGCGCGACAGCACCAACGCTTGAGCGGCGATGACGCGTTCGCCGTCGAAGGTCAGCGCCGGCGACCCGTGTAGCCGATAGCCCTGATCGAGAAGCGCGCTCACGCGGGCGCAGAATTCAGCATCATCGGGCCACGGGCTGGCCGAGCGGTGCCTGCGGTCAGGAACGACCGATGGAGCGGTCCAGGAAATCGTGGATCATCGGCGCCGCGACGTCGAGCTTGTCTTCCAGCAGGAAGTGGCCGGTGTCGAGCAGGTGAAACTCGGCCGACGTCAGGTCGCGCCGATAGGGGTGGGCACCATCGGGCGGGAAGATGGCGTCGTTCTGGCCCCAGAGGATCAGCGTTGGGGGCTGGTGGTCGCGGAAGAAGGCATGGAATTCCGGGTACAACGTGACGTTGCTGCCGTAGTCGTAGAACAGATCCAGTTGGATGTCCGCGTTGCCGGGGCGGGCGAGCTGCGTGTCGTCGTGCAGCCACATGTCGGGGTCGAGCCGGCTGAGGTCCTTTACTCCTGCCGTGTACTGCTGCTTCACCGTGTCGGAGTTGAGGATGAACGCGATGGCCTGGCGGCGCTCGTCGGTCTTCTCCGCCCAGTAGGCCTTGATCGGATCCCAGAACGGGCTCAGACCCTCTTCGTACGCGTTGCCGTTCTGCACGATGAGCGCGCTGATCCGCTCGGGCCCCTTGAGAGCCATCCGGAACCCGGTCGGTGCTCCGTAGTCGAAGCAGTAGAGCGCGTAGCGATCCACGCCGAGCTGGTTGAGCAGGCCGTTCATCAGGTCGGCGAAGTTGGCGAACGTGTAGTCGAACGTCGACCGGTCCGGGCTGGCGCTGTGGCCGAAACCCGGGAAGTCCGGCGCGATCACCCGGTAGCGGTCCGCGAGCAGGGGGATCAGGTGGCGGAACTGCGCGGAGGACGTGGGGAATCCGTGCAGGAGCAAAACTGCGGGCCCGTCGGCCGGTCCGGCTTCGCGGTAGAAGATGTCGATCCCGTTCACTGTCGCCGTACGGAAGTGCGTGACCGGAAGTTCGCCTTCCTGAACGGCGGCGACCGAGGGTTTCTGCGCGATGCCAACCATCCTGGAGTCCTTTCAGCACAAGGGAAAGCGGTGTATCACCGGGGTAACCACGCCGCCGGGTGCCGCTTCGGTCAGCATGGCATTCGGCAGAGGGCTCGGTGTGCCGAACCCAGTTATCGAATGCTGCTCACAGCAGGTGGGTGCGGAGGAAGTCGAGCTCCAGGGGAAGCAGACGCTCGGCGGTGCCGTTCGCGGCCAGGTGGGTGGCCCCGGTCAGCGGCAGCACGGCGTGCGGTCGGCCGGTGCTCAGCAGGGCCGCGGAGAGCCGGAGCGTGTGCGCGGCCACCACGTTGTCGTCGGCCATCCCGTGCACCAGCAGCAACGGGCGGGCCTGGTCCGGGCCGGTGACCGGCTCGGCGGCCAACTCGACGAGCGAGTGGTGCGCGTAGATGTCCTGGCCGTCTTCCGGCAACCCCAGATAACGCTCGGTGTACGCGGTGTCGTACAGCGCCCAGTCGGTCACCGGGGCACCCGCGATTCCGCACCGGAACAACTCCGGGTGACGCAGCACCGCAAGCCCGGCCAGCCACCCGCCGAACGACCAACCGCGCACCCCGACCCGCCCCAGGTCGAGGTCCGGGTGCTTGCCGGCGAGCGCGGTGAGCGCGTCGATCTGGTCGGTCAGGATCACGTCGGCGACCCGCCGGTGGATCGCCTTCTCGAACGACGGCGCCACTCCCGGTGTACCCCGGTTGTCGATGGTGACCACAGCGAACCCGGCGTCGGCCCACCACTGCCGCTCCAGCCACGCGGCCCGCGCCGCAACGACCTCCTGGTGCCCCGGGCCGCCGTAGATGTCCAGCAGCACCGGCAGCCGCCGACCCGTCACGTGGTTGTCGGGGTAGAGCACCGCCGCCGGCAGCCGCCGGTCGGTCACCCGTTCCAGCAGTGGCAGCGGAGAGTACGGCGGGGTGGCGGCGAACGAGCGCAGCGCGGCGATCTCCTGATCGCCGCGGCGCACCGTCCAGCGCACCCCGGCGTGGTCCAGCGACGCGACGCCGACGGCCAGCACGTCCCCACCCACCGCGGCGGTGTACCAGCCGGAGTCGGTGGTGAGCCGGCGCGCGTCCACCCCACCACCGATGGTGGTGCGGACCCGGAACAGGTGCCGCTCGCTCGGCTCGCCGTCGCTCGCCTCCACCAGCAGGTCGGCCGGGCCGGTGGCGGCCGGAAGCCGACCCACCACCCGTCGTACGTACAGCGACGGCGGGGTGAGCAGGGTGCCGTCCGCGAAGAGACACCGGGCGTCGTACCCGTCGTGGGCCAGCTCCCCACCGACCAGCACCCGGCCGTCCGGCAGGTGCGCGGGGGTGCCGGCGATCGGCTCGACCCAGCGGGGGTCGGCCAGCTCGGCGTGCACCTGCGTCTCACCAGTGCGCGGGTCCACCGCCAGCACCAGCCCGTGCTGCTGCGAGCGGCGCAGCACGGTGATCAACGGACTGCCCTCACCCCAGCTGACCCCGGTCAGGTACGGGTAGGTCTCCCGGTCCCAGTGCACGTCGACCCAGCCGTCGTCCAGGTCCAGCAGGTGCAGGCTGACCTCCGCGTTGGGGCCGCCGGCCCGGGGGTACGCGACGGCGGTCGGGGGGCTCGCCGGCTCGGCCGGGTCGTGCAGGTGCCACCGCTCCAGGCGGGACTCGTCGACCCGGGCGGCGAGCACCGACCGGCCGTCGGGCGCCCACCAGTACCCCCGGAACCGGCCGAACTCCTCCGCCGCGATGTGCTCGGCCAACCCCCAGCTCACGCCGGCGTCCTCGCCGGCCAGCAGGGTGTCGGTGCCGTCGGGGTCGATCACCCGCAGCTCACCCCGGCGCACGCCCTCGGCCGCGTCCGTCACGTACGCCAGCCGCTGCCCGGTCGGGTCCGGACGTGGGTCCAGCACCGGGCCGACGGCCGCCACCTCCACCACGTCGCCGTGCACCAGATCGGCCCGGAACAACCGCCCGGCCAGCGCGAAAACCGCAACCCGGCCGGCCGCGTCCAACGCGTACGAGCCGATGCCGGCGGCGCTGAGCCGCAGCCGCTCGCGGAGCGCGCGTTCGCCGGGGGAGAGGGAACGGACATCCCCGCCCTCGCCGAGCAGGGTGGCCGGGTCGGCGACCAGCCGCTCCTCGCCGGTGGCCGCGTCCAACAGCCAGAGCGCGTCCGCCGGATCCTCGGGCCCGGCGGAGCGCAGGAAGATCACCCGGGAGCCGTCCTCAGCCACCGAGACAGCGCGTGGCGCGCCGTGGCTGAACCGGCGGGTGCGGGCGGCCAGCTCCGGAAAGTCCACAGCCCAAATCGTAGAGCGGGAGCGGGGGTGATGTGGCCGACCTGGGCGGACGCGTCAGCGTCGGCCGGGGGAGAACCGCCAGTTAGAGTGACCGTCGTGACGATGCTGCCCGACCGCCGCCTGCTGCTGGTCCACGCGCACCCCGACGACGAGTCGATCGGCACCGGCTCGACGATGGCCCACTACGCCGCCGACGGCGCGCACGTCACGCTGGTGACCTGCACGCTCGGCGAGGAGGGCGAGATCCACGTGCCCGCGCTGGCGCAGCTCGCCGCCGCCGAGGCCGACCAGCTCGGCGGGTACCGGGTGGCCGAGCTGGCCGCCGCGTGCGCCGCGCTCGGCGTCGGCGACCACCGTTTCCTCGGCGGCGCCGGCCGCTACCGCGACTCCGGGATGATGGGGCTCGCGACGAACGAGCACCCCCGGGCCTTCTGGCGGGCCGACCTCGACGAGGCCGCCGGGCACCTCGTGGAGATCCTGCGAGAGGTACGCCCGCAGGTGCTCGTCACGTACGACCCGAACGGCTTCTACGGCCACCCCGACCACATCCAGGCGCACCGGGTGGCCATGCGCGCCGTCGAGTTGGCCACCGCCGAGGGCTGTGCCCCGCTCAAGGTCTACTGGACGGCCATGCCGCTCAGCGTCCTGGAAGCCGGAATGACGCATTTCGCCGAGTCGTCCGACAACCCGTTCGGTGGCATCGAGGACATCGCCGACCTGCCCTTCGGCACCCCGGACGCTCAAATCGCCGCCCGGATCGACGGCACCGACCAGCACACCGCGAAGGAGGCCGCGATGCGGGCGCACGCCACCCAGATCCCGGCCACCTCGTGGCTCTACTCGATCGCCGGCAACTTCGGTGGCGAGTTCATGGGCGTGGAGTTCTTCACTCTCGCGGTCGGTGAGAAGGGCCCGGGCACTGGGCCGTACGGCTGGGAGGACGACCTCTTCGCCGGCCTGCCCGCGGAGACCGCCCCGGACCGGTCCCCGGTCGCGGCGGCGGGTCTCCGGTGACAGTGCCGGCCGCACCGATGACGGTCGTGGAGGACCAGGAAGCCCCGCCGCCGGCGGGGCCGCCGCCGCGACTGCTGGACCTGGGCGTCCGGCTGGTCGGTGGGATCGTCGTGGTCCTCGCCGGTGTGCTGACCGGCGTACTGGAGCTGCTGCTCGCCACGCTCCGCGTCGGCGGGCAACTGATCGGCGTGTCGGTGCTCCTCGCCATCGGCGCCAACATCGTGCTGAGCTGGTTCGCGTACGAGGCGGTCGGCCGTCGCTGGGCGGTGGCGTTGCCGGCGGTGCCGTGGTTCGCGCTGATGGCGGTCGCCGCCATCCGGACCAACGAGGGTGACCTGTTGCTGGCCGGCGACAACTGGGTGGGGCTGGCCATGATCGTGGCCGGTGCGATGACCTTCGCGGTGATGGGCTTCCGGCAGATCCTCGCCCCACAGCCGCCCATGCTCGGCGGTTGACGCCGGGCTGGTTTCGGGTTGCTGCCGGGTGATGACGTCTCCCAGGTAAGGGTGGTAGATATTCCTGCCAGGGATGCGAACCCCGCGACGGGGCGTATGGCAGGAGGGTCCGGCGATGGACAAGCGGTGGCGTGACATCGGGGTGCTCGCAGCGGCACTCTTCGCGGTCAACGTGGTCGCCCGACTGATCATCCGGTTCGGCTTCGAGGGTGACGACACCGCCGCCGACCGGGTGTCGCTCGCGATGTTCGTGGTGATCGGGCTGATCCTCGCCGTGGTCGCCTTCCGCTGGGGTCGTCGCCGGCCGCTGGCGGGCTGGGCCGCTGACATGGCCCTCGTGGTGCCGGTGGCGATGCTGCTGACCGTGCTGGTCGGGCCCCTGCTGGTCGGTCACAACCCGTTCGACGGCGGCGCGGCGACGTTCTTCGCCCAGATCTGGCTCTACCTGCTCGCCACCGGCGCCGGGTTGCTGATCGGCTACCTGGTGCTCATCGCGCTCGGCCGTGACTACCGCTCTCAGCAGCTCAAGCGGTACGCCGAAGTCAAGGCCGCCAAGCCCCGCCGCGTCGTCCGCCGCTGATCACCGCCCAGCCCGATCAAGCGGTGCCGGGCTCGCCTCGCGGGTCAGTTCGAGGCGACCCGGGTCAGGTAGGTGTGGTGGGTGACGAGGCCGAGCCGCTGGTAGAGCGCGACCGCCGCCGCGTTGCGCTGCTCGACCTGGAGGAACGCGTGCGTCGCGCCGCTGGACGCGCCCCAACTGACCAGTTCGTGGATCACGCGGCTGGCCAACCCCTGGCGGCGGGCCGCCGGTACCACCTCGATCAGGCTGAGGCCCAACCAGCGCCCCTGGCCGGTCACCGTGCCACGGCCAACGGCCACCAGGGCCTTGTCGGCGTACACGTGGGCGAAGCGGACCTGGTCCACGGCGGTGAGGACGTGCCGGGCGGCGTCCGGCAGGCCGCCCTTGCGGCCGGCGGCGATGGCCAGCCACTCGTCGCTGGGCGCGGTGGTCAGCTCGACGACCGCACTGGCCCACCCGTCGGCCTGGCCGGTGGCGGGCGTCGACGCCAACAGGGGCAGCGGCGCGGTCTGCACCAGCGTCGGAGGGCGGGTGCCCCAGCCACGGGAGTCCAGCTCGGCGCCGACCGGAGCGGCGAGGGGCAGCGGTGTGTTGATCAGCGCGGGTTGGCCCAGCTCGGCGTACCAGCGCTCCACCGCGTCGACAGCGGCGGCCAGTGGTCGGTCCGGGTCGCCGATCGGCAGCGCCGAGTTGGCGCGCCCGGTCCAGCCCTC
This sequence comes from Micromonospora sp. NPDC048842, assembly GCF_040649935.1. Classification (NCBI taxonomy): domain Bacteria; kingdom Bacillati; phylum Actinomycetota; class Actinomycetes; order Micromonosporales; family Micromonosporaceae; genus Micromonospora; species Micromonospora sp. NPDC048842. Next base: position 131,582 of record NZ_JBEZGK010000015.1, on the reverse strand, counting down.
GGCCGACCGGAGCAGCCAGTCACCGAGTCGGCCCCGGATCGGTGCCGGCCACGCCTCGTCGGCGGCCCGCTCCAACGCCACGACCGCCGCGGCGGTCGGCCGACGGGTCGGCGGAACGCGCTTGGCGCGGTGGACCTGCGCCACCGGGACCCGAAGCGGCCCCTGAGCGGTGGCCAGCGTGAGATGAGTCTCGCTCAGCTCCACCAGCTCGCCCAGGGCATCGGAAAATTGCGGGCGGCCCTCGCGAATCCCCACAATCCGGCGGACCACGATCCGGTGTCCCACATCCTGCTGTCGGAGCACGATCGACCCCCTCCCCGGCGAGATACTAGGCTCATACCGTCGCGGGAGATCGCGGCGAGTCTTGCGGAGGAGAAGACCGGTGACCTACATCATCGCCGAGCCGTGCGTAGATGTGCTCGACAAGGCATGCATCGAGGAGTGCCCGGTCGACTGCATTTACGAGGGCAATCGGATGCTCTACATCCACCCCGACGAGTGCGTCGACTGTGGTGCCTGTGAGCCCGTCTGCCCCGTGGAGGCGATCTTCTACGAGGATGACGTCCCGGAGCAGTGGAAGGACTACACCGGCGCGAACTACGAGTTCTTCGAGGACCTGGGCTCGCCCGGTGGCGCCTCGAAGGTCGGCAAGGTGGAAAAGGACGCCACCTTCGTCGCCGCGCAGCCGCCGCGCGGCGAGGGCCACTGAACCGGCCCGCGCCGGTCTCGTCGCGGCTGCCCGAGTTCACCTGGGACACCCTGGACGCCGCGGCCACGTTGGCCGCGGCGCATCCGGAGGGTCTGATCAACCTCTCCATGGGTACGCCGGTCGACCCGGTGCCCGAGGTGATCCGGCGGGCGTTGTCTGACGCGTCCGATGCTCCCGGTTACCCGCTGACCGCTGGCACCCCGGCGCTGCGGGCCGCCATCGCGGCGTGGGTGTCCCGAGCCTGTGGCGCCGGCGTCGACGGTCTCGGCGTGCTGCCGACCATCGGCTCGAAGGAGCTGGTGGCCTGGCTGCCCACGCTGCTCGGCATCGGCCCGGGTGACGTGGTGGTGGTGCCGTCGATCGCGTACCCCACCTACGAGGATGGCGCCCGGCTGGCCGGTGCCACAGTCGTTCGCACCGACTCGCTCACCTCGCTCGGGCCGACCCCGCGGGTGCGGTTGGTCTGGGTCAACTCGCCCGGCAACCCGACCGGCCGGGTGTTGCCCGCGGCGCACCTGCGCAAGGTGGTCGACTGGGCCCGCGAACGTGGCGCTGTTGTCGCCAGCGACGAGTGCTACCTGCCGCTGGGCTGGTCGGCCGACCCGGTCTCGGTGTTGTCTCCGCAGGTCAGCGGGGGCAGCTATGCCGGGGTGCTGGCCGTGCACTCGCTTTCCAAGCGGTCCAACCTCGCCGGCTACCGGGCTGGCTTCGTCGCCGGTGACCCGGCGCTCGTCGCCGAGCTGCTCAAGGTCCGCAAGCACGCGGGCATGATCGTGCCCGCGCCCGTGCAGGCGGCCATGGTGGCCGCCCTGGAGGACGAGCGACACGCCGAGGAGCAGCGGGAGCGTTACCGCGTTCGGCGGGAGGTTCTCACCGCGGCGTTCACCGGTGCCGGGTTCACCGTCGAGCACTCCGAGGCTGGCCTGTACCTCTGGCTGACCAGGGGTGAGGACTGCTGGCAGACGGTCGACTGGCTGGCCCGACGTGGCATCCTGGTCGCCGCCGGCGTCTTCTACGGCCCGACGGCCGGGCAGCATGTCCGGGTCGCCCTGACCGAGTCCGACGAGCACATCGCCGGCGTCGCGGCACGTCTCGCCTGATCGCGGCTCCGGGCGGTCGAGCATGGTGGACAGGCCAGGGGCACGGGTCCGGGCGGCGGTCGTCGGCACCGGCCTGATCGGCGGCTCGGTGCTGCTGCGAATGGTCGCCGCCGGCATCGACGTGGTCGGGTGGGACCCGGACGAGGCCACCCGGCGGGAGACCCGCCGGGTGGGCGTACCCGCGCCGGACCGCCTGGTCGAGGCGGTGACCGACCGGGACGTGGTCTTCCTGTGCGGGCCGCTGCCGACCCTGCCGGCGACGCTGGTCGAGGTGGCGGCGATGACCGGTGAGCGTTGTGTGCTGACCGACGTCGGTAGCACCAAGGAGCAGGTGGCGGCGTTCGCCGCCGCGCAGGGGCTGACGCACCGGTTCGTGCCCGGCCACCCGATGGCGGGCACCGACCGGGCGGGCTTGACGGCCGCGCGAGCCGACCTGCTCACCGGCGCGGCCTGGGTGCTGTGTCCGGCGCCCGGAACGGCCACCACCGCCTTCCGTTGGCTGGCCGAGCTGCTGGTGGAGGTCTTCGAGGCCCGGGTGGTGCCGATGTCCGCCCCGGAGCACGACTCGGCTGCCGCGCTCGCCTCACACGTGCCGCACCTGCTCGCCGGCGCGCTGGCCGGCGCCGTGCAGCGCGCACCACTGCGCGACGCGATCCTCGCGCTCGCCGCCGGCAGCTTCTCCGACGGCACCCGGGTCGCCGGGACCCCGGCCGATCGGACCGCCAACATGCTGCTCGGCAACCGGGATCGGGTGCTGCGTGAGCTGGCCGAGGTCACCGCGTTCCTGGACGATCTGACCGCCGCTCTGCGCGCCGATGACGCCCCGGGGCTCATCGCGCGCTACGACGAGGCGCGGGCCTCCCGGGTGGCGCTGCGCGATCGGCGGTTCGACGCGTACGACAGGCAGTTCCCGGCCGGTGGTGACCACGCCGCAGAGGTGTCCTGGTTGCGCGAGCTGGGCGTGGCCGGCGGCTACCTGACCGGCCTGCACGTCGACGCGGACAGCGTCTCCTACGCGGCGCGGCGCCCCGTCGCTGACTAGGCTGAGGGGCATGGCGATGGACGGTCCGGTGGTGCAGGTGCGCGGCGAGGCGTACCGGGAGGTGCCGCCCGAGCTGGCCCGGTTCGCGGTCACCGCGACAGCCCGCGACCGGGACCGGGAGGCGACGCTGACCCGGTTGGCCGAGCGGGCCGCGGCGGTCCGGGTGCTGCTGGACGGCTCCGGGCCGGCGGTGGCGCGGCGGGAGACCGGCGACCTGCGGGTGCGGCCGGAGACCCGGCGCTCGGGTGAGCGGGTGGTCGCCTGGCACGGCAGCGTCACCACCACCGTCACTGTCACCGACTTCACCACGCTGGGTGAGCTGATGCTCCGGCTCGCCGACCAGGACCAGGTCGAGGTGGCCGGCCCGTGGTGGGAGCTTCGCCCGGACAGCCCGGCCCATCGTGCGGCACGGCACGCCGCGATCAGCGACGCGCTGTTGCGGGCCCGGGAGTACGCGGAGGCGCTGGGCGCCCAGGTCACCTCGTTGATCGAGCTGGCCGACGCGGGCCCCGCCGACCGGCCGATGTTCGCCCGTGCGGCCTTCGCCTCGGGTGGTGGCGCGGGCGGTGGTCCGCCGGAGCTTGAGCTGGACCCGCAGCCGCAGACTGTGCAGGCTGCGGTGCAGGCGCGGTTCACCATCAGCGACCCGGTTCTGGGCTGATGCCGCAGGCCCGGGTGCTGTCCGCCGACGAGTTGGTGGCGCGGGCGTTGGTGCTCGCCGAGGCCGGCCCGCGACAACTGCTCGGCATCGCCGGCGCACCGGGCGCCGGGAAGTCCACCCTGGCGGAGCGGATCGTCGCCGAGATCGGGTCGGCCGCCTGCCTGGTGCCGATGGACGGCTTTCACCTGGCGCAGTCGCAACTGGTCCGCCTGGGTCGCGCCGACCGCAAGGGCGCGGTGGACACCTTCGACGCCAATGGGTACGTCTCGCTGCTGCGCCGGTTGCGCCGGTTGGAGCCGACGTCGGTCTTCGCGCCGGAGTTCCGCCGGGAGCTCGATGAGCCGGTGGCCGGCGCGATCGAGGTGGCGCCGTCGGTCCGGCTGGTGGTGACCGAGGGCAACTACCTGCTGTTGCCGGACTTCCCCTGGCAGGAGATCCGACCGCTGCTGCACGAGGCGTGGTTTCTCGACCTGGACGCCGAGGTGCGGCACCGCCGGCTGACCGCCCGGCACGAGGCGTTCGGTCGGTCTCCGGAGCAGGCACGGGCGTGGGCGCTGGGCAGCGACGAGTCGAACGCCGCCCTGATCACCCCCACCGCCGACCGGGCCGACCTGGTGGTCCGCCTGTCGGATCCGCCGACGGTCTAGCCGAGTTCGCGGACCGGCCGGGCCGGGTTGCCGACGGCCACCACGTTGGCGGGCAGGTCCCGGGTGACGACAGCGCCCGCGCCGACGACGGTGTCCGCGCCGATCGTCACGCCGGCCAGCACGATCGCGCCACCGCCGAGCCACACGTTGTCGCCAATGGTGATCGGCTTGGCCGCCTCCCACTTGTCCCGTCGCGGGCCGGGCTCGACCGGATGGGTCGGGGTGAGTAGCTGCACGTTAGGGCCGACCTGGACGTCCGCGCCGAGGGTGATCCGAGCGACGTCGAGGAAGACAGCGTTGTAGTTGACGAAGCTGCGCGGGCCGATCCGGATCTGCCAGCCGTAGTCGCAGTAGAACGGTGGGCGGATCCAGGTGTCCTCGCCCAGTTCGCCGAGGAGATCACGCAGGGCCGCGATCCGGGCCTGCGGATCGGCCGCGGGACTGGTGTTGAAGCGCTCCATCAGTCGGGCGGCCCGGTCCAGGTCGGCGATGATCTCGGGATCGTCGGCGATGTATGGCTCACCGGCGAGCATCTTGTCCTTCATGGAGGTCACCGCCCGATCATGCCGGCCCGGTTCGTCGGCTCGTGGCGGGTCCGTCATTTTTTGGCCTTCATTTTACATACCCGGTATGCAATTCTGGGTTGTCAATGTGACTCCATCCATCAAGACGCTTGACGAGGAGGATCCGTTGCACCAGGGAAGAAAATTGGCCGCTCTCGGCCTCGTGTTCGCGCTGGCGCTCTCCGCGCCGGCTCCCGCCTCAGCCACGGCCGCCGTGCCCGCCCCACCGGGCGACACCGACCAACAGTCCACTCCGGGTGGACACCCGACCAACCGCTCGACCACTGTCACGCTGATCACCGGTGACCGGGTCACCGTCACCGCGTCCGGTGCCTCGGTCCGGCCCGGCGCCGGCCGCGAGGACGTGCAGTTCCTGGTCCAGCGCGAGCGCGGCCGCCTCACCGTGACGCCGACGGACGCGGTGCCGTTGCTGCGCTCCGGTCGGGTGGACCGGCGACTCTTCGACGTCAGCGGGCTGGTCGAGGCAGGTTACGACGACGCCAACCGCAACACCCTGCCGCTGCTGGTGGAGTACGGCTCGACGGGTACCGCCAAGCGTGCCTCGGCCGCTCTGCCCGGCACGCGGCTGACCCGCGACCTGCCGTTGATTCGCGGTGCCGCCCTGAACAGCGACAAGTCCTCCCTCGGCGCGGTGTGGGAGACGGTCGCCACCGGTCCCGCTGGGGCCCGGCTCGACGCGGCGGGGGGCGTCGAGCGGATCTGGCTGGACGGTCATCGACGGGTGACCCTCGACCACAGCGTGCCGCAGATCGGCGCGCCCGCCGCCTGGGCGGCCGGGTTCACCGGTACGGGGGTGTCCGTCGCGGTGCTGGACACCGGCGTCGACGCCACCCACCCGGACCTGGCCGGCAAGGTGGCCGAGGCGCGCAACTTCACCGAGGTCGCCGACGCTCGGGACACTGTCGGCCACGGCACCCACGTGGCCTCGACCATCGCGGGCAGCGGCGCCGCCTCCGGTGGCAAGTACCGGGGTGTGGCGCCGGACGCGACGCTGCTGGACGGCAAGGTCTGTGAGGACGCGGGCTGCACCGATTCGGCGATCCTCGCCGGGATGCAGTGGGCCGCTGTGGAGAAGAAGGCCGCAGTGGTCAACCTGAGCCTCGGCGGCTGGGACACCCCGGAGGTCGACCCGGTCGAGGAGGCCGTGCAGACCCTCACCGCCCAGACCGGCACCCTGTTCGTCATCGCCGCCGGCAACGACGGCTCGGACGGTTCGGTCGGCTCCCCGGCCTCCGCTGACGCCGCGCTCGCCGTGGGCGCTGTGGACCGCGACGACGAGCTGGCCGAATTCTCCAGCCGGGGACCGCGAGTCGGCGACGACGCGCTGAAGCCGGACATCACCGCGCCCGGCGTCGACATCGTCGCCGCGCGGTCCGCCACCGGCGTCATCGGCGATCCGGTGGGGGACCGCTACGTCACGCTCTCCGGCACCTCGATGGCGACCCCGCACGTGGCCGGGTCGGCCGCGCTGCTGGCCCAGCAGCACCCGGGATGGCGGGCCGACCGGCTCAAGGCCACCCTGATGGCCGCCGCCAAGCCGCACCCGGACCAGACCGCCTACCAGCAGGGTGCCGGGCGGGTCGACGTGGCACACGCGATCACCCAGCAGATCACCACCGACCCGGTGAGCGTCTCGTTCGGGCGTACGCTCTGGCCGCACGCCGACGACGCCCCGATCACCCGTACGGTGACCTGGCGCAACGACGGCCCGGCCCCGGTCACAGTGGACCTGAGCATCGAGGGCGCGGGCCCCGGCGGTCGGGCGCTACCGGCCGGCCTGTTCGTTCTGGGTGCCAGCCAACTCACAGTGCCGGCGGGCGGCACGGCCGCCACTACCGTCACCACTGACACCCGGCTCGGCGACGCCGACGGTTACTGGACCGGTCGGATCGTGGCCCGCTCCGGTGCGGCGGTCGCTGTCACTCCACTGGCGGTGCACCGGGAGGTCGAGAGCTACACGCTCACAGTGGAGCACCTGAACCGGGCCGGCGCTCGCACGGCGGACCACTGGACGTCCCTGGTCGGGCTGGACACCTACAGCTTCTGGGACGTCGCCAGTTCCGACGGGGTGGCCACAGTGCGGGTGCCCAAGGGGCACTACGGCCTGACCGGCCTCGTCTTCGAGCCCGGCCCGGAGGATGAGCAGCGCGGGATGTCCCTGCTGGCACAGCCCGAACTGACTGTCGATCAGGACACCCGAATCGTCGTGGACGCTCGCCGGGCCAAGCCGGTACGGACGACGGTGCCGGACCGGACCGCCGTCCCGCAACTGATCGACCTCAGCGCCAACTTCACCGCCGACGACGGCAGCGGGTACGGCGTCGGGCTCTGGGCGGAGACGTTCACCGGCCTGACCAGCGGTCAGCTCGGCAAGCCGGTCTCCGCCGACAAGTTCGTCGCCACCGTCAGCAGCAACTGGACCACGCCGGACTCGGCCAACAGTCCGTACCTGTACGCGCTGGCCGAGGCGATCCCGGGCCGAATGCCCACCGGGTTCGTCCGCGACTACGCCCGACGGGACCTGGCCACCGTCGTGCACCAGTTCCGCGGTGGCTACCCGGGCATGAAGGCCGAGCGGATCGTGCTCCCCGAGTTGGAGTACAACGTCGGCTACTCGGCCGTGATCCTGCCCACCGTCGTGCCCGGCCAGCGGGTCGAGTACTACAACACCAAGGGCGTGAAGTGGGAATCCGAAATCCTCTTCGGAACTGTGGACGAGGAAGGGTGGTTGACCCCGAAGGCAGCGCTCGTCTCCACCTCCACCGCGTACCGGGCCGGGCGGACGGTCCAGGAGATCTGGAACCAGGCTCCGTACGGACCGTCCTTCCCGAACCCGCGCTGGCCGCAGCAGAGCGTCACCCGGGTCGGCGACACCATCCTGGTCGACGTGCCGATCTTCAGCGACGCGGCCGGGCACCCGGGCTTCTCGCTGAGCGACAGTGAGCACACCAAGCTCTGGCGCAACGGCAAGCTGGTCGGCGAGAGCGAGTACGCCGGCTACGGGGAGTTCGCGGTGCCACCGGGTGCGGCGGACTACCGGCTCGTCACGTCGTCGAAGCGAAGCTTCACCGATCTGAGCACCGAGGTGGAGTCCAGCTGGACCTTCCGGTCGAGGCACGTCGCCGGTGAGACGCCGGCCCGACTGCCGCTGTCGGCGGTGCGCTTCGCGCCGCCGCTGCGGGTCGACAACAGCGCTCCGGCCGGTCAGGGCTTCGTCGTACCGGTACGGGTGCAGCGGCAGCCCGGCTCGCCGGCCACCCGGGTGGAGAAGCTCACCGTCGACGTCTCGTACGACGGCGGAAAGACCTGGGGCAAGGCGAAGCTGGTCCGCACCTCGGCCGACGGCTGGTCGGCAGTGTTGCGGCATCCGGCCGGTGCCGGCCACGTGTCGCTGCGGGCCACCGCGCGGGACACCGCCGGCAACACGGTGACCCAACGGATCATCCAGGCGTACCGGTTGCGCTGAGGCGTACCCCGTCCGGGTCCGCGGCCGAGCGCCGCGGACCCGGCGGGGCCGTCAGTCGTTGGCGTGCAGGGCGGCGTTCAGCTCGATGCCCCGGCCGGTGCGCGGCCGGGCCTCCAGCGCGCCGGTGACCGAGTTGCGCCAGAACAGCAGGCCGTCGACGCCGGACAGCTCCCGGCCCTTGACCACCCGGCCGTCGGGAAGCGTGATCTTCGACGCGGCGGTGATGTAGCAGCCGGCCTCGACCACGCAGTCGTCTCCGAGCGAGATCCCGACGCCGGCGTTCGCGCCGACCAGGCTCCGCTCACCAATGCTGATCTTGTCGGTGCCGCCGCCGGAGAGGGTGCCCATGATGGAGGCCCCGCCGCCGATGTCGGAACCGTCGCCGACCAGCACGCCCTGCACGATCCGCCCCTCGACCATCGAGGTGCCGACGGTGCCGGCGTTGAAGTTCACGAAGCCCTCGTGCATCACAGTGGTGCCGGCGGCCAGGTGGGCGCCGAGGCGGACCCGGTCGGCGTCGGCGATCCGCACACCGGCGGGCACCACGTAGTCGGTCATCCGGGGGAACTTGTCGACCCCGTACACCGCCAGGTGCCGGCCGGCGGCCCGCTCGATCACCCGCAGCTCGTCCACCCGCTCCGGGGGGCACGGCCCGGCGGACGTCCAGGCCACGTTGGCCAGCTTGCCGAAGATGCCGTCCAGGTTGAGCTGGTTGGGTCGCACCAGGCGGTGCGAGAGCAGGTGCAACCGGAGGTACGCGTCGGACGCGTCCTTGATCGGGTCGTCCAACGAACCGATCACGGTCACTACCTGCACGGTACGCAGGCCAGGCAGGGACCGGTCACCGAGCGCGGCCGGCGGCAGGTCGAGCACGTCCGCCTTGTCCTCGCCGGCGACCAGCGGCAGCTCGCCCAGGCCCAGCTTGCCGGTCGGGTACCAGGTATCGAGCACCTGTTCGTCTGCGGTGACCGTAGCCAGGCCGATGCCCCAGGCGGAATCTGCGGACGTCACTGTTACACCTCTCGGTCACGGCCGGGCTGACCTCGGCTCGCTCCTCGCGCTGACAGACCTGAAGGTACCGTGCGAACCATGGAGAACCCGCTGACCCCCGAGGTCCTCGCCGATCCGGTGCAGCTGACCCGCGCTCTGGTCGACATAGAGTCCGTGTCCCTCAACGAGAAGGCGATCGCCGACTGTGTCGAAGAGGTGCTGCGGGGCGTACCGCACCTGACCACGCACCGGCACGGCAACACGGTGATGGCGCGTACCGACCTCGGTCGGTCGCAGCGTGTCGTGCTGGCCGGGCACCTCGACACGGTGCCGTTGAACAACAACTTTCCGTCGACGATGCGCGGCGACCTGATGTACGGCTGCGGCACCTCCGACATGAAGTCCGGCACCGCGTACGCGCTGCACCTGGCGGTGACGCTGCCCGAGCCGCGCTACGACGTGACGTACTTCTTCTACGAGGCCGAGGAGATCGAGTCCCGGTACAACGGGCTCAACCTCGTCGCCCAGGCGTTCCCCGAGTGGTTGCAGGCGGACTTCGCGGTGCTGCTGGAGCCGACGTACGGCATCGTCGAGGCGGGCTGCCAGGGCACCATGCGCTCGGTGGTCACCACGACCGGCGTACGCGCCCACTCGGCGCGCTCCTGGCACGGGGTCAACGCCATCCACGCCGCCGGGGAGGTGCTGCGACGCCTCCAGACGTACGAGGCGCGCCGAGTCACCATCGACGGCTGCGACTACCGCGAGGGCATGAACGCGGTGCGGATCAACGGTGGGGTGGCCGGCAACGTGGTTCCCGATCTCTGTGAGGTCGAGGTCAACTACCGGTTCGCCCCGGACCGCACCCCGGCCGAGGCGGAGGCGCACCTGCGCGAGGTGTTCGCCGGCTTCGCGTTGACAGTCACCGACACGGCCGCCGGTGCCGCGCCCGGGCTTGACGCGGCCCCCGCGAAGGAGTTCCTGGCGGCGGTCGGCGCCGCGCCGATCGGCAAGCTGGGCTGGACGGACGTGGCCCGGTTCGCGGCGATGGGCATTCCCGCGCTGAACTTCGGCCCGGGCGACCCGAACCTCGCCCACCACCCCGACGAGCACGTCGAGATCAGCAAGATCCGCGACGGCGCGGCGACCCTGCACCGCTGGCTGGCCCCGGCCTGACCCTGGTCGCCCCGTCGCGTCCGGTCGTTCCGGTGATCAAGAGGTTTGCGTCAGCCTGGCCCGTTGTCGGCGACGCAAACCTCTTGATCGGTCCCGGAGGGGGTGGGGATGGGGTTCTGCTGGCGGATGCGGCGGCGTTCGGCCACCACGTCTCGGATCCGTCGCTGCATCTGGCGACGGATCCGGATCATCTCGCTGTTACTGATCACGCTGTCTCCTCCCCCGAAGGCGCGCGCCGGGGCATACCCGGTATGTGAATAGTAAGACGTACGGGAGCGCCGAATAGTTGCCCTTGATCCCGAACAATTTCTCGGCGTCCCCGCCCCGCGCACCCGGCCGGTGCTGCTCCACTACGGTTGCCCCATGAGCCAGAGCAACGGGCGGGAGGCCGGTCGCGGTCCGGGACAGGAGCGGCATCGCGGTGCGGTCACCCTGCGCAGAGGGGCGATCCCGAGCAGCACCGCCGACCAGCGACTGCTGGATTCACGGGGGCGGGGTGACTGGAAGACCAAGGACGCCTGGCGCGCGCTGCGCATCCTCGCCGAGTTCGTCGAGGGTTTCGACACCCTCGCCGACGTGCCGTCAGCGGTCAGCGTCTTCGGCTCCGCGCGCAGCGCGCCGGACAGCGCCGAGTGCCAGTTGGCCGAGCAGTTGGGCGGTGCACTGGCCCGAGCCGGCTACGCGGTCATCACCGGAGGTGGGCCCGGCGTGATGGAGGCCGCCAACCGGGGCGCCAGCGAGGCCGGTGGGCTCTCCGTCGGGCTCGGCATCGAGCTTCCGTTCGAGCAGGGCATCAACGACTGGGTCGACCTGGCCATCGACTTCCGCTACTTCTTCGCCCGCAAGACGATGTTCGTCAAGTACGCCCAGGCGTTCGTCGTGCTGCCCGGCGGGTTCGGCACCATGGACGAGTTGTTCGAGGCGCTCACCCTGGTGCAGACCGGCAAGGTCACCCGGTTCCCGGTGGTGCTCATGGGCGTCGCCTACTGGCAGGGCCTGCTGGACTGGCTGCGCGGCACGATGGCCGCCACCGGCAAGATCGGGCCGGTCGACCTGGATCTGATCTGCCTCACCGACGACGTCAACGAGGCGGTCCGGTACATCGTCGAATCGGAGGCCGCTCTCTCCGCCGAGCAGGAGGCGGTCCGCGAGGAGGCTGTCGCGCGCACCGGCGCAGACCAGCAGGCCGCCGCCGAGCAGGCTCGGGATCACGACTGATGGCGGCGATCTGCGTCTTCTGTGCCTCCTCTCGTACCCTCGATCAGCGCTGGTTGGACCTGGCCGCCGAGACCGGCGCGGAGCTGGCCCGGCGCGGGCACACGCTGGTCAGCGGTGGTGGCTGCGTCGGCATGATGGGCGCGCTGGCGGACGGCGCCCGATCCGCCGGTGGGCGCACCGTCGGCGTGATCCCGCAGTCGCTGGTCGACCTGGAGGTCGCCGACCTGGCCTCGGACGAACTGCTGGTGACCGACTCGATGGCCAGCCGCAAGACCCTGATGATCGACAAATCGGACGCCTTCCTCACCCTGCCCGGCGGCTTGGGCACGCTGGACGAGCTGTTCGAGGTCTGGACCACCGCCACACTCGCCCTGCACACCAAGCCGATGGTGCTGATCGACACCGACGGGTTCTACCGCCCCCTGCTGGACTGGCTCGACGCGCTGGCCGACCAGACCTTCCTCAAGCCCGCCGGCCGCGACCTCCTGACTGTCACCACCACCGTCAGCGAGGCCCTCGACGTCCTGGAATCCCACCTGACCTGACCCACCCCACCCCACCCCACCCCACCCCGCCCCGCCGCGTCCCGGCCCGGTCCCGGCCCGCTCGCGGTGATCATGAAGTTAGCGACGTCGCTCTCGGCGTGTCGCGCCGCTAACTTAATGATCGACGGTGGTGGATGTTGGGGTGAGGGGGGAGCGGGTGGGGATTGGGTGGTGTCGTACGGGTCTGATGGGATGAGCTGATGCAGGCGTACCGGTTGGTGCGGCGGCCCGGGAGGCCGGCGCGGGGGGACGGGTCGACGCCTGACAGCGCTTCCGTGCCCGCCAGCGGCGGCACGTCCGGGGGCGGTGTCGGCACGTCGGTTGGGCCCGATCGCGTGGCCGGGCCCGAGCTGACCTTCGGCGATGGCTGGCGGGCCGACCCGGTGCAGGCCGAGGTGGTCGGGCACACCGACGGGCCCATGCTCGTGCTCGGCGGCCCGGGCACCGGCAAGACCAGCACGCTGGTCGAGGCGGTCGCCGCCCGGGTGGCCGAGGGGGCCGATCCCGAACGGATCCTGGTGCTGACCTTCGGCCGCCGAGGCGCCACAGCACTGCGACAGCGCATCGAGGCCCGGATCGCGCAGGACGGCCACCGGGTGCTGCGCGAGCCGCTGGTGCGCACCTTCCCGGCGTACGCCTTCGGGCTGCTCCGCCGCGCCGCCGCCGAGCGGGGCGAACCGTCGCCCCGGCTGCTCACCGGCCCCGAGCAGGATCTGATCATCCGTGAGCTGCTGGACGTGGTGGGCGAGGAGCCCGAGGACGACCCGGTCGGCTGGCCCACCGACCTGCGCCCCGCCCTGCGCACCCGGGCGTTCGCCGGGCAACTGCGCGACCTGCTCATGCGCGCCGCCGAGCGCGGCGTGGGCCCGATCGACCTGGCTCGGCTGGGTGAGAGGCTCGGCCGCGCCGACTGGCCGGCCGCCGCCCGCTTCCTGCGGGAGTACGTCGCAGTGCTCGCGTTGCGCGACGTCAGCAACCGGGGCTCCATCGCGTACGACCCGGCGGAGCTGGTCCGGGCGGCCACCGGGCTGCTGCGCGACGACGAGGAGTTGCTGGCCGCCGAGCGTCGTCGGCTCGCGTACGTCTACCTCGACGAGCTGGCCGACACCGACCCCGCCCAACTGGAGCTGCTCTCGGTCATCGCCGGCGGTGGCAAGTCGCTTGTCGCGTTCGCCGACCCGGATTCCTCCACGTACGCCTTCCGGGGCGCCGACCCGGCCGGGGTGGCGACGTTCCCGCACCGGTTCCGGACGGCATCCGGTGCGCCGGCCGCGCAGGTGCTGCTGACCGCGTCGTACCGGGCCGGGCCGGGTCTGCTCGCGGCGATCGCCCGGCTGGGTCGCCGCCTGCGGGGTCCGGCCGCGCACCGTCGGCTGCACCCCCTGCCGGACGCGCCGCCCGGCGTGGTCGAGGTGCACACCTTCCGCTCGGCGACCAGCGAGGCTGCCTGGCTGGCCCACGCACTGCGCTCGGCCCACCTGCTCGACGGTGTGCCCTGGTCACGGATGGCGGTGCTGGTGCGGTCCACAGCGTTGCAGTTACCCACCCTGCGACGGGCGCTGCACGCTGCCGGCGTACCCACAGTGGTGCACGGTGAGGATCTGCCCCTGCACCTGCAACCCGCGGTCGCGCCGCTGCTGCTCCTGCTGCGCTGCGCGCTGGAGCCGGAGCGACTCGACGAGGAGGCGGCGGTCGCGCTGCTGCACTCGCCGCTCGGCGGGGCCGACCCGCTGGCCGAGCGGCGGCTGCGGCAGGGCCTGCGCGCGCTCGCCCTGGCCGGTGGTGACCGACGCCCCTCCGGGGAGCTGATCGTCGAGGCATTGCAGGACCCGGAGGAGTTGGGCGGCATCGAGCGGCGCTGGGCGGAGCCAGCGCAGGCGGTGGCCGGGCTGCTGGCCATCGCACGCGAGGTCGCCGCCCGGCCGGGTGCGACCGCCGAGGACGTGCTCTGGGCCGTCTGGCACGCCAGTGGTCTCGCCGAGCGGTGGGCCGGCGCGATCAACCAGGGGCGTCCGGAGGCCGGCGAGGGCGATCTGGCCCGGCGTCGGCGGGCCGAGGCGGCCGACCGAGACCTGGACGCCGTGCTGGTCCTCTTCGACGCGGCGGCCCGGTTCACCGATCGGCTGCCCGGCGCGCGTGCCGAGGTCTTCCTCGACCACGTGCTCGCCCAGGACCTGCCGGCCGACACCATCGCTCCGACAGCCGACCGGGGTGCGGCGGTACGCCTGCTCACCGCGCACGCCGCGAAGGGCCTGGAATGGGACCTGGTCGCTGTGGCCGGCGTGCAGGAGGGCATCTGGCCGGACCTGCGGCTGCGCGGCAGCCTGCTCGGCTCCGAGCGACTGGTCGACGTGCTGGCCGGCCGGTCGGTCGACGGGGCGACAGCGGCGAACGTGGTGGGTCAGACCTCGGCGTTGCTGGACGAGGAGCGCCGGCTTTTCCACGTCGCCATCAGCCGGGCCCGGCACCGGCTGCTGGTCAGCGCCGTGGCGTCTGCCGCCGTCGGCGGCGACGACCACGAGGAGCAACCCAGCCGGTTCCTGCACGAGCTGGGCCCGAGCACACCGCCGCCGACCCCGCCGCCGACGCCGCCGATCGCGCCGCCACCGACCCCGCCGACAGCGCCCGGCCCGCCGCCCGGTCCCCGCACCGAGGCACCCTCCGCCGGCAACCGGGGTGCTGCGGCGAGCGAGACCGGCGACGAGGAGCCGGACCGCCCCGGAGCACTGCCGGTGACCCGCCCACCCCGGGCGCTCACCCTGCCGGCGTTGGTAGCGGAACTGCGTACCGCCATCACCGACCCGGCCGCTCCGGCGGCCCGGCGGCGCGCCGCGGCGGCCGAGCTGGCCCGGCTCGCCGCCGCCGGGGTGCCCGGCGCGCACCCCGACGACTGGTGGGGGTTGCGGGTGCTCTCCGACGACCGGCCGCTCGTCGACGACGGCCACCCGGTGCGGGTTACCCCGTCGGCAATGGAGAGTGCGCTGCGGTGCAGCCTGCGCTGGCTGCTGGAACGGCACGGCGGCAGCGGCCCGACCAGCACCGCGCAGGGGGTGGGCAACCTGGTGCACGCCGCCGCGATGCTCGCCGAGGACGCCAGCGCCGACCGGGGCGCGCTGCTCGACTACGTTGCCGCCCGGTTCGACGCGATCGAGCTGGCGGCCCGGTGGATGGCCGGGCCGGAGCGGGAACGCGCCGAGGCGATGGTCGACAAGCTGCTGCGCTGGCTGGCCACCAATCCACGACGGTTGCTCGCCATCGAGCACGAGTTCGCCGTCCGCCTGGACGACCCGAACCGGCCCATCGACCTCGCCGGCCGGGTCGACCGGCTGGAGGTCGACGAGGCCGGGCGGCTCGTGGTGATCGACCTGAAGACCGGCAAGTCCACAGCTGTCACAGGCACCGACCTTGCCGAGCACCCGCAGCTCGGCGCCTACCAGGCGGCGGTGGAGGCGGGGGCGTTCGCCGAGTTCGGTGACGAGTCCGGTGGTGCGGCGCTGGTGCAGCTCGGCACCTCCGCCAAGGACGCCAGGGAGCAGAATCAGCCGGCAGCCAGCGAGGGGCCGGCGGCCGGTTGGGCGACGGCGCTGGTCCGGCGGACCGCCGATACGATGGCAGCCTCCACGTTCGCCGCGGTGGCCAACTCGAAGTGCCGGGTCTGCCCGGTGCGCACCAGCTGCCCGGTCTCCGGGCAGGGTCGCCAGGTCGTCGAGCCGCCCACCGTCCGACGAACAGGTGAGGGCGAGGAGTGAGCGTGCGAGCCCCGCAGTCACGAACTGAGATGGCACCGTGAGGGCGAGGAGTGCGCCGGTGTTGGGAACTGAGACGGCACTGTGAGTCAACCCACCCTGTTCGGCGCGGGCCCCGCGCCGACGCCCCGACTCGCGGACTCCGGCCCCCGGTACACACCGGTGGAGCTGGCCAAGCTGCTGCGGTTGCCGGCGCCCACCCGGGAGCAGGCCGCGATCATCGCAGCCCCGGTGGAGCCGCTGCTGGTGGTCGCGGGCGCCGGGTCGGGCAAGACCGAGACGATGGCCGCCCGGGTGGTCTGGCTGGTGGCCAACTCGTACGTGCGGCCGGAGCAGATCCTCGGGCTGACCTTCACCCGCAAGGCGGCCGGCGAGCTGGCCCACCGGGTACGGACCCGGCTCGACCAGCTGATCCGCCGAGTCGGCAGGCAGGGACGGGATCCGCTGGACGATCCGCTCGCTGGTGAGCCCACCGTCTCCACCTACCACTCGTACGCGGGGCGGATCGTCACCGAGCACGGGCTGCGGGCCGGCTACGAGCCGTCCACCCGGCTGCTCACCGAGGCGTCCCGCTGGCAGTTGGTCGACCTGCTGGTGCGCAACTACGACGGCGACATGTCCGAGGTGGACCGGATGCCGAGCACCATCACCGACGCGGTGCTGGCGCTGGCCGGGGAGCTGGACGAGCATCTCGTCGCGCCGGACGACCTGGCGGCCTGGACCGGTCGGTTCTTCGCCGAGGTGCAGTCCCGGCCGGGCCGGGTGTACGCCGACGTGCGCAAGGCGCTCACCCTCCAGCAGACCCGGTTGCGCCTGTTGCCGCTGGTGCGGGCCTACGCCCGGCGCAAGGAGGACTTCGAGGCGATGGACTTCGCCGACCAGCTCGCCCGGGCGGCCCGGGTGGCCCGGAACCACCCGGGGGTCGGCGTGATCGAGCGGGACCGCTTCCGGGTGGTGCTGCTCGACGAGTACCAGGACACCAGCCACGCCCAGGTGGTGTTGCTCAACGCGCTGTTCGGTGGCGGGCACCCGGTGACCGCGGTGGGCGACCCGTGCCAGTCGATCTACGGCTGGCGGGGGGCCAGCGCGGGCACCCTGGACCGGTTCCCCACCGAGTTCGCCCGCGCCAACGGTGAACCGGCCCCGGCGCTGGGGCTCACCACGAGTTGGCGCAACCGCCCGGAGATCCTCCGGGTGGCGAACGCGCTCTCCACCCCGCTGCGGGCGGCGGGTGCCCGGGTGCCGGAGCTGCGCTCCGCGCTGACCGTCCGGGATCCGATCCCGCACCGCAGCCCGGGCGGCGCGGCCGGCGGCACCGTGCACTGCGCGATGCTGCCCACGTACGCCGACGAGGCCGACTGGATCGCCGACAGCGTGCTCGCCGCCTGGCGGGGGGCGGCCGGGATGCCGGGCGCGGCCCCGGAACACATCCCGGTGGACCGCCGTCCGACGACCGCCGTGCTGGTCCGGGTGCGCAGCCAGATCCCGGCGATCGAGTCGGCGCTGCGTGAGCGGGGCCTACCGGTCGAGGTGGTCGGGCTGGGCGGCCTGCTGGACACCCCCGAGGTACGCGACGTGGTGTGCACGCTGCGGGTCCTGGCCGACCCGACCGATGGCGCCGCGCTGCTGCGGTTGCTCACCGGCGCCCGGTGGCGGATCGGGCCACGTGACCTGGTGGCGTTGCACCGGCGAGCGCGGGCGATCGCGAACGCCCGGCGACAGGTGGCCGCCGACGAGGCCTCGGAGATCAGCCCCGACCTGTTGGACGAGGCGACCCTGGTGGAGGCGTTGGCCGACCTCGGGCCGGCGCAGGCGTACTCGGCGGAGGGGTTCGCGCGGCTGCGCGCGTACGGCCGGGAACTGGCGCTGCTGCGCTACCGGCTGGACCAGGCGCTGCCGGACCTGATCGCGGACATCGAGCGGACCATCGGCCTGGACGTGGAGGTCGCGGTGCGGGCCGGCCGGGACGGCGCCGGCGACGCGGGCCTGGCCCGAGGGCATCTGGACGCGCTCGGCGACGTGGCGGCCCGGTTCAGCGGGGAGACGCCCGGCGCGACCCTGTCCGGGTTCCTTTCCTACCTGGCCGCCGCCGAGGACGAGGAGCGCGGTCTGGCGCCGGGCGAGGTCGAGGTGGTGGAAGGCGCGGTGCAGGTGGTCACCGCGCACGCCGCCAAGGGCCTGGAGTGGGACGTCGTCGCGGTGGCCGGGCTCAGTCGTGGGCTGTGGCCGGGGCCGGTCCGCAACTCCGACCACTGGCTGGGTGGGCTGGGCGTGCTGCCGTTTCCGCTGCGCGGTGACGCCGACGGGCTGCCCGAGTTGGCACTCGACGAGGCGGGGGACCAGCGGGCCGTGGCGCGGGCGGTGACCGACTTCACCGACGCGTGGCGGGCCCACGACGAGCGGGAGGAACGCCGGCTGACGTACGTGGCGGTGACCCGGCCGCGCCGGCTGCTGCTCTGCTCCGGTTACTGGTGGGGAGAGGGCACGAAGCGACCGCGAGGTCCGTCGGTCTTCCTGCGTGAGGTGTACGACGCCTGCCTCGACGGCGGTCCGGGGCACCTGATCGACGCGTGGGCGCCGGAGCCGACTCCCGACGCGACGAACCCCACGGCCGAGGTGGTGCTCCGCGCGGAGTGGCCGGCCGACCCGCTGGGCGGTCGCCGGCCGGCGTTGGCCGAGGCGGCCGGGCTGGTGCGTCGCCTGATGGCCGACGGACCGGCGGCGGTGCTCCCCGGGCCGGTCGGGCCGGTGCTCGCCGGGCCGGTCGGGCCCGTGTCGCCGGTCGGGTCGGAGGTCGGGCCGGTGCTTGCCGGGCCGGTGCCGTCGATCGAGGCCGAGTCGGTCGAGCCGGAGGTGGATCCGGAGGTGGCGCGCTGGCAGCGCGAGGCGGACCTGCTGTTGGCGGAGCGCGCCGAGCTGACCCGGCTCTCCGGTGCGGTCGAGGTGGCGCTGCCCGGGGCGCTGAGCGTCACTCAGCTGGTCGCGCTGCGGCGCGATCCGGCGGCACTGGCCCGTACGCTGCGTCGCCCGGTGCCGGCCGAACCCAACCCGTACGCCCGTCGAGGCACCGCCTTCCACGCCTGGTTGGAGCAGCGCTTCGGCGCCGACCGCCTGTTGGACCTGGACGAGCTGCCCGGCGCGGCCGACGACGATGCCGCACCCGACGAGGCTCTGGTCGAGCTTCAGGAGCGGTTCCTGGCCAGCGAGTGGGCCGACCGGTCACCGGTGGAGGTGGAGGTGCCCTTCGCCACTGTGATCGCCGGAGTGGTGGTGCGGGGCCGGATGGACGCGGTCTTCGCCCGGCCGGGTGGCCGGTTCGACGTGGTCGACTGGAAGACCGGCGCGCAGCCCTCCGGGCCGGCGGCCGACGTCGCCGCCGTGCAGCTGGCGGTGTACCGCCTGGCCTGGGCCGAGTTGGCCGGCGTGCCGGTCGACCGGGTGGGCGCGGCGTTCCACTACGTCCGCCATGGGGTGACTGTCCGGCCTGCCGACCTGCTGGATGTGACGGGCCTCACCGCCATGATCGCCCAGTTGCCCGAGGATTCTGCCCAACATTGACCATGGCGGGGAAAACCGTGGTAGGTTGACCGGGTTGCAGTTTTGGTTACCAGAGACTCTGTGTGCGCCTGGCGGGATTGTGGCCCCAGGCGCTCTTTGTTGTGTCCGGAGTTCTCCGGGCGGGGCGACCAGAAGCGACAGGCGATTCGCGCATCCCCGCGCGGAGCGCTCCTCTTCGGGCACGCAACACGTGCGTGTCCGACGTTCCGTCAAGGAGACGAAACACATGGCTATTGGCACCGTGAAGTGGTTCAACGCTGACAAGGGCTTCGGCTTCATCACCCCCGACGGCGGCGGCGCCGACGTTTTCGCCCACTTCTCGGCGATCCAGTCCTCCGGCTACCGGAGCCTGGACGAGAACCAGCGGGTCGAGTTCGAGGTGACCCAGGGCCAGAAGGGCCCGCAGGCGGAGAACATCCGCCCGCTCTGATCTTCGGATCGGTCAGCATTACCTGTCGCGCCCTCCGGGTGTGACGGTGACGGGACCGGCCCGCCCCGCTGCCACCTGCCTACGCAGGCGGCGGCCCGGCGGCGGGCCGGCCTGTACTCCCTTTCGGTTCGTGCTTGTGAGTCCTGGCGGCCTTTTTCCGCTGGTGACAGCGCCGACTTCGGCGCCCTCCCTCGACACGTGCCGCGTCGAGGAAGGCTTCCGCATGACCACAGTTATTCCCTCTTTCGCTCATACCGGTCTGGCACCGGCGCTGCTCACCGCGCTGACCGCGCAGGGCATCACCGAGCCGTTCCCGATCCAGTCGGCGACGCTGCCCGACTCGCTCGCCGGCCGGGACGTGCTGGGCCGGGGTCGTACCGGCTCCGGCAAGACCCTCGCCTTCGGGCTTCCGCTGCTGTCCCGCACCGCCGGCCGTAAGGCGCGCCCGGGCCGCCCGCTGGCCCTGGTACTGGTGCCGACCCGCGAGCTGGCTCAGCAGGTCACCACCGCGCTGGCCCCGTACGCCCGCGCCGTCGGGCTGCGCTGCGCCACGGTGGTCGGCGGCCTGTCGTTGCAGCGGCAGGCGGACGCCCTGCGCGCCGGCACCGAGGTTGTCGTCGCCACCCCCGGTCGGCTGCACGACCTGATCAACCGTGGCGACGCCCGGCTCGACCAGGTCGAGATCACGGTGCTCGACGAGGCCGACCAGATGGCCGACATGGGCTTCCTGCCGCAGGTCACCAAGCTGCTGGAGCAGGTCGCGCCGCAGGGGCAGCGGATGCTCTTCTCCGCGACCCTGGACGGCGGCGTGGACCGGCTGGTCCGTCGCTTCCTGAGCAACCCGGTCACCCACTCGGTCGACCCGGGCACCGCGACTGTCACCGCGATGACCCACCACGTGCTGCACGTCGACGCTGCGGACAAGCCCGACGCGTTGACCCGGATCGCCGCCCGTGAGGGCCGCACCATCCTGTTCATGGGCACCAAGCACCGCGCCGACCGGCTGGCCCGCCAACTGCTCTCCAAGGGCGTACGCGCGGCAGCGCTGCACGGCGGCAAGTCCCAGCCGCAGCGCACCCGGATCCTGGAGCAGTTCCGCAACGGTCAGGTGACCGCCCTGGTCGCCACCGACGTGGCGGCCCGTGGCATCCACGTGGACGGTCTGGACATGGTGGTCAACGTGGACCCGCCGACCGAGGCGAAGGACTACCTGCACCGGGGCGGCCGTACCGCCCGGGCCGGCGAGTCCGGTTCCGTGGTCACCCTTGTCCTGCCGGAGCAGCGCCGGGACGTGTCCCGGCTGATGGCCACCGCCGGTATCCGGCCCGAGTCGGTCCAGGTGCGCGCGGGTGACGGAGCGCTGGCCCGGGTGACCGGCGCCCGCGAGCCGTCCGGTGTGCCGGTGACCATCGTCGCTCCGCCGGCGCCCGTCTCTCGGGCCCGTACCTCCGCTGGCTCGGCCGCCGATGGTGGCGCCCGTCCGGCGCACCGCGCGTCGGGCCGGTCCCGTCGGCCGCGTCGTCCCCGTACCGTCTGACCTTCTGCGCGTCGACCGACCCGTCCCGCTTCGGCGGGTCGGGTCGGTTTTGTCTGCACGGAGTTCCGGGCCGGTCGGCTGTCCGTGCGGCCCGACCGGTCAGCCGGCCGCGCCGGGTGGCCCGCTCTGCTGAGTCGGTAATCAGCCTCCGCTGGGTCGGCTGGCCGACTGCGCCCCGGCCGGTCGTGGTCGAGGCTGACCGACGGGGGATGTCGGGCGGGGGGCCCGGCAGGGGAGGGGTGACCATGGCGGGCGAAGCCGGCTCGGGCGCACTGCGTGAACTGATCCTGGTGGTCGCGGTCGCGCTCGCCGGGTTGTTGCTCGCCATGGTCGCGGCCTTCGCGCCCTGGCATGCCACCCCGGCGGGTAACGCTCCCGCCGGTCTGGTGGAGTTGCACAGCCCTGGCGACACGGGCCTCGCCCCGGCGACCGCACACGTGGGCTGAGCAGCGACCGTCCTATCGGTGCCGGCGGAGGGGCAGGCCCGGTCAGGATCGGTGCGAGATGTGGTCGGGTCGGCGGGGCACCGGCCCGGCCACATCACCGTCGCCGCTCAAGATGTGGTGGGGGCGTGGGTGAGCAGGTCGGCCAGGGTGGTGCTGTCGACCACAGTGGCGATCGCCCCGTGCACCGCCAGCCAGACGTCGGTGAGCCCGGCGGCCACTCCGTGATAGCCGGCCCGCTCGGCCGGCAGACCGCGCACCGTGGTGAGCGAGCCGCCGACCGCACGCAGCACGTCTCCGACGGTGATCTCGTCGGCTGGGCGGGTCAGCGCGTACCCACCGTCGGCGCCGCGATGGCTGTGCAGCAGACCGGCCCGGCGCAGGTCGAGCAGGATGCCCTGGAGGAAACTGAGCGGAATGTCCTGCACCTCGGCCAGGCTGGCCGCCTTCACCAACTCGCCGACCCGGTCGCCGTCGCCGCCACCACTGGCGGCGGCGACGGCGAGCATCGCCCGGAGCGCGTAGTCGCTGCGCGCGGAGACGAACACGTCACTGACCAGCCTGGTCCAGTACGCCCCAGCGGCGCCTGATCGCCTTGTCCGCAGCGCCGAACGCGGTGTCTACGAGAAGCCCGACGACCAGGATGACGATCATGATGGCCATCAGCCGTTCCGCGTCCGAGAAATCCCTGGCGTAGGTGAGCTGAGCGCCGATCGACGTTCGCGCGGCGATGACCACGAGCAATTCACCGGCCATCAGACTGCGCCACGCGAAGGCCCAGCCCTGCTTGAGGCCGGCGACGATCGCGGGCAGGGCGGCTGGCGCGATCACGTACCGGTACAGGTTCAGACCCCGGGCACCCAGGTTGCGACCGGCACGCTGCAGCAGCGGCGGGACGTAGTCCACGCCATGGATGACACCGTTGGCGATGGACGGCGCTGCGCCGAGCACCACCACGAAGAAGATCGCCTGTTCGCTGAGTTCGAACAGCAGGATCGCCAGGGGGAACCAGGCAATCGACGGCATCGTCTGCAGCGCCGTGATCATGGACCCGATGGCGGCCCGGAGCACCTTCGACCGAGAGACGCCGAGGCCGAGCAGCAGCCCGACGGCCACTGCGGCGGCAAAGCCGATCACCGCACGCCGTGCCGTGGTCGCCAGCCCGTCCCAGAGCGCCGAACTCAGGAAGTAGTCGGCGAGGTCGGCGAAGACCGGCCCCGGGCCAGGCAGGGCCCACGGGTCCTTCCAGCCGGTCCACACCACTGCCTGCCAGATCCCGATGGCGATGGCCAGCGCTGCCAGCTTTGGCCAGGTGGCCGCCCAGATCCGGGCGCCCCGGGAGACCTCTTTGTCCCGGCCGGCGATCTCCAGCGCGTCGAGGCCGGTGATCTCGGCGTCGGTACGTGCCGAACTGGTGAGGGTGTCACTGGCCATGGCGGCCCACCTCCGTACGGAGCCGCTCGGTGACCTCTGCGGCGATGGCGGCGACCTCGGGGGAGTCGATCCGGCGAGGGCGCGGGATGTTCACCTCGGTGGAGTAGATGATCCGGCCGGGTCGGCTGGAGAGCAGGATGATCCGGTCGGCCAGCCGGGCCGCCTCGCGGACGTTGTGCGTCACGAAGAGCACCGAGAGTTTGCGCTCGGACCAGATCCGTTCCAGCTCGTCGTGCAGGATGTCCCGGGTCATCGCGTCCAGCGCGCCGAACGGCTCGTCCATCAGCAGCACCGGAGTGTCCAGGGCCAACGTGCGGGCGAGCGCGACCCGCTGCCGCATTCCGCCGGAGAGCTCGTGCGGGCGCTTGCGACCGAAGTCGGCAAGGTGCACCGTCCGCAGCAGCTCGGCGACCCGCTCCCGGCGTTGGGCCCGGGGGAGCCGACGCAGCTTGAGGGGCACTTCCACGTTGGCGTCGACGGTCAGCCACGGAAAGAGCGCAGGCTCCTGGAACATCAGGCCCGGGTTGGCGTCGCCGGCCAGGGTGATCTGTCCACCACTGACCCGGTCCAGCCCGGCCACCAGGTTGAGCAGGGTGCTCTTGCCGCAGCCGGACGCGCCGACCAGGCAGACGAACTCGCCCGGTGCGACGTTCAGCGAGACACCGTCCAGGGCCAGGACGGCGTTCGCCCCGCGCCCGTACACCTTGGTCACGCCGGAGAGCGCGACCGCTGTGGTCGCGCTCTGCGGCGTCGTCGTTGTCGACGTCATGGCTGGACGACCTCGGGCTTGCCCTGCGCCTTGAGCGCGTTGTTGAGGTACTTGAGCTCGTACAGGCCCTTGAGGTCGACCGGCTCGGTCAGGTCCACGTCGACGGCGTGGTCGAGGCCGGCCTTCAGGGAGGACGAGATCGGGTCGTTCGTGAACTCCAACGTCGGCCACGCCTGCTTGATCAGCTTCAGGTCCAGTGGCTTACCGGTGATCTTGCCGATCGCGTCGGAGATGGCCTGCTGCGCCTCGTCCGGCTTGGTGTTGACGAACTCGTTGGCGGCCACCTGACCGTCGACCAGCCTCTGCACCACGTCCGGGTGCGCCTTGAGGAACTTGGTGCTCACCAGCAGGTTGGTGATGACGAACTTCTTGTCCGGCCACAGGTCACGCTCGTCGACGAGCACCTTGCCGCCGGCGTTGATCAGGCGGGAGACGAACGGCTCGGGCACCCAGGCGCCGTCGATCGCGCCGCTGTTGAACGTCTCGATGGTCTGGGAATTCTCCTGCGGAACGATCTTGACGTCGCCTCCACCCTCCTTGGTGGTGGTGAGGCCCTGCTGCTTGAGCCAGTACCGGATCGCCACGTCCTGGGTGTTGCCCAGCTGCGGGGTGGCGATCTTCTTGCCCTTCAGGTCCTGCGCCCCGGTGATGCCGGGCTTGACCACGAGTGCCACGCCGCCGGACGCCGCGCCGGAGATGACCCGGACTGCCTCACCCTTGGACTTGGAGAAGGCGTTCACTGTCGGGTTCGGACCGATGTAGGTGGCGTCCAGCGCGCCGGAGAAGACCGCCTCGATGGCGGCCGGGCCGGCGTTGAAGGTCTTCGGGTCCAGCTTGACGTTGGTGCCGAGCTTCTCCGCGAAGATGCCCTTCTCCACGCCGACGACCGCCGGCGCGTGGGTGATGTTGGGGAAGTAGCCGAGGCGCAGCGTCACCGGGCCGGAGCTGCCGCCCGCGCCCTCGCTGTCGTCGCCGCACGCGGCGGTGCTGCCCAGGGTCGCCGCGCCGACCACGGTGAGGGTGGCCAGGGTGACCAACCGACGCAGGGGGAGCCGTCTCATCGTCCATCCAATCCGCAGTATTCCTACTTAGTTGGTAGGAAGAGTGGGCCAGGCTGCGGTCAGCGTCAAGACCCATCCACATGACGGGATGGCGCGTCTCAGTTATGTCGGTATTTCCTACCAGCTTGCTAGGGTAATCGGCATTCGGTCACCGGCAGAGAGGCGACTTCGCGATGACCTTCCACTGGTTCCTGCCCACCTCCGGCGACGGCGACCAGGTCGGTGCCGCCACAGTCACCGCGGGCGCGGCGAGGCACGACCGGGCCGCGACGGTGGCCTACCTGGCCGAGGTTGGCCGGGCCGCCGAGACCAACGGGTTCACCGCCGTTCTCACCCCGGTGGGCGCCGGCTGCCCCGACCCGTGGATCGTCTGCGCGGCGGTCGCCCAGCACACCGAGCGGCTCGGCATGCTGGTCGCGGTCCGGGCCGGTTTCGCGCTGCCCACCCTGATCGCCCAGCAGGCCGAGGCGTTCCAGGCCGTCTCGGGTGGCCGGCTCTCGCTCAACATCGTGACCGGGGGCGACCCGGCCGAGCAGCGGGCGTACGGCGACTTCCTCGGGCACGACGACCGCTACGCGCGCACCGGCGAGTTCGTCGAGGTGCTTCGCCGTGCCTGGGCCGGCGGGCCGTTCGACTACGCCGGGAAGCACTACCGGGTCGACGGCGGCGGCCTGGCCACCCCGCTGGCCGCGCCGCCGCCGGTCTACTTCGGCGGCGCGTCCCCGGCTGCCGAGACGGTGGCCGCCCGCCAGGCCGACGTGTACCTGATGTGGGGTGAACCACCGACGTCGATAGCGGCCCGGGTCGCCCGGGTCCGGGCGCTCGCCGCCGAGCACTGCCGCACAGTGCGCACTGGCCTCCGGCTGCACGTCATCGCCCGTCCGACCAGCGCGCAGGCGTGGGCCGAGGCGGACCGGCTGCTGGCCGGGATGAGCCCGGAGCGGATCACCGCCGCCCAGGCCCGGTTCCGCCGGATGGACTCGGTGGGTCAGGCCCGGATGGCCGCGCTGAACGCCGGCCGCACCGACGGGCTCACCGTCGCACCGAACCTCTGGGCCGGCGTCGGCCTGGTCCGCGAGGGCGCCGGCACCGCGCTGGTCGGCAGCTACGCCGAGGTCGCGGCTCGAATCGACGAGTACGCCGCGCTCGGCGTCGACGAGTTCATCCTCTCCGGCTGGCCGCACCGCGAGGAGGCCGAGCGGGTCGGCGCCGAGGTGCTGCCCCTGGTGACAGCCCCGGTCGCGGCGGCTCCGGGAAGGTCGCGGGTGGCGGAGGTGTCGACGCGCTAGGGTCGACTCCGTGGCGGCGCGGAGATCCAGAATTCCAGCGACGAAGTATCCGGTCGAGCGGTTCACCCTCGACAACGGCCTGCGGGTGGTGCTCACCCCCGATCGCAGTGCCCCGGTGATCGGGGTGGCGGTGGTCTACGACGTCGGCATCCGCTCGGAACCGGAGGGGCGTACCGGCTTCGCCCACCTCTTCGAGCACCTGATGTTCCAGGGCTCGGAGAACCTGGAGAAGCTGGCCCACTTCCGGCACGTGCAGGGCGCGGGTGGCACCTTCAACGGTTCCACCCACCTGGACTACACCGACTACTTCGAGACGCTGCCGAGCAACGCGCTGGAGCGCGCGCTGTTCCTGGAGGCGGACCGGATGCGTGGGCCCCGGCTGACCGAGGAGAACCTGCGCAACCAGGTCGACGTGGTCAAGGAGGAGATCCGGGTCAACGTCCTCAACCGTCCGTACGGCGGCTTCCCCTGGCTCACTCTGCCGCCGGTCATGTTCGACACCTTCCCGAACGCCCACGACGGCTACGGCTCCTTCGACGACCTGGAGTCGGCGACCGTCGCCGACGCCGCGGACTTCTTCCGCCGCTACTACGCCAGCGGCAACGCCGTGCTGGCCGTCAGCGGCGACATCGACGTGGCCGAGGCGACCGAGCTGGTCACCCGGCACTTCGGCGACGTGCCGGCCCGACCGGCACCGCAACGGCCCGACTTCACCGAGCCCGACCTGAGCGCCGAGCGGCGCACCTCGTACACCGATGCCCTGGCGCCGCTGCCGGCGGTGGCCGGCGCCTGGCGCGTGCCCGACCCGGTCACCGACTTCGCCGGCTACCTGCCGTACGTGGTGCTGGCCGAGGTGCTCACCGACGGCGACGCGTCGCGGCTGGTCGAGCGACTGGTGCAGCGGGACCGTACGGTGACCAGCCTCGGCGGATACCTCGGTTTCATGGGCGACCCGTTCGACGTCCGCGACCCCACAGCGCTGCTGTTGCAGGCGCACCTGCCGCCCGGTGGTGATGTGGACAAGGTGCTGCGCACCATCGACGAGGAACTGGACCGGCTGGCCACCGACGGGCTGACCGACGGTGAACTGGCCCGCACCCAGGCCCGGATGGCGACCCACCTGCTGCGGGACACCGACGCGGTGCTCGGTCGGGCGCTGCGGATGGCAGTGCTGGAGCAGCAACGCGGTGAACCGGGTCTGCTCAACGAACTGCCCCGGCTGGTCGGCGAGGTCACCGAGGAGCAGGTCCGGGCCGCCGCGGCCACAGTGCGCCCGGAGCGCCGGGCTGCCATCGAGGTCATTGCCGGAGGCGTTCGGTGAGCGCGAGGAGCGAGCCGGTTTTGCGAGCCCCACAGTCGCGAACGAAGGTGACACAGTGAGTATCGCTACTTCTCCTGCCGGCCCGCGTACGCTGCCGCCGCTCGGGCCGACCCGCAAGCTCAAGGTGCCCAAGCAGGCCGAGCGCACGCTGCGCAACGGGCTCACAGTGATCGCCGTACGCCGGCCCGCCGTACCCCTCGTCGAACTGCGGCTCTGGGTGCCGTTCGGCCGGGTCCACCTGGCCCGCGGCGCGATGCTCTCGCAGACGATGCTCTCCGGCACCGAGTCGATGACCAGCGTGCAGATCGCCGCCGAGTTGCAGAAGGTGGGCGGCGGGCTGTCCGCGGGCGTCGACCCGGACCGGCTGATGCTCTCCGGCGCCGGCCTGGTCACCGGTCTGGACCGGATGCTGGAGCTGCTGGCCGAGGTGCTGACCGGCGCCAGCTACCCCGGTGACGAGGTGGCCACCGAACGGGACCGACTGGTCGACCGGATCCAGGTGGCGCAGAGCCAGCCTTCGCACCTGGCCCGGGAGGCGCTGCTCAAGCGGATCTACGGCCGGCACCCGTACGCGACGCAGACGCCGGAGCCCGGCCAGATCCGTGCCGTCCGACCGGCGGCGCTGCGCACCCTGCACTCGGAGCGGGTCCACCCGACCGGCGCGCAGTTGGTGCTGGTCGGTGACGTACAGCCGGAGAAGGCACTGGACGCGGCCGAGCGGGCGCTCGGCGGCTGGTCGGGTGCCGGGCGGGTGGCCGAGTTGCCGGCGACCCCGCCGTTGGAGCCGGGGCCGCTGCTGCTGGTCGACCGGCCGGGCTCGGTGCAGTCCTCGCTGCGGATCGCGCTGCCGGCGGTGTCGCGCACCGACCCGGACCACGCCCCGCTGCAACTGGCCAACCTGATCTTCGGCGGCTACTTCTCCTCCCGGTGGGTGGAGAACATCCGCGAGGACAAGGGCTACACGTACGGCCCGCACTCGGTGATCGAGCACTCCGTCGCCGGGTCGGTGCTGGTCGCCGGCGCCGACGTGGCCACCGAGGTCACCGGCCCGGCGCTGCTGGAGACGACGTACGAGCTGGGTCGGTTGGCGTCGCTGCCGCCGAAGCCAGAGGAGTTGGAGCAGGCCCGGCAGTACGCCCTGGGCACCCTCCAGCTCGGCATGTCCACCCAGGCCGGGTTGGCGGCGTTGACCAGCGCGTACGCCGGCAACGGTCTGCGCCTGGACTTTCTCGCCGAGTACGCGGCGAGGTTGGCGAAGGCGAGCATCGACGACGTCGCGCAGGCGGCGGCCCGCTATCTGGCCCCGGCTCGGGCGGCGATAGTGGTGCTCGGCGACGCGGAGCGGATCACTCCGGGGCTGGCCACGCTGACCACTGTTCACACCGAGCAGAAGGCGTGAGTGGGCGGAGCGCTGGCGTGAGCGAGCGGGGTGGGCGAACCATGGGGCTCAGTAGCGGAGCGGCGGCGTGAGCGGGGAGGCGGCGCCGCCTCTGGCGCGGTCCACGCTGGATCGGGCCGCGCACCGGCGGGGTGACTCGCAGTGGTTGACCGAGGCGTGGTTGCGCGCCCGGGTGCTGCTGCTCGACTCGACCGACGAGGGTCGGACGCTGGCCCGCACCGAGACGTCGCCTCCGACATTGGTGCTGTTCGGGTCGGCTGACGTGCCCGCCGGGTCGGAGTCGATGGCGATGTTCCTGGGTGTCGAGCCGGACGGGGTGCCGGTCTTCGCTGTCGACGCGCCTCTGCCGGCGATCCCGGGGACCCGGGCGGTCCACCTCCGGGAGGTGGGTCACCTGCTCGCCGACCGCGAGGCCGGCATCTTCACCACCGCGTTGGCGCTGGTCAACTGGCACACCCGGCACGGTTACTCGACGAGCACCGGCGCGCCGACCGCTATGGACGAGGCGGGTTGGTCCCGGGTGGACCGCAACGGTGGGCGGATCTGGCCGCGTACCGACCCGGCGATGATCGTGCTCGTCCATGACGGCGTGGACGGCCCGGACGGCCGCTGCCTACTCGGCAACAATGCCGGCTGGCAGGGCACCCCGGGTGGTCGCCGCTACTCCTGCCTGGCCGGCTACGTGGAGCCAGGGGAGTCGGCGGAGGCGGCCGTGCTGCGCGAGGTCCGGGAGGAGGTGGGCATCGGGGTCGAGCGCATCGGGTACGTGGGCAGCCAGGCCTGGCCGTTCCCCGGCTCGCTGATGCTGGGCTTCCTGGCCACGGCGAACCCGACCGAGCCGGTGCGGGTCGACCCGTCCGAGATCGCGTACGCCAGGTGGTTCTCCCGCCGGGAGATCGGGGCGGCGTTGGCCGGGCAGACGGTGGACGTGGGCGACGGGGCCCGGCTGATCCTGCCGCCTCCGTCGTCGATAGCGCTGTTCCTCATCCACCGCTGGCTGGACGGCTGGGTGGACGCCGACCGCTGAGCACGGTCCCGACCCGTGGCCGCCGTTGCCGCGGCGGTCACGGGCCGGGAACACGGGCCGTCATGGTCGGCGGGTGCGAGTTACGCGGCGGGGGAGCCGGTCCGACCACGACGGACGACCTGTGAAATCAGGTGCCGGTGCGGCCCGGTCTGTGTCGGAAGGCGGGCCGCGACTCGATCAGCGGGAGGACCTTGACCCGTTGCTTGCCGGCGCGGACCGCGCCGACGGTGGCCAGGGCCCGGGCCAGCAGCAGCGCGGCGTCCCGGTCCTCGGCGTGCACGATCTGCCGGCGCGGCTCGGGCGTGGTCGTCTCGTCGCGAAGTCGGTGGCCGTCCGCCCAGGCGGCGGCGATGTCCCCGTCAGCGACGGCGCGGATGTCGGTGCGAACGATCAGGAACCGCATGAGGGTCTCCGGATGAACCGCGACGGATGAGCCAGTGTGGAAGTTCCACGTACTCGAGGGCCATGTTACGCCCCGTGTTCGTCCCAGCAACTGAAACGCGCCTATCGGTTTCGAGCCTCGTCCGATCGGCGGATGGCTGCTCAGCGGGGTCGCCGGGTCGCAAAGCGACGGGGCCGCCGGCAGTGCGCCGACGGCCCCGTACCAGTCACCGGATCAGTTCAGATCGAACTGGCCCTTCTTCGCCCCGGTGATGAAACCGAGCCATCCCGCGCGGTTGAACAGCAGGACCGGGCCGCCCCGGTCCTTGCTGTCGCGCAGGGCGACCGCCGACGGGCCGGTGGCCAGTGGGGCGACCTCCACGCAGTTGGAGGTCTGGCTGCGTGTGCTGGTACGCCACGGGGCGTCCGCCAACGAGTGGGCGGAGACGGACGGCGTGTTGCGGATTTCGTTCATGGCTCTGCTCCTGATGTGCAGCGATCCGATGGGACGAGTGGTGCCGCACGTACCGACGGAGGGTCCCCCGTGGATCACCGGTCCGTCAGTCGCCCCGAATCCCGGCGGCGTTGGGTCGGCGCCGTTGCCGGCCCGAACGCCACTGTGGATGGGGGCGTCGCCTCGGTCAGCCGTCCCGTCGCCTCGATCAGCCAGGAGAGGGTGTCCGAGGCGTTAAGTGCCGCCGTGCATAGCCACTCGAACACCACTTTATAGCTATTTAGGGTGATTGACTCGGTCGACATGACGTCGGTGAAGCCACCTTCGATGGCCAATGTCTCCGGATCGAGGGGATCGGCGAACCGATAGACCGAGAAGGCGGTCGGCGGAAGGTACCAATTGCCGATCTGGGTATCCCGGGGGAGCACGTGCAGGGCCACGTTGGGTAGCAGCGCCAACTCGCAGAGCTGGAGCAGCTGCTCGTGCAGCACCTCCGGTGGCCCGGCCCGGCGGCCGAGAGCCGCCTCCTCCAACACTGCTGTGTAGCGGGGAGCGTGCGGCTCGCGGGTCAGCAGCGACTGGCGGGCCAGCCGCGCCTGCACCTCGGTCTCCGGCTCGTCGCCAGGCTCCGGCTCGCCCGCGCCCGCGTTAACCTGACGGGCCGACATGATGCGGAGTTGGGCGTACCCGGGGGTCTGCAACAGGCCCGGCACCAGGACCGGGTTGTACTCGGAGATCTCCGCGCAGCCCGCCTCCAACTCGGCCCAGCCGCGCTGTTGCTGCGTCATCACGGGGAAGTTCTTCAACCAGCCGCGCATGTCGCCGGCCTCGTTGGTGATGCCCAGCAACTCGTCGTGCAGCGCCTGGTCGGCGCCGTAGAGGTCGAGCAGGTCGCCGACGTCCTGCGGGTCCGGTCGGCTGCGGCCGTTCTCCAAGCGGGACAGTTTGGACGCGGAGGCCCAACCGATACGCTCGATGACCTGATCGCCGGTGAGGCCCGCGGCCTCACGTAGGCGGCGCAGCTCGACGCCCAACCGGCGACGACGCAGGATCGGGCTGGGTGCGGCAGGAGGCACAGTGTCCTCTTTCCCGTCGACCGCCGCAGACGCGACGGTAACTGTATGAAATTCGCCCCCCACGGTCAGTATGGACGGCGCGACCGGTGTCGGAGGTTCCGGCGAGGGCGTGTCTTGCGAAAATCGCACCACGGGAATGCCGGATGACGACGGACCCGCGGTGGCGCCCCGTCGACCTCGCCCACCCGGGCACGCCATCCCGCCGGAGGGACCCATGCGCACGATCCTGCGCCGACCCGACTTCCGCCTGCTCTTCGGCGGCCTGCTGGCCAGCATGACCGCCGAGTCGATCCTGCTGCTCGCACTCGCCATCTGGGTCAAGGATCTGACTGGCTCGAACGGGTTGGCCGGTGCCACGATCTTCGCTGTCATCGCGCCGATGACGCTGGCGCCGCTGGTCGGCTGGGTCGTCGACCGCTACCCGCGCCGACCGTTCTTCGTGGCCGCGAACGTGCTGACCGCGGCCCTGCTCGCCCCGTTGTTCACCGTCCGCGACGCGGGCGACGTCTGGGTCGTCTATCTGGTGGCCGCCCTGTATGGACTCTCGTCCATCACGCTCGGCGCGGCGCTCAGTGGGCTCATCCGCGAGATGGTGCCGGTCGAGCTGCTGGCCGACGCGAACGGCGTGCTGCAGACCGTACGTCAGGGGATCCGCCTGGTCGGCCCGCTGGTGGGCGCGGCGCTCTACGCGGCGCTCGGGGGGTGGGCGCTGGCCGGCATCGGCATGGTCGGATTTCTGACCGCGGCGGCGGTGGTCACCGCGCTGCCCACTCCGCAACAGCTGCCACCCGCCGTACGGCTGCGGTGGCCGGCCGAACTGGGCGCCGGTCTGCGGCACCTGGCCGGCGAACCGGCCCTGCGACGGGCCCTGCTCGGCTACGGGCTCGGGTCACTGGTGATGGGCTTCAGCGAGTCGCTCATCTTCGCCTACGTCGACCAGGGGTTGAACCGGGATGCCACGTTCGTGGGGGTGCTGGTCACAGTGCAGGGCGTCGGTGGGTTGCTCGGTGGACTCTGCTCACCGACGCTGGTCCGCCGGCTCGGAGAGGTCGGTACGCTGGCCGCCGGGGTCGCCTTCTTCTCTCCGGCCGCGCTCGCGCTCGCGTTCCCCGATCTGCGGCTCGGCGTCGCGGCGGTGCTGCTGGCCGGGGTCTCGCTCCCACTGACGATGGTGGGTCTGCACACGCTGATCCAGCGCCGCACGCCGCCTTCGCTGGTCGGCCGGGTCGCCGCAGCCACCCAGGCGGTGGTCAGCGGGCCGCAGGCGGTCTCCATCGGGGCGGGTGCCCTGCTGGTCGGGTTTCTGGACTACCGGCTGCTGTTTGCGCTGGTCGGGGTGGCCACCCTGGCCGCCGGCAGCTACCTGTGGCGGGGCCGGCACCTGAGCGCGCCGGCCGGGGCCCGCCCGCCGACGCCCACCCGCCGCCCGACGCTCCCGGCACCTCGCCGTCCGGCCGAGGACGCCGACCGACCCGGGCTTCCGACACCCACCGACCGTGGCCATTCGTTCCCGAACACGACGAGCGGCCGCCCCGGGTGGGGCGGCCGCACACCGAGAATGAACCGGAAGATCAGGCGTTGAGCGTCTCCAGGTGCTGCTTCACCTGGGTGATCGAGGGATTCGTCAGGGCACTGCCGTCCGCGAAGCGCAGCGTCGGCACCGTCTGGTTGCCGCCGTTGACGCTCATCACGAACTCCGCGGCCTTCGGGTCCTGCTCGATGTCGACCACCTCGTACCCGATGCCCTCCCGGTCGAGCTGCGACTTCAGCCGGTGGCAGTAGCCGCACCAGGGGGTGGAATACATCGTCAGCATCCTCGGATCCTCCAACTCCTCCGGCCGCGGCTTGCGGATCAAGCCGAGGCTGTTCGCTGCAACGCTGGGAGGAGCTGAGATGATTCCTGGTTGTGGTGGTTCACTCAGGGTCGGAACAGGTGCTCGCCGGGCTGGACCCGGAGCAGCGCTCCGCCGTGACCGCACCTGCCGGCCCGGTCTGCATCCTTGCCGGCGCCGGCACCGGCAAGACCCGGGCGATCACCTCCCGAATCGCCCACCGGGCGCTCTCCGGGGAGATCTCCCCCCGGCACGTGCTCGCTGTCACCTTCACCGCCCGCGCCGCCGCCGAGATGCGACACCGCCTCACTCTGCTCGGGGCGAGCGGTGTCCAGGCGCGGACATTTCACGCCGCAGCGCTGCGCCAGGTGCGGTACTTCGCGCCCCGGCTGCTGGCCGGCCGCGCCATGCCCGAGCTGCTGGACAGCAAGGTACGACTGGTCACCCTCGCCGCCGCCCGGGTCGGCCTGCGTACCGACCGGGCCGCCGCCCGCGACCTGGCCGGCGAGATCGAGTGGGCGAAGTCGTCGCTGGTCGAGCCGACGGACTACGTGGTGGCGGCGGCCCGGGCACTGCGCGACACACCGCACGAGCCGACGAAGGTAGCCGACGTGTTCACCGCGTACGAGCAGCTCAAGCGCTCGAACGGCGTGATCGACTTCGAGGACATGCTGCGGGCAGCGGTGTGGGGCATCGAGGAGCACCCGGACGTCGGCGAGCAGATCCGCACCCAGTACCGGCACTTCGTGGTCGACGAGTACCAGGACGTCAACCCACTCCAGCAGCGGTTGCTGGACGCCTGGCTGGCCGGCCGCAACGACCTGACAGTGGTCGGCGACGCCAGCCAGACGATCTACTCGTTCACCGGGGCGACCTCGGCGTACCTTGTCGACTTCCCCCGCCGGCACCGCAACGCCACAGTGGTCCGGCTGGTCCGCGACTACCGCTCCACACCGCAGGTGGTCGGGCTGGCCAACGCGGTGATCTCCCAGGCCCGCGGCACCGAGGCGCGCCTGCGGCTGGAGTTGAGCGGGCAACGCCCACCCGGCCCCGAGCCGGACCTGCGGATCTTCACGGATGAGCCGGCCGAGGCGAACGCGGTGGCCGCGCGCTGCCGTTCGCTGATCGACGCGGGCACGCCGGCGAAGGAGATCGCCGTGCTGTTCCGCGTCAACGCGCAGTCCGAGGCGTACGAGAAGGCGCTCACCGAGGCCGCGGTGCCGTACGTCGTGCAGGGCGCGGAGCGGTTCTTCGAACGGACCGAGGTGCGCCAGGCGATGGTCGCGCTGCGTGCGGCCACCCGCTCGATCCCGGGGGAGACACCGCTGCCGGCCGCCGTCGTCGAGGCGCTCAGCGCCGTCGGCTGGGCCCCGGACGCGCCCCCGGCCGGCGGCGCCGCCCGCGAGCGATGGGAGGCGCTGTCCGCGTTGGTACAGCTCGCCGAGGAGTACGCGGCAACCCCCGAGGTGGTGCCGATCGGCGAGGCCGCCTCGGTGGAGCGCCCGGTCACCCTCACCGACTTCACCGAGGAGTTGGCGCGCCGGGCCGCCCAGCAGCACGTGCCGACGGTGGACGGCGTGACGCTGGCGTCCCTGCACTCGGCCAAGGGGCTGGAGTGGGACGCGGTCTTCCTGGTCGGCCTCGCCGAGGGCACCCTGCCCACCATCTACGCCAAGACCGTCGAACAGGTCGAGGAGGAGCGCCGGCTGCTCTACGTCGGGATCACCCGCGCCCGGGAGTGGCTCTGGCTGTCGTACGCCGCCGCGCGCTCGCCGGGCGGACGGGCCCGGCGGCCGTCGCGGTTCCTGCCCCAACTGGACCGCTCCGGCGGCACGGAACGGGCGACCGGCGGCGCCGATCCGGCCCGCCGTCCCGAGCGACGGCGCACCCAGATCGTCTCCTGCCGGATCTGCGGCGCCACCCTGCTCGCCGGCCCGGACCGCAAGCTCGGCCGCTGCCCCACCTGCCCGTCCGACATAGACGATGAGCTGCACGAACGGCTGCGCGAGTGGCGGCAGCGGGTAGCCGGTGCGCAGAAGGTTCCGGCGTACGTGGTCTTCACCGACGCGACGCTCGTCGCGTTGGCCGAGCGGCGACCGGGCCGGTCTGAAGAGTTGATCGCCATCGCCGGTATCGGCCCTCGCAAACTGGGTCTCTACGGGGAGTCGGTGCTGGCCCTCGTGGCCGGTGCCGGGGTGGACGATGTCTGCCCGGAGAAAACTTTCGAAATCTCGTCGTAAATTCGTTTGCCCTCGCCCCGGCGCGAGGAATAGCCTCAGAACACACCACGCGAGCGGCGCCATTCCGGCTGCTCACGAGGTCGGTCCAGTCGATTCGAGGAACGTGAGGGAGGTGGGTCCCGTGAAGATCTTCACCTATGAGCGTCTGGCGGCGATGCCGTCTGTCTGCGCTCCGCTGTCGGCTGTCCGAGTGGCCCTCGTGGCTTCACGACCGTCGGTTCCACAGGTGCACCAGGTTCAGGCCGAGCTGATCCTGACCGTCGCGCCTGCTGGAGTCGAGGGGACCAGTGGCTTCACGGGCAATGGCATCCGGGTCGCCAAGAAGCGCATGGATGTCCGCGGCGTTCCACCTCGAGGTAAACCGGTCTGACCATCAGACTCCGGCTCACCTCGAGGCCGCGGAACCCGCTTACCGGGATCCGCGGCCTCAGTTTTTTGCCCGCCGTAAGTACGTCGGAATGCGATCCACGAGATCGAAGTGAGAGAGAGGTGACCGGGAGATGAGTCTGGCGTTGGCCCCCCTCGACATGAGCGTCGAGATGGAGGCGAACCTGCCCTGCCGGAAGTTCGACCCCGACCTGTGGTTCTCCGACTCGCCCACCGAGCTCGAGCTGGCCAAGTCACTCTGCGGGGACTGCCCGCTGCGTGTCGAATGCCTGGCCGGAGCCGTTGAGCGAGCGGAGCCGTGGGGCGTCTGGGGCGGCGAGATCTTCGAGCGTGGCGCGGTTGTCCCGCGTAAGCGGCCCCGTGGCCGTCCGCGTAAGGAGGACGTCGCCCGTGACGCCGCGCTTCGGGTCGAGGCCGAGGCGCGCCTGGCGGCCAGTGGGCTGTCCGAGGTGCGTGGCGCGGTCCGGCTGGCAGCCTGACATGTTCCCGACCCGTTCCAACTACGCCGGTGGCACACCGGCAGTGAGTGAGAAAACGATGTTGAACGTTCCGAGTGGAGCCTTCGAGATGCAACTACTCCACGAAGCGTTGACCCGGGCTCGAATGCGCCGGCCTCAGGCCGGTCGTACCACCACGAGCACTGAGGCAACCCGATCCGCCCGTACCGTCGCCATGACCGGCCGCAACCAGGCGGCTCGCGACCTGGGTGTTCTCTAGTACCACCCCACGCAGAAGGGCGGGTGCCGACCGGCACCCGCCCTTCCCCATGTGTTCAGCCGCCCTGGGCCTCGACGTGGTCACGCCTCGACGGTCAGGCGACCGGGGCGAAGCCGGGCAGCCAGCGCTCCAGGATGCTCCGGTAGGGGGCCTTCGCCTCCAACTGGCAGAGCACCCCGATCGACCCGAGCGTCACCCGGTGGATCAGCAGGTACGACGGGGGCAGGTTGAGCCGCTTGCTCAGCTGGTACGTGGGGGAGCGAGGACTGGCCAGTCGACCCGCCTCGGCCCGTAGCCAGGCCCGCGTGAACCGGAAGCCGTCCGCCGCGATGGGCTCCAACATGGGGCGGAGGAAGTCGAGCACCCCCTCGGCGTCGATCTCCTCGGCCGAGCCGATGAACCCCTCCGACCGCAGCCCCGCCACCACCTCGTCGGCATCGCCGCGCAGGGCCATCGCGGCGATACGACCGATCGGCTCCGGGGTGCCCTCCGGCATCCGGGCCACCGCACCGAAGTCGATCACCCCGAGTCGACCGTCGGGCAGCAGCCGAAAGTTTCCCGGGTGCGGGTCGGCGTGCAGCAGCCCGGCCCGCTGCGGCGCGGAGAGGTGCAGGGTGGCCATCAACCGGCCGGCCTCGTCCCGATCCTCCTCGGTGCCCTCGCGGATGATGTCGGCCAGCGGGGTGCCCGTCACCCATTCGGTGACCAGCACCCGGGGCGAGGCATTGATCACTTCCGGGATGAAGATCTCCGGGTCGTCGGCGTACGCGGCGGCGAAGGTGCGCTGCGACTCGGCCTCCAACTCGTAGTCCAACTCCTCGGTGATCCGTTCGCGCAGCTCGGCCAGGAGCGGCTTGACGTCCAGGCCGGGCTGGATGGCTCGGAACATTCCGCCCAGGCGGGAGAGCTGCTTGAGGTCGGCGAGCAGGGCATCGCCGGCCCCCGGATACTGGATCTTGACCGCCACGTCGCGGCTGTTCGGTTCGCCCGACTCGTCGAAGCCTGGCTCGCGCCAGCGCGCCCGGTGAACCTGGCCGATGCTCGCGGCGGCGGCCGGGACGTCGTTGAACTCGACGAAAAGGTCCCGCCAGTCGGGGCCGAGCTGCTCGGTCAGCACCTTGTGCACGCTGGCGACCGGCAGCGGTGGCGCCGCCTCCTGCAACTTCGTCAGCGCCTGCCGGTAGGGCGCGGCGATCTCCTCCGGCAACGCGGCCTCGAAGACCGACAGTGCCTGACCGAACTTCATCGCCCCGCCCTTGAGCTGGCCCAGCACGCTGAACAACTGTTCGGCGGTGCGCTGCTGAATCTCCGCGGAGATCACGTCGGAGGCCAGCCCGGTGACGCGCTTTCCCATCCCCAGAACGGTCCGGCCGGCGAAGCCGAGCGGCAGGGCGGCGAGCTTGGCGGTGCGGGACACGGCGCGGCGCGGGATGTCGGTCACCCGGTCATTGTTACCGACCGGAGGGCCCCGCTGCTGCTCTGCGGCTGGGCTGGTGCGGACACTCGGCCTCCCGAGCACCCACACGCCGGGTGTGGCGGCCAACCCCGACGACGAAAACGGCCCGCACCGGTGATCTCCATGGCACTGCCCAGCGTCTCCGGCTGGCCGCCGTCCAGCTGCGCCAGCGCCTCGGCCAGGGCGTACCCGCAGGCGACGAGCAGCGTGCCGGTCGTTGCGGCGGCCACCGGGTCGGCGGCGGCGAGTTGCGCGGCGAGCCGGGGCCAGTCCGGGTCGCGGTCGGCTCGGTGCAGCTCGACGCAGTGCAGGCAGGGCCCGGCGGGTGGGCGGACCAACGGCCCGATCACCGGCACGCCCTCGCGCAGTGTGACCAGCAGGTGCGGCTGCCGACGCTGGGCGAGACCGGCGGCGAGCAGCGCGGGAGGCCGGTCCGTGCCGAGCTGGACCACCAGGTCGATCCGTAGGGCGCGGCTCGGGCGGGTGCCGGTGCCCGGTGCGACGCGGTCGACCGCGGCCCGCACCGCCGGTGCGAGCGGTCGACCCAGTTCGGCGGCGGGGATGCCAGTGCCGATCAGGTCGACGGGGCGTACCGAGCCGGTGAGCTGGGGAATCACCCGCCCCACGCCGGACTGGGCCAACGCCACCGTCAGCGGCCCGCCGAGCGCCCCGGCGCCGGTGAGCAGGACGCGGGCGGCGCGCCGCCTACGCAGGACCTGCGCGGGAGTGCCGGGCAGTCGGGCGGCGGCCAGGGCGAGCGCGCCGGCCTCCGCCGCGAGCCGGGCGCGGACCGGGCCGGTCAGGTCGCGGGGGAGCAGGCTGTGCGCGGGCACCAACAGGCCGGCGGCCCGCAGGGTGTCGAGCAGGGTACGCGCGTCGTCGGCACTGACCTGGGCGGATGCCGCCTGGGTCACCACGGTCCGCTCGCTGCGGGTGCCGTCGAGCAGGTCGAGCAGGTGGGCGGCGCGGGGGTTGGCCAACTCCAGTAGGGCGGCCGGCCCAGGGCCGATGCCGAGTTGGAGAGTGTGCCGGTCTCGCCAGAGCCGGTTGAGGCCGGGCAGCAGGGTGGGGCGGGGCAGTACGGTGCGACTCATGGTCACGAATCGTGACCGCATCTTCGCGTTCAGTCGATCGTTGTCCACAGGCGGTCAGGCCGCTGTCCAGCGCTATCCACAGGATTTGGCAGGTTTTCCACAGCCCCTCGCGCCTGTTGTCGGTCACCCGACAGGGCATCACCCGACAGGGCATCGCAGCAGTGGCACGAACTCCCGATTCGGCAACGGGGGTGGGGTGGCCAGCCGGCCACCCCACCCCCGTTCACCCGTTCGGGTCAGACCTTGGCCTTGCCCAGGATGCGGTTCACTGTTGTGCCGCACACCGGACACTTGCCCTTGGCCATGTTCATTCCGGTCTTCGAGACCTCGACGTGCCCCTCGAAGTCCCGCTTCTCCTTGCACTTCACGCAGTAACCGTTGTAGGTCGTCTGGGCCTGGTCGGCCACGGTGCCCTCCTCGTCTCGT
This sequence comes from Micromonospora sp. NPDC048842, assembly GCF_040649935.1. Lineage (NCBI taxonomy): Bacteria > Bacillati > Actinomycetota > Actinomycetes > Micromonosporales > Micromonosporaceae > Micromonospora > Micromonospora sp. NPDC048842. The sequence goes on along the minus strand of NZ_JBEZGK010000015.1, from coordinate 91,370 downwards.
CCGCCGGTCAATGCCGTCCCGGCGGGGTGCCCGGCGGCGGGCCACACGGGGCGCCGGCGCTGGGTCTCACTCCGCGGCCACCTTCGTGACCGCTGGTCCGCGGACCCTACCCAGGTCTGGGCGGTTCCATGTCAGCTGTGCATCGACACTGTGAGCAAGTCGACGTCGAGAGTGTGCATGGCGAAATAGGTCGGATAAGTCAGTTTGGCGGGGACACGCCGACCAAACCCTGACAGCCACCCGTGCGAGTGCCCCCGCGGCGGCATCCGGGGCGGTGATCACCTACGGTGGAGACGTGCCGCGCACCGGCGTCATCGGCGTTCACCAAGGGTGACGAGATGGCGCGATGACGCTGCGGTCAAGAAATTTTCGGGACGCGTGGCGACCAATCACCATTTTCCGGGCGCGCGTCGTGCGGTTGACTCTTGCGGACCCCTGGTCAGTGGGCATTAGCTTGCCTTCGTGACACGTAGTCGAGGCTGCGCGGGCCAGTGATGGCGGGGACGCGCAAGCCGGTCGTCGAGGTGCGGCGCAGTCAGCGTCGACGACGCACGGTGTCTGCGTACCGTGACGGTGAGCGAGTGGTCGTCCTCATCCCCGACCAGTTCTCCCGTGCCGAGGAGAGCGAGTGGGTCGACCGGATGCTCGCCCGGCTCGCCGCCCGGGAGGGCCGCCTCGCCCGCTCCGACGACGAGCTGCTGGCTCGGGCCAATCGGCTCATCGACCTCTATCTCGCCGGATACGCCGCGAAGGCGGTGCCGGCCAGCGTCCGATGGGTCACCAACCAGAACGGTCGGTGGGGCTCCTGCACGCCGGCGGACCGCAGCATCCGAATCTCACACCGCGTCCAGGAGATGCCCGAATGGGTGATCGACTACGTGTTGCTGCACGAGTTGGCGCACCTCATCGTGCCCAGCCACAACGCCCGGTTCTGGGCGTTGGTCGGTCGCTACCCCAAGGCGGAACGCGCCCGCGGCTACCTCGAAGGGGTCGCCGCTGCCTCCTCCTGCGCGCCGCTCCCCACCTGATCCACCCCCGCTCCGAGCCTCTGGACGCCGCGCGACGAGATCCACTCGCCTTCCTGAATACCGCGCTATCCGAGTCTCCCGGACACCGCGACTTCAATGGAACCGAGTCGATCATGTCGCTGAGCCCCGCGCCGGGTCGTGGGTCGGGCCGGGTGAGGTGGTTGGGTGGGGTGGGGCGCTAGGGTCGGGGGATGGCGCGACGGGTTGTGGTGGCGTTACTCGGGCCGGTGCACTGGTCGCCGCCCGGCGTCGACCTCGCGCAGTGGCGAGCGGCGCTCGCGGAAGACGTAATCGACCTGTTCGCCACGCTCAACGAGGTGGAGGTCGCTGTCGCGGTGACCCCGGCTGACCGGGCCCTGGCCGATGCGCTGGTGTGGCCCGGCACTTCGGTGTACGAGGTGGCCGAGCCGACGCCTAACGCCGTGTTCGCCGCGCTGGAGGGGTACGACCAGGCGGCAGTGCTGGTCAGTGACGTGCCTGACCTGCCCGCCCTGACCGTTGGCAAGCTGCTCCGCCCACTCACCAGTCGGCCGGTCGCCGTGGCGCCGGTCGAGGGCGGCGGCCCCGGTCTGCTCGGGGTCGCGGTACGACTGCCCGCGCCGGACTGGCTGCCGACGCTGGAACTGGACACGGCGACGCCGGCCGAGGCGCGCGCCAACGCCCCGCGCCCGGGTGACGTGGCGGTCACCACCGGCTGGCGGCGACTGCGCGGCCCGGCCGACCTGGCCACGCTGGACCCGGCCTTCGAGGGTTGGGAAGCGACCCGCGCCCTGCTCTCCGGGTCGAGCCGACCCACCTGAACCGTCGGCACCGCCGAACGCGCCGTGGGTACCCGCCGTCGATCTGCGGGCACCCACGGCGCAGGCCGTCGATGCGCGGACGTCAGGACTTGGTGTCGCCCTCGCCGTCGGTCTCGTCGGACGGGCCGGGCTGATCCGACTGGCCGGGGGCCTTCTCCTCCACCCCGCCGGGGGCGGAGAAGTCGAAGCTGTCCAGCTCGCTGAGGTCCATGTCGTTCATCGCGAAGGCGACCGGGTCGGCGAAGTCGTCGTCCGACGGGAGCAGGTCCGGGTGGCCCCAGACGGCGTCGCGGCCCTCGATGCCCCGGTGCTGGGTGAGCGCGGCCCAGAGCGCCGCGGCCTCGCGCAGTCGGCGGGGGCGCAGTTCCAGACCGACCAGCGCGGCGAAGGTCTGCTCGGCGGGACCGCCGGCGGCCCGGCGACGGCGGAACGCCTCGCCCAGCCGGACGACGTTGGGCAGCCGGTCGCTGGCGGCGCTGTCGACGACGTGGCACACCCAGCCCTCGACCAGGGCGAGCGCGGTCTCCAGGCGGGCCAGTGAGGCCTTCTGCGCCGGGGTGTCCTCCGGGGTGAAGATGCCCTCCAGGGCGATCGCCTGCATCGACTCGGGGTCGGTCGGGTCGACCCGGCCCATCGCCTCCTCGATCGCCTCCCGGTTGACCCGGATGCCCGAGGCGTACATCTCGACAGCGCTGAGCACATGCCCACGCAGCCACGGGACGTGCTGGAACAGCCGCTGGTGGGCGGCCTCGCGCAGCGCCACGTAGAGGCGGACCTCGTCCTCGGGCAGTTCCAGGCCCTCGCCGTACGCCCGGATGTTGGCGGGGATCAGCGCGGCAGTGCCGGCCGGGCCGAGCGGCAGCCCGATGTCGCCGGCGGAGAGCACCTCCGCGGCGAGCGAACCGAGGGCCTGGCCCAGCTGACCGCCGAACAGCGCGCCACCGAGGGAGGCCACCATCGACTGCATCGGGCCGAGCTGGGCGCGCGCCTCGGGTGGCACCAGGTCGCCCATCGCGCCGACCATCCGGCTGGCGACCGGGTCGCACAGCTTGCGCCACACGTCCAGTGTCTTGAAGATCCACTCGTTGCGGTTCCACGCAACGGGGTTCTGGATACCGGAGGGCCACGCCGAGGCGGGCTCCAACCACAGGTCGGCGAGGCGCAGCGCCTCCTCGACCGCGTTGCGCTCGTACATCGACACCGCCGGGTCACCGGCGGCCGCGAGCTGGCTGGCTGCTACCTGCCGGGCCAGGTCCCAGTTGACCGGCCCACTGCCCGGAGCGGAGAGCAGGTGCTGCAACTGCGACATGAACTGCTGCATCTGCGCGGGATCGTTGGGGTCTGGTGGCTGCCCACCCGGGAGCGCGAAACCGAACGGAATATCAGGCACGACATCTACGGTACGCGGACCGCGCCCCAGGTAGCCGCCGCTGGCGTTGCGCTGAGGGCGAAGTCGCGTGGCGCATCCGGCGGGTGACCCGCAGCCGGTCGGTACGCTCTGCGGCATGAGACGTCGTGGCCTGACGGTCCTGCTCGGTGCCCTGTTCACCGCCCTGCTGAGCATCGGGGTGCTCCGGGTACCGATTCCGTACGTGGTGCTGGGCCCGGGGCCGACTGTCAACACCCTCGGCACGACCGACGGTAAAGAGGTCATCCAGGTCTCCGGTCGGGAGACCTCGACCTCGGCCGGCCAGTTGCGGCTGACAACGGTGGGGGTGCAGCCCACTGTGCGGTTGCGAGGGGCGATAGCTGGTTGGTTCTCCGACGACGAGGCGGTGGTGCCGCGTGAGCTGGTCTACCCGCCGGGGGAGTCGACGGAGCAGGTCGAGCAGCGCAACGCCGAGGACTTCAAGGCGTCGCAGACCAGCGCGGAGACCGCCGCGCTGCGGGAGTTGGGCTTTCCGGTGCAGGTGGTGATCAAGACGGTGGCCGGGGACGGCCCGGCGGCCGGGGCGCTGAAGGCCGGCGATGTGATCACCTCGGTGGACGGCCAGCCGGTGCCGGTGGCCGCGAAGGTCACCGAGCTGGTCCGGGCCAAGCCGGCGGGCACGGCGTTGACCATCGGCTACACCCGTGACGGCGTGCCGGCCACCGCGACGGTAACCAGTCAGGAGCAGGACGGCCGACCGCGGATCGGTGTCGAGATCGATCAGCAGCAGCCCCACCCGTTCACGCTCGGCATCGACCTGGGGGACATCGGTGGGCCGAGCGCCGGGCTGATGTTCGCCCTGGGGATCGTGGACAAGTTGACCCCGGCCGACCTCACCGGCGGCCAGATCATCGCCGGTACCGGCACCATCGACGACGAGGGCGCCGTCGGCCCGATCGGCGGGATCGCCCAGAAGCTGGTCGGCGCCAAGCGCGCCGGGGCGAAGGTCTTCCTGGTGCCGGCGGACAACTGCGCCGAGGCGGTCCGCAACCCGCAGCCCGATCTGCCGCTGTTGCGGGTGGGCTCGTTGGACGAGGCGATGACCGCTCTGGAGACGTTGCGGGCGGGTGGTCAGCCGACGCGTTGCTGACCGGTGTGACCGTGCCCCGCCACGCTCAGGAACACCCCGTACTCTGGGTGCCTGGTCGGAGCCGATCATATCGAGCGTGCGGAGCCAACAGTGGTCATGCGTAGCAGCAGCCCCCTCCCGAGGATGAGCCGGCGCGGGCGCGTCACCATCGCGGTCCTGGTCGGGGTGTTCGTGCTCTTCACCCTGCTCGGCTGGGGTGTCCAGGCGTGGACCGACTGGCTCTGGTTCGACGAGGTTCGCTACACCGAGGTCTTCACCGGCGTCCTGCTCACCCGGCTGGTGCTCTTCCTCGCCATCGGCCTCGGCATGGCGCTGATCGTCGGCGGCAACCTCTGGCTGGCCTACCGGTTGCGCCCGCGACTGCGTCCGCACTCGGTGGAGCAGGCGACGCTGGAGCGCTACCGCATGGTGCTCAGCCCGCGTCTCGGCACCTGGATCTCGCTGACCGCCGCTGTTGTCGGGCTCTTCGCCGGTCTCTCCGCGCAGAACCGGTGGAACCAGTGGCTGCTGTTCCGCAACGGCGGTGACTTCGGCATCAAGGACCCGGAGTTCGGTGTCGACATCGGCTTCTACGTCTTCCAACTGCCGTTCTGGCGTTACCTGCTCGGGGTCGCCTTCACCGCTGTGGTGCTGGCCGTGATCGGCGCGCTGGCGGTGCACTACCTCTTCGGCGGGGTCCGCCTGCAGGGCGTCGGCGACCGGATGAGCAACGCGGCCCGCGCGCACCTGAGCACCCTGGTCGCGGTCTTCGTGCTGTTGAAGGCGATCGCGTACGTGTTGGACCGGCGGGCCATGCTGCTGGAGTACAACGAGGGCGCCAAGTTGTACGGTGCCGGCTACGCCGATGTCAACGCGTTGCTGCCGGCGAAGGAGATCCTCGCCTACATCTCGATCGTGGTCGCCATCGCGATCCTCGTGTTCTCCAACGCCTGGATGCGCAACCTGGTCTGGCCGGGGATCTCGCTGGCGCTGCTCGGCGTGTCCGCGGTGGCCATCGGCGGCATCTACCCCTGGGCGGTGCAGACCTTCGAGGTCAAGCCGAGCGCCAAGGACAAGGAAGCGCCGTACATCCAGCGCAGCATCGACGCGACGCGGGCGGCGTTCGGGTTGGGGGCCACCGAGACGACCCCGTACGCGGCGAACAACCTCACCCCACCGGGGAACCTGGCCACCGACACCTCTGTGGTGTCGAACGTGCGGCTGCTCGACCCGCAGTTGGTCAGCGAGACGTACACCCAGCTCCAGCAGGTGCGTGGCTTCTACGACTTCGGTCCGAAGCTGGACATCGACAGGTACGGGGTGAACGGCAAGGTCTCCGACTACGTGGTCGGCGTCCGGGAGATCAACTACGGCGAGCTGACCGACCAGCAGAACACCTGGATCAACAGGCACACCGTCTACACCCACGGGTACGGGCTGGTGGCCGCCCCGGCCAACCAGGTCGTCTGCGGTGGGCAGCCGTTCTTCGTCTCCGGCTTCCTCGGCGAGAAGACCCAGGAGGCGTGCTCCTCCCAGACCGAGCAGATCCCGGCCAAGCAGCCGCGCATCTACTACGGCGAGCGGATGGCGGCCGACGACTACGCCATCGTCGGGCAGTCCGACCCGAACAAGAAGGCCGAGTTCGACAGGCCGGTCGGTGAGGGCGGCGGCGAGTCCTACACCTACACCGGTGAGGGCGGCGTGGAGATCGGCTCCTTCACCCGGCGACTGCTGTACTCCATCAAGGAGCAGGAGTCGAACTTCCTGCTCTCCGAGGCGGTCAACAAGGACTCCAAGCTGCTCTACGTGCGTAACCCGCGCGACCGGGTGGAGAAGGTCGCGCCGTTCCTCACCCTGGACGGCGACCCGTACCCGGCGGTGGTCGACGGTCGGGTGCAGTGGATCGTGGACGGCTACACCACTGCGGCCTCCTACCCGTACGCGGAGAAGGTCAACCTGCAGACCGAGACCACCGACGAGTTGACCAACCGGGGCACCTTCCAGTTGGCCCGCGAAGACGTCAACTACATGCGCAACTCGGTGAAGGCCACGGTCGACGCGTACGACGGCACTGTGAAGCTCTACGAGTACGACGACACCGACCCGGTGCTCAAGGCGTGGAACAAGGCGTTCGGCGGCGACCTGGTGCTGCCGAAGGCGGAGATCCCGGTCGAGCTGAGCGAGCACCTGCGCTACCCGGCGGACATGTTCAAGGTGCAGCGCAACCTGCTCACCAAGTTCCACGTGACGAACCCGGGTGACTTCTACTCCGCACAGGACTTCTGGCAGGTGCCCAACGTGCCGGACGCCCCGGACAGCGGTCAGAAGCAGCCTCCGTACTACCTGTTCACCCAGTTCCCCGGACAGGAGAGCCCCCGGTTCCAGCTCACCTCGGCGGTCACCCCGAACGGCCGGCAGAACCTCGCCGCGCTGATCTCCGGGTCGTACGTCGACGGGCAGCCCCGGCTGGAGGTGCTGGAGTTGCCGGATCAGACCCGGATCTCCGGCCCGGTGCAGGTGCACCAGCAGATGACCAACAACGCGAACATCCGTCAGCAGCTCAACCTGCTCTCCAGCAACCAGGCGCAGGTGCAGTACGGCAACTTGCTCTCGTTGCCCTTCGCCGACGGGATGCTCTACGTCGAGCCGGTCTACGTGAAGAGCAACCAGCAGGACGCGTACCCGCTGTTGCAGAAGGTGCTGCTCTCGTACGGTGACGGCGGCTCCTTCGTGGCGCTCGCCGACAACATCAACGACGGCATCAAGCAGCTGGTCGAGCAGGGTAAGAAGGCCGGGCAGGGCACTTCGCCGCCGCCGACGACCGGGGGCAACCCGACGACGCCGACGCCGACTCCGACGCCTTCGGGGACGGCGGCGCCAACGCCGACCCCGAGCGCCGGCACGCCACCGCCGACCGGTGACCTGGCTGCCGCCGCCGACCGAGTGCAGACCGCGATCACCGAGGTCCGGGCCGCGCAGACGTCAGGCGACTTCGAGCGGTACGGGCGTGCGCTGAAGGCCCTCGACGAGGCGCTCACCGCGTTCCAGCAGGCGCAGCAGGCCGCTGGTGCGCCGGGTGCCAGCCCGAGTGCCGGAGGCTGACCCGCCACCGCCAGCAGTTTCTCCCCGAGCCCCCGTCGCTCGGACCGCATCAGGTCCGAACGGCGGGGGCTCGGCCGTTGTCTGATCTGTGCGTATCTGTCACGTCACCGACAGCACCCTCCGCGCCCGCAACCTGCGGCGCCGGTCCGCCGTCCTCAATGCAACGGGGTGGGGACGAGGGGGAACAGTCGTGCGGGACGCGCAGAGCTTCGATGACTTCTACCGCAGCACCGCCCGGCGGACGCTGCGGTACGGCTATGCGGTCGCTGGCGACCACAGTGAGGCGCAGGACCTGGTGCAGGAGGCGTACACCCGGGCCTGGCGGCAGTGGGGGCGACTGTCGTCGCATCCGGCGCCGGAGGCGTGGCTGCGGCTCGTGGTGGCCCGGCTGGCCACCGACCGCTGGCGGCGCCTGCACCGCTGGCGGGTGGTGCTGAGCCGTACCGGACCGCCGGCGGTCGCACCCCCGCCCAGCGAGGACGGGGTGCTCCTGGTCGGAGCGCTCCGGCAGTTGCCCGCCAAGCACCGGCAGGCGCTGGCCCTGCACTACCTCTTCGACATGTCCGTCGAGGAGATCGCCCGGGAGACGGACGTCCCGGTCGGCACCGTGAAGTCCTGGCTGTCCCGAGGTCGGTCCCGGCTGGCCGCGCTGCTGCCCGACCTCAGCGCAGTGGAGTTGGAGGCGAACGATGTCAGTTGAACTCTCTGACCTGTACCGGTCGCTCAGCACCGTCGCGGACGGGCACGAGCTGACCCATCCCGAGTCACTTCGGCGGTTCGCCGACCGGCGGGCCCGAGCCCGGGTAGCCGGTTCGACGCTCGCGGTGGCGCTTCTCGTGGGCGGGGTCGCCGTCGGTGGCCGACTGGCGTACCCGGCGGACGGCTCCGCACCGCTGCCACCGCCCGCCGACATCCCCGGCCCGCTGCCGACCGGGGCGACCGCGACCTCACGACCGTCACCGACGCCGACCCCGGCGTCGACACCGTCGTCCCCGCCGCCGTCGCGGACCAGCCCGAGCGGTACGCCGTCGCAGCCGGCCACCGGATCCGCGGCACCTCGGCCGCCCACCTCGATCCCGGACCGCGCCTTCTTCGTGCTGGCGGCCCCGAACCGGACCGGACTGGAATCCTCGGGGGAGGGTCCGGCACTGCCGACGCTGTGCGGGACGCCCCTGCCCAGCGACTCGGCAATGGTCCAACGCCGTGGTCGCTACCTGGCCTACAAGTTGGCGGAGACGCCGACGGGGCACGTGCCGGACGGCAGCTACCGGCACACCATCACCATCTACCGGGCAGGCCGCGCCGACGACGCGTTGCGGGAACTGCGGCAGGCCGTGCGCGGCTGCCCCGACCAGAAGCTGTCCGACGACAACAGGACGTGGCGACAGCGGCTGCTGGCCTCGGGGGCGTACGGGGACGGGTCGGTGCTGTTCGAGATGCGGGCGCCGATGCCGGACGGGATGGGCGAGCCGGGTACGGAGGAGGTTCGGCTGATCCGGGCGGTCCGGGTCGGCGATGTGGTGACGGTGCTCTGGGAGCAGGGTTGGGAGCACACGGCGGTCGTTCGGTCCCAGGTCGATGCTGACAGTCGACGGGCGGTCGCGGCGATCGAGAACTGGCTCGACTGACTACGACCAGGTCAGAGCTGTCCGTGTCGGTGGTATCGGAGTCGCTTTGCGGTGTCCCGGGTCGGTGCGCTACGGTTAGCGAGCCGACGCGGGGTGGAGCAGCTCGGTAGCTCGCTGGGCTCATAACCCAGAGGTCGCAGGTTCAAATCCTGTCCCCGCTACGAGAGAAACACCAGTTCGAAGCCCGTCTCCGGTTCGCCGGAGGCGGGCTTTCGACATTCCGGGGTGCCGGCCACAGCGGATGGCGACCCCACTGATCATCGCCCGGAACGGGTGAGTTAGTCTTAACCAGTCGACGCGGGGTGGAGCAGCTCGGTAGCTCGCTGGGCTCATAACCCAGAGGTCGCAGGTTCAAATCCTGTCCCCGCTACCACTGAAAGTGATATGAGTCCGGCCCCCACACTGTGGGGGCCGGACTTGTTTGGTGCCGTTGTCGGAAATGAGAGGCCCGGAGGGGCCGGCACCTCGTCGGCGCCGACCCCCGGCGGGTTCTACCGCAGGCCGAAGGCCCGGGTGACGGTCTGGGTGACGCCGCCGCCGTTGCGCTGCTTGGCGGTGACCCGGATCGACACGAAGTCGGCCCGGTGCGGTGCGTTCAGCGACGTCTGCCAGGTTCCCTTCTTCTCCCGCAGGGCCTGCCGCTGCCAGGTCGCCCCGTCGTCATAGGAGATCTCCAGCTGAAGTGACGACACGGCGTCCCGAGCCGCGGTGCTGCCCACCACCACGGGCGTGATCGAGAAATCGGTTCGGCGCTTCGTCCGACCCGCGAAGTCCACGTCCGTTCCGTAGTCCAGTTGGACCAGCGGGATGGCCTGCACCTCGGTGCTGCCGCCGGAGACGAAGCTCCACTCGGTGTGCGTGGCGGTCGAGTACGGGCTGAACTCGGGCTTGCCAGTGGTCTCGACGACCAGTCGGTACGGCAGCTTCTCCGGCGACAGGTCACCCGCGCCGACCTCCGGCCAGCCGTCGAACTGGGTCAGCTGCTTGTCGCCCTGATAGAACGTGGCGATCTGCGACATGCTCGCCCCGCCGCTGTGTGCGGCGCCCGCGTCGCCGAACCCCTGGATGTAGGCGCTCATGGCGGTCTCACCACGGAACGGGATCTCGGTGCTGAGCAGCCGAGGCCGGGTGATGGGCCCGAACCAGCGGTCCTTCTGGACGCTGCCCGGCCGGTACGCGATGGCCTCCGTGTTGGACCGTGCCCAGTCGGCGACGTCGGCGTACTGCATCCACTTGATGCCGCCACCCGCAGAGACCCAGTCGGTACGCGGCCCCGGCGCGACCGGCTCGAACGGGAACGGCCGTGCCGCCGCGTACTCGTACGGCGGGAAGTCCATCCGGGTCTCGCTGGACTGCTTCCCCGGAGGCGGGGAGAAGGTGAGATCGATCCGGGCGAGGTTGCGCGGGTCGGTATTGGCGGACGGGTCCTTCGGCACCCCGCCACTGTGGTAGTCCACCAGGTCGTACAGGTACTTCGCCCTGGGGTGGGCGGCCACTACCAGTCGCACCGGGGTGCGGCCCGCGGCGGTGATCTTCTGGATCAACGCCTCGCCCTCGTCCATCGTCACCGAGGCCACCGGGACCGGTCCGGTCGTCATGGCGTCGGGGTTGCCGTACCAGTCGCTCTTGCGACCCGCACGGTCGTTGACCACGACGAGCATCGCCGCACCGGCGGTGTGCGCCGCCGTCGCCTGGTCAGTGGGGGTCACCGAGTCGTTGCCGCGGACGACCACGGCCTTGCCACGGGCGGAGACGCCGGCGTAGTCGGCGGTGCCGCCGACGCCCGCGAAGACGGCGTCCAGGCGCGAGGTGCCGTCGGGCAGCGGCGGGGAACCGGGCTGCGCGAGCGGGTCGCCGAGCTGCCGGCCGTGGTAGCTGATTGCCAGTGGCGTCTGCGCGGCGCGGATCCGGGTGGTGAAGACGAAGCTGCCCTTGCGCACCTTGTCCCCGGTCGGCAGGGCCCACAGGCTGTCGTAGGCGGCACCCGGCCAGAACGTCTCGCGCAGGGCGCTCCAGTCGGTGGGCGTCGGCTCGCTCGAGGTGAAGGAGCGGTAGACGTCGATTCTGCTGTTGACGACGGCGGTCGGCTGGGGTGTCGCCACCTTCACCTGGCGGGCCCGCGCGGCGTCGAGTTCCACGACCCGGTTGGTCGTCAGGTCCACCTCGGGAACGGTCAGCATCGCGAGCCCGAGGGAGCGGGGCCCGTGCAGACCCTCCACGTCCGCCGCCGTGACGACTGTGTAGGAGCCGGGCGCCAGGCGGGCGGTGAGCTTTCCGTCCGGCACCCACATGAAGGCGGAGCCGGTCTCGGCGTTGACGACCTCGACCTCACCGCTCATGGGCCGGCCGGCGCGGTCCTTCAGGTGGATGGTGAGGTCGTACTTCCTGGACTCGACGGCGACCCCGACGGCCGTGTGCACCTCGCCGGCGGCGAAGCGGGCCGTGACCTGGGCGGAGTACCTGCCGGCGGAAAGGCCGGCCGGGGCCACCACGACGTCTACCGTCGCGCTGGCCCGAGCGGGCACCGTGACGCGGTCGGCGGTTGCCGTGAACGTCTGCGCCGGGGCGGCGCCGTGGTCGACGGAGAGCGCCAACGCGATCGGGCTGTCAGTGGTGTTGGTGTAGGTGATCGTCCGCGTGATGGGCTGTGGTGTGGTGGCCCAGCCGACGAGTCCGGCGTCCACCGACCCGGACGCGGTGATCTGGTCCTGGTGGTAGGCGGCGGCGACGTTCAACCGACCGCTACCGGCCTGGTAGGCGTCGTAGTCGGGAGTGCGGACGCTGGTGCTCATCAGCGCGTCCTTGATCTGCCGCGCGCTCCACGTCGGGTGCTTCTGCACCAGCAGGGCGGCCGCCCCGGCGACGTGCGGCGCAGCCATCGAGGTGCCACTGTCGGCGTAGTAGTAGCCCTCACCCCAGGGAATGTGCTGCGAGCGCGCCGCCAGCACGTCCACCCCGGGAGCGGTCATGTCGGGCTTGAGGGCCTCGTCGTTCATCCGGGGCCCGCCGCTGGAGAAGCCCGCCAGGTGGTCGGAGGTGTCCACCGCGCCGATGGTCAGCGCGGCGTCAGCGGTGCCCGGCGCACCGAGGGTGTACGGGTCTGGTCCGCTGTTGCCGGCGGCCACGACGAAGAGCGCACCCGTCTCGGCGGTCAGCTGGTTGACGGCCTGGCTCAGCGGGTCGTCCTGGGTGTGCCAGGCGCTCACGCCGAGGCTCATGTTGATCACTTTGGCGTGCTCGGCCCGTGCCGCCCACTCCATGCCCGCGATGATCCCCGAGATGGACCCGCTGCCGTACTCGTCGAGGACCTTGCCGATCACCAGGTCGGCGTCGGGGGCCACGCCCCGTTCCTTGCCGCCGGAGGCGGCGCCCGTCCCGGCGACGGTGGAGGCGGTGTGGGTGCCGTGCCCGTTGCGGTCGATCACGTCCTGGCCGGGGATGAAGCTCCGGGAGGCCACCACCTGGTCGGCGAGATCCGGGTGGGTGGTGTCCACCCCGCTGTCCAGGACGGCGACCCGGACACCGCTGCCGGTGCCACCAGCGGCCCACGCCGCGGGGGCGCCGACCTGGGCGGTGGTGTCGGCCAGGGTGGCCTTCGCCTTGCCGTCGAGCCACACCTTGTCGACGCCGGCCGCGAAGGAGGGTGCCGGGGTGGCAGCGCTGCGGCCGGTCGGCGACTGTCCACTGGTGAGGGCCGACCAGAAGTTCGCGGCCTGCGATCGGCGGGTGCGGATCGCCTCACCACTGACGGAGGGGAGCTCCATCGTGGTCCGCGCGCCCGGCAGGGTGGTGCCGGTCCTGAGCTTCGCCGATCCCGTCGTGCGGGTGACGATCAGGGGGAGTTCGGCGGTCCGCGCGTCGTCGTAGCCCTGGGCGATGAGCTGGGTGACGTCGAACAGTTGCTTGTCGAGTCGACCGGTGGCGAGGTACGGCAGCGCCTCGTCCGGGTACACGTAGGTGTCCTGGCCCTCCGTCGAGACGCGTACGGAGCCGGTGGCGCCCGGGGCGCGCTTGACGTCCACCGATCCGGCTGCGCCGTGGACGCCCGGGGTCACCGTCACCTGGTCGCCGGTGATCAGCGTGACAGTGACGGGGGTGCGGTCCGCGCTGCCACTCGGAGCGGGTCTCGTCGGCGGCGGTGGGGGTGGCGGGGCGCCGTGCGCCGCCGTGGGGGTGAGGAGAGCGGCGACGACTGTGACGCCGACCGCTGCCGCCGCAGATCTTCGGGTGCGAGAGATCCGCGCACTGTCTACAGAGTTGAGCATGAGGCGAATCCGATCACCTCGAGAGATTCATGTAAAGATCATCATCTTTGCCGGGATGTTGCTAGCGCGTTGCGCACCGCCCGGGGAGCTTTCGGACCATCCGGTCCCGTGATTCGGCGTGGACCGACGTGCCGAGGTTGCGCCCTTCGGCGAGGATGGGCACATGTCTTCATTCGGTAAGTGGTGGGGCCGCCTGAGCGCGGTCTTCGGTGCGGTCGTACTGGCGGTCTTCGTGCCGGTCGCGGCCTGGGCGTCCACGGGCACCGGCGAACTCGTGGTGGAGGCCGCCCGTCGGCGAGGCCGCAGCGGCTTCGGGGTGCTTCCGCTGCTCTGCTGCCTGGTGGTGGTCGCGATCGTCGTGTTCCTGGTGTTGCGTCTGATGCGCAACCGCCGGGGTGGCCCCCCGCGCTGACCGGGCCCGAGGCGTCGGCGGGTCACCAGCGGCCGGCTTCGAGCCGGCCGCCGGTGCTCACACCGCCAGGGCCGCGATGGCCTGGGACAGGAAGCGCGCGGTGGCCTCGCGGGTGCCGTCGCGCTTGACGCGGATGCGCTCGGCGGCGGTGACCAGCAGGGTGCGCACCTTGGCGTGCCCCTTGGGCGGCGGCGCCGGCGCCGGCCCGAGCAGATCGGCGATGCTGGCGCCGAACTCGGCGGCACGTCGCTGGGCCGGGTCGGTGATGCTGCCCTCGGCGTAGCGGCGCACCGCGGCACTGGCGTTCAGCCCGCGCTCGTGGCCCAGAATCGCGCCAACCTCACCATTTGTGGTCAGAAAGTTGATCACGTCGGCGACCGTTTCCGGGTGGCGGGTGCCCCGGAACGCTGCCCAGTACATCGACGCTCGCGCCCACTGAGCCCCCGGCGGGCCGGGCACGCCGACGATGCCCAACTCGGACTCGGTGAGCCGTTGCAGCTCCGGTAGCTGGTGCGACCAGGCGAAGGACGCCGCCGTCACCCCGCTCACCACCAGCTGCCTGGCCGGCTCGCCGCTGTCGGCCTGCTCGACCAGGGCCGCGCTCGGCGTGGCTCGGCCCCGGCGGGCCCGCTGCCACAACTCGAACCACGCGATCAGCTCGTCCGCGCCGAAGCCGAGCTGGTTGCCCCGGTAGAACTCGCCGCCCTGCGACCGCAGCCAGAGCCAGAGCGCCCGGTAGTCGCCCGACCCGTCCATGGTGCCGGCCACCCGGCGGTTGCTGGCCTCGGTGACCTGCGTGGCCCAGGAGATGTAGTCGGCCCAGGTCATCCCGGCGCGGGGCTCCGGCATCTCCAGCTCCCGCAGCAGATCCCGGTTGAACACCACAGCGGCGTGGGTCTGCCCGGCGGCCACCGCCATCGTCCGCCCCTCCACGGTGCCGTAGCGGATCAGACCCTCCGGCAGGCCCCGAAGATCCAGGTGATGATCGGTGAGGTCGAGGATGACCTGACGTTGGCTGTACTCGGTCAGCATGGCGTCGTCGATCTGGATCAGGTCCGGTACGTTGCCGCCGCCCGCCTGGGTGGCCAGCCGGTCGTAGTAGCCGTCGGCGCCCTGCCAGGTGACCCGGAAGGTGACCCGGGGGTTGCGATCCGAGTAGAGCCGCAGCGCCTTCTCGGTGAGCTCGGCCCGCTTGGTGCCACCCCACCAGAAGACCGACAGCTCGACGGGCCCGTCCTGGGTCGAGGTGGCGGCGCCGTCGCTGCACCCCGCCAGCCCGCCGGACGCGAGCAGAGGTGCGCCGAACAGCGCGCCGAGCAGTCGGCGCCGGCCCGGGTCGGCGCCGAGGCGGTCGAGCTGCTGTCGAACAACGGGCACGGGGCTCTCCTGGACCTACGGGGGTGGCGGTCGGACCATTCACGCAGGCAGCACACGAAGGTGTCAACGTCCGTCCGGTCACCCTCGGCTGGGTGGTCGAATCAGGCCCCTCCAATGTCGCGTGGTGTACTAGGGCGCGTGGAACTTCTGCACTCGGGCAAGGTCCGGGACGTCTACGCCGACGGCGACGACCTGATCCTGGTGGCCTCGGATCGCATCTCGATCTACGACGTGGCGCTGCCGACGCCGATCCCGGACAAGGGCCGACTGCTGACCGCGCTCTCGCTCTGGTGGTTCGAGCAGCTCGCCGACATCGTGCCGAACCACGTCATCTCGGCCACCGACGTGCCCGCCGAGTTCGCCGGGCGGGCCATCCGCTGCCAGCGACTGGACATGGTCCCGGTCGAGTGCGTCGCCCGCGGTTACCTGACCGGCGGCGGCCTGCGGGAGTATGAGCAGACCGGCGCGGTCTCCGGCGTGCCACTGCCGCGAGGGCTCGGCGAGGCGTCGATCCTGCCCGAGCCGATCTTCACGCCGTCGAGCAAGGCCCCGGCGGGCGAGCACGACGAGCCGATCACGTACGACGACGTGGTGGACAAGGTGGGTCAGGCCACCGCCGAGCGGCTCCGGCAGATCACCATCGACATCTACCGGCGCGGCGCCGAGTTGGCCGCCGACCGGGGCATCCTGGTCGCCGACACCAAGATCGAGCTGGGTTGGGCGCCGGACGGCACCCTGGTCCTCGCCGACGAACTGCTCACCTCCGACTCGTCGCGATTCTGGCCGGCCGAGTCGTACCAGCCGGGCCGGGTGCAGTTCTCCTACGACAAGCAGTACGTGCGGGACTGGGCCACCGGCAGCGGCTGGAACAAGCAGGCCCCCGCCCCGGACATGCCGGCCGAGGTGGTCGAGGCGACCCGGGCTCGCTACATCGACGTCTACGAGAGGCTCACCGGCAACCGCTGGGAGTGACCGCCGCGGCGGCGCTCACTCAACCCAGTCGAGGGTGCGCTGCACGGCCTTGCGCCACTGGCGCAGCTCCTTCTCGCGCAGGTCCGGGGCCATGGCCGGCTCCCACTGCGCGTCGGAGCGCCACTGCGCCCGCAGGGTGGCCAGGTCCGGCCAGAAGCCGACCGCCAGACCGGCCGCGTACGCGGCGCCCAGGCAGGTGGTCTCGGTGATCCGGGAACGGACCACCGGCACGTCGAGCACATCGGCGAGGAACTGCATGAGCAGACCGTTCGCTGTCATCCCGCCGTCCACCCGGAGACGGCGCAGCGCCACATCCGAGTCGGCGTTCATCGCGTCGACCACCTCGCGGGTCTGCCACGCCGACGCCTCCAGCACCGCCCGCGCCAGGTGCCCCTTGGTGATGTAACCGGTCAGGCCGGCGATCACCCCGCGGGCGTCGCTGCGCCAGTGCGGGGCGAACAGCCCCGAGAACGCCGGCACCACGTAGCAGCCGCCGTTGTCGTCAACGGTGCTGGCCAATTCCTCCACCTCGGCGGCCGTGGAGATCAGGCCGAGGTTGTCGCGCAGCCACTGCACCAGCGAGCCGGTGACCGCGATGGCGCCTTCGAGGGCGTACGCCGGTGGTTGGTCCTTGATCCGGTAGGCGACCGTGGTGAGCAGGCCGTGCGTCGACGGGACCGGGCTGGCGCCGGTGTTGAGCAGCAGGAAGCTGCCGGTGCCGTAGGTGCACTTCGCCTCACCCGGCTGAAAGCAGGTCTGCCCGAACAGGGCGGCCTGCTGGTCGCCGAGCGCACTGGCCACCGGCACCCCGGCGAGCACCCCGCCGGCCGTGCCGTAGACCTCGGCGGAGCAGCGGATCTCCGGCAGCATCGCCGCCGGAACACCCACCGCGTCCAGCAGCTCCGGAGCCCAGTCCAGGGTCGTGAGGTCCATCAACATGGTCCGGCTGGCGTTTGTCACGTCGGTGACGTGCTCGCCGGTCAGCTTCCAGATCAGCCAGCTGTCCATGGTGCCGAAGAGCACCTCGCCGCGCTCGGCGCGCTCGCGCAGGCCGTCGACCTCGTCGAGCAGCCAGCGCAGCTTCGGCCCGGCGAAGTAGGTGGCCAGCGGCAGGCCCGTGCGGGCCCGGAACCGCTCCTCGCCGTACGCCGAAGCAAGCTCGCGCAGCAGCGGCCCGGTCCGGGTGTCCTGCCAGACGATGGCGTTGGCCACCGGGCGGCCGGTGGCCCGGTCCCAGACGACAGTCGTCTCCCGCTGGTTGGTGATGCCGACCGCGGCCAGCCCGGACGCGTCGGTGCCGGCGGCCCGCAGCGCCTCGGTGACCACCTGCTCGACGTTGTCCCAGATCTCCTCGGCGTCGTGCTCCACCCACCCCGGTCGGGGGAAGATCTGCCGGTGCTCGCGCTGGGCCACGGCGACGATGTCCCCGGCCCGGTCGAAGACGATGCACCGCGAGGAGGTGGTGCCCTGGTCGATGGCGGCGACGTACTGGGGGGTCACCGCAGCACCGTACCCGGACGGCGGCGCGGCGCGACAGGCGTCATCACGGGTTCCGGCCCGCCGCCGTCGGCGGGCGTCGGCTTCCCCTACGATGTGCGAACGTGCGCGACATCGCAGTTTTCAGTGGAACCGCCCATCCCGACCTGGCTGCCGAGATCTGCGCCCACCTGGGGGTGCCGCTGCATCCGGTGCGCGTCTCCCGGTTCGCGAACGACTGTCTGGAAGTCCAGTTACAGGCCAACTGCCGGGAGCGGGACGTCTTCCTGATCCAGCCGTTGGTGCCGCCGGTGCAGGAGCACCTGGTCGAGCTGCTGCTGATGATCGACGCCGCCCGGGGCGCCTCCGCCGGTCGGATCACCGTGGTGCTGCCGCACTACGCGTACGCCCGGTCGGACAAGAAGGACGCGCCACGGATCTCGATCGGCGCACGGCTCGTCGCTGACCTGCTCACCTCGGCCGGTGCGGACCGGGTGCTCGCCATGACCCTGCACTCGCCGCAGGTGCACGGCTTCTTCAGCGTCCCGGTGGACCACCTGCACGCGCTGCGGGAACTGGCCACCCACTTCCGGCGCTACGACCTCAGCAACACGGTGGTGGTCTCGCCCGACCTGGGCAACGCCAAGGAGGCTGCGGCCTTCGCCCGGCTGCTCGGCACGCCGGTCGCGGCCGGGGCGAAGCAGCGGTTCAGCGACGACCTGGTCAAGATCAGCGCGGTGATCGGCGAGGTGGCGGACCGGGACGTCATCGTGCTGGACGACGAGATCGCCAAGGGCAGCACCGTGGTCGAGCTGATGGAGCATCTGCGCGGCCTGAAGGTCCGGTCGATCCGGCTCGCCTGCACGCACGGCCTCTTCTCCGGCGACGCGTTGCAGCGGCTCAGCGACCAGGACGGCGTCCTGGAGATCGTCTGTACCAACACGGTGCCCATCCCGGCCGACAAGCGGGTCCCCAAGTTGCAGGTCCTGTCGGTGGCACCAGCCCTGGCCGAGGCGACGCGCCGAATCCACAACGGAGAATCCGTCTCCGCCCTCTTCGCCTGATCCACCCCCGCGCCCTTACCGCGCGATCTTGCACTTTGTGTCGTCGGAATGAGTGGTTTCGGGCGATTCGTCGGGACAGTAAGTGCAAGATCGCGCGCTGAGGGGGAGGGGTGCTCGGGGTTAGCGCGGGGTGGGGTTTTGGGTGGTTAGGCCCGTCGTGATGCGGACTGTGGTGCCGGCGGTGCCGGTGGCCACCTCCATCGCGTCGGTCAGCTCACGGGCCAGCCAGAGGCCCCAGCCGCCGGCGGTGTCCGGGGCGGGCCGACTGCGGTCGCCCAGCCGTTGCGGGCTGATCCCGTGCCCGTGATCGGCGACCTCGCAGACCAGCACACCGGACTCGTGCCAGAGCCGCAGCCAGCCGCGCCCACCGCCGTGCCGTACCGCGTTGGTGATCAATTCGTTGATCGCGAGCACGAAGTCGTCCAGCCGTTGGCCGCTGAGACCCGAGGCATGCGCGCAGGAGGTGACCGAGTGTCGAATCTCGGTCACCTGGGCCTGGTCAAAGGCTTCGGCGATCAGGAGGGCAGGTTCGATGGGCACAACCGTACGCGGTGCGTGCGGATCTGCGTTCGTCATGGGCCCGTCCCGGCGGCACATCTCGGAGTAATTCGCGGCTTTTCCACCGTACGTCAGGGTTTCCCGAACCGCACTCGCTGCTCGCCGTGCGCCGGCTCGGTTGTGGCATCCTGACCGCCATGCCGTCGCCGCCGGGTGGGTTCGAGGTGCCGCTGTGGCGTGCGCTGACCGTGTTCAGGCTGGCCTCCCTGGCGTACGTCTGCGCGCTCGCGGTGCGCGACGCCGACCGGTACGCCCACCCGTACGCCGTCGGCGCCCTGATCCTGCTGATGATCGCCTGGACCGGCGCGACGGCGATCGGGTACGCCCGACCGGCCTGGCGGCGCTGGCCGCTGCTGCTGGCCGACCTCGGTGTGGTAGTTGCCATCGTGCTGGCCACCCCCTGGGTGGTCGGCCGGACGGCGCTCACCCATGGCGTACCCACCCTGGGGGTGGCCTGGATGGCCGGCCCGGTGCTGGCCTGGGCCGTCTCCGGCGGCCGGCGGCGGGGCACCGTCGCCGCGCTGCTTGTCGCTGGCGCGGACCTGGCCACCCGGGAGCGGATCGGCCAGTCCTCGTTCACCGGGGTGATCCTGATGCTGCTCGCCGGGGTGGTGGTCGGGCACGTGGCCCGGCTCGCGGCGAGCGCCGAGGAGCGATTGCAGCGCGCTGTGGAGTTGGAGGCCGCCACCCGGGAGCGGGAGCGGCTGGCCCGGGACATTCACGACTCGGTGCTCCAGGTGCTGGCGCTGGTGCAGCGGCGCGGCGCCGACCTGCCCGGGGAGGCCGGTGAGCTGGCCCGGCTGGCCGGCGAGCAGGAGGTTGCCCTGCGGGCGTTGATCGCCGGCGCCGGCCCGGCCGCCGCGAGCCTCCCGGACGGCGGCGAGGCGGTGGACCTGCGGACCCTGCTCGGCCGGTACGCCTCGGCGGCGGTGGCGCTCTCCGCCCCGGCCACCCCGGTGCCGCTGCCCCGACGGGTGGCCGGAGAGTTGGCCGCCGCGACCGGCGCGGCCCTGGACAACGTGGGGCGGCACGCCGGCGGGCGGGCCTGGGTGCTGATCGAGGACGAGGGGGCGACGGTGACCGTGTCGATCCGCGACGAGGGGCCTGGTATCCCGGACGGTCGGCTGGACGAGGCGGCGGCCCAGGGTCGACTCGGCGTGACCCAGTCGATCCGGGGCCGGGTGGCCGATGTGGGCGGCACGGTTCGGATCGTGTCCGCCCCCGAGGCGGGCACCGAGATCGAGCTGAGCGTGCCGAGGTGACAGCGGCGAACCCGATCCGGGTGATGGTGGTGGACGACCATCCGATGTGGCGGGAGGGCGTGGCCCGCGACCTGACCGAGGCCGGTTTCCTGGTGGTGGCGACCAGCGGCGAGGGACGACAGGCCATCCGGGTGGCCGCCGCCGCCCGGCCCGACGTCGTCGTCCTCGACCTGCAACTACCCGATATCTCCGGCGTCGAGGTGATCCTGGGATTGCGCGCGGCACTGCCCGCCGTACGGGTGCTGATGCTCAGCGCCAGCGGCGAACAGCAGAGCGTGCTCGACGCGGTCAAGGCCGGGGCCACCGGTTACCTGGTGAAGTCGACAGCGCCCGCCGAGTTCCTGGAGGCGGTGCACCGCACCGCGGCCGGCGACGCGGTCTTCACCCCCGGACTGGCCGGCCTGGTGCTCGGCGAGTACCGCCGGCTGGCCGCCGGACCGGGGCGGGGGACCGGCCCGGCCGGCGCTGCCGAACCCGCGACGCCCCAGCTCACCGAACGGGAGACGGAGGTGCTGCGGCTGGTGGCGAAGGGGAT
Organism: Micromonospora sp. NPDC048842; assembly: GCF_040649935.1. Classification (NCBI taxonomy): domain Bacteria; kingdom Bacillati; phylum Actinomycetota; class Actinomycetes; order Micromonosporales; family Micromonosporaceae; genus Micromonospora; species Micromonospora sp. NPDC048842. The sequence continues at coordinate 70,393 of NZ_JBEZGK010000015.1, read as the reverse complement.
GTCGTACAAGCAGATCGCCCAGCGACTCGGCCTGTCGCACCGCACTGTGCAGAACCACGTGCAGAACACCCTGGGCAAGCTGCAACTGCACAACCGGGTCGAGCTGACCCGGTACGCCATCGAACGCGGTCTGGACGACTGAGCGGACGTCAGACCGAGCGCGGCGGCTCCGTCTCGTGGATGGCCAGCTCCTCGGCCGTCGCCCCGCCCCCTGCCGATCCGGCGTCGTACGCCACCGAGTCGGTCTCCTGGTCGGTGTGCGACCCCTCGTCCGGTTCCACCAGCCGGCCTACTGTGGCGTCGGCCACCGTGCCGAGCTGACCGTGGTCGTAGAGCGAGACCGGCGAGTTCGGGTCCGAGGTCGGCCCGGGATCCATCACGTCGGCGTCCAGCTGAGCCTCCGCCGCGGCTTCCAGGTTGTCCGCCTCGAAGGCGATCTTCGGGTCGATGGTGCCGGCCAGCGGGTCGTCCGCCGGGCGCTCGTAGACCTCGCGGTCGAGCTTGTAGTCAAGCGACTCACCGTCGAGCTGCTCCTCGGCGGTCGTTCCGAACCGGTCCACCGCCACCGGCGTCCGATCGCCGGGCAGTTGGGCCGGGTCCGGGCCGTCCGCCTCGCGCCCGGTCAGGACGTCGTCGTTGGCGGTCGAGTCGTCATCGGCGGTGTCGGGCAGCCCTTGCGCCTCGGTGTCGGACAGGGGGGTCGGGTACTCGTTGTCGCGCATGTCTGATCACTACCCGCTGCCCTGCCGCCATAACCGGGCGGGCTCCGGCGGTACGTCGCCGAACCGGGCGTCGATGGCGAAAGCCCCGTCAGGCGGCCTCGTCGTCGGGGTGCAGCACACACCAGACGACCTTGCCGTCCGGTACGGCGCTGCTGCCCCAGCGGCGGGTCACGGTGTCGATCAGCAGCAGGCCCCGGCCGCCGATCCGGGTCGGCGGGGAGATCCCGGGGAACGTCGGCTGACGCGGGGAGTGGTCGTGAACCGCCAGGTGCAGGGTGGTCTCCCGAGGTGCCAGCCGAACGGTCATCGGGGTCCGGGCGTGCGCCACCACGTTGTTGACCATCTCGGTGATCGCGATGCACGCCGGGTCGGTGAGCGTCGGCATGCCCCAGCGCTCGCAACCGGTGGTGACCAGCTCGCGCGCCTGCCGGGCGGCTCCCACCGCCGGAGCCAGGTCGGCGGTGAGCACCGCCGCCAGTGGTGTCGCCGCCACAGCAGCCAGCGCCCCGTCGAGCGTCGGCCAGGCCGGCACCCCGGCGAGCGCGGCGTCCGGATGGGCAGGCCCGTCGACCGCCGGGTCACACAGCAGCAGGTCCGCTGCGGGCCAGTCGGCGACCTCCCGGCGTACGTCGGCGAAGACGCCGCGCCCGGCCGGGTCGACGACGCGCAGGCCGGTCACGTCGGCCACCACCGGGCCGGGCCGGGCCAGCAGACGGGCGAGCAGCGCCCCGCGTACCGCCTCGGCGCCGGCGGCATCGAGCACACCGGTCAGCCGGACCACCGCTGACGACTCGTCGATTTCCACGAGACAGCTCGACATGATCGCCCCATTGTGCGCGCCGGTGACGGTAAGCGCATTCGGGCGTTCGACATCGGCCATCAGCGGTCCGACCGGGAGCGGCGGTTGATGGCCGCCAGGGTGCCGACAGCGGTGCCGGCGGCGGCCAGCCCGAACGCGGCGGTCATCCGCACCAACTGTCGCCGTCGACCGTGCCAGTCGCCGTCCTGACGCGCCTGAGCATCGGGGTGGAACACGTTGCCGCTGCTGTCCACCCGGGCCCCCGGGCCGAACTGGGTGCGGTGGGCGTACCAGCCGAGGGTGCGCTCGACCAGCGCGGGCGCCAGCCGCCACTGCAGGCCGATAAGTCGGGCCGCGCCCCCGGCGTACGCCTCGCGGCGAGGCCGGCGCAGCAGCCGGACGATGGTCTCGGCGACCACCTCCGGCGGGTAGATCGGAGGAGGCGGCATCAGCTCCCGACCGCTGTGGTTGCCGGTGTGCCGGAAGAACGGGGTGTCGATCGTGGCTGGTAGCACCGTGCAGACGGAGATGTGACCGCGACCGGTGACCCGCAACTCCTGTCGGACGGTGTCGGCCAGCCCGCGGATGCCGTGCTTGGAGGCGTTGTACGCCGACTGGTACGGCATGGCCACCTCGGCCAGCACCGAGGCGTTGTTGACCAGCACACCACCACCGGCGGCGCCCAGGTAGGGCAGTGCCGCCTTGATTCCGTGCACCGCCCCGAGCAGGTTGACCTCCAGCACCCGGCGGAACTCGGCGACCGGGATCTCGTCGAACAGGCCCACGGCGCTCACCGCGGCGTTGTTCACCCAGGCGTCGATCCGGCCGAACTCGGCCGCCGCCTGCTCGGCCAGCCGCCGCACCGACTCCAACTCGGTGACGTCGGTCGGTACGACAAGCGCCCGGCCGCCCAACTCCCGGCAGTGCTGCGCGACCTGTAGCAGGGCCGGCTCGCTGCGGGCGGCCAGCACGACGGCGGCACCCCGGCGGGCCAACGCGTACGCGGTCGCCGTGCCGATCCCGCTGGACGCGCCGGTGATCACCACGGTCGAATCGTCGAGACTGCGGGTCAGCGGCATTCCTGAGCGGTACCCCCGGCCGGGCCTGGTCACACCGACGATGGCTTGTCGATCATCGTCGAAGCGTGCCGTCGCGTGTCGCGTGTGCTTGCCGTGGCGCAAGTGTCGGTGGCACTCGCGCGGACTCTTCCTGATCTGCCAGGTTTCGGCTCAGCCCCGCGGGGTTAATGGGACGCTCGACCGGGAGGACCACCGCCGAGGAAAGATCGCAGGGAGGTGACCCATGCGCGTCGGCCTCGTCTGCGCGCACGCCAGTTCCTACCGCCACGCCGACGGCCCGCCGGTCGGCACCCGACAGCACACAGCGAGGGTCGCCGCCGAGCTGGCCGAGCGAGGCCATGACGTACGGCTCTACGTGCGCCGGGACGACCCGGCACTGCCGGCGGCTGTGAACGTCGACGGCTACCAGGTGCACCAGGTGCCCGCCGGCCCGCCCACCCCACTTCCCACCGTCGAGCTGATCCCGTACGTGACCGAGGTCGGCCGCTGGCTGGCCGACGAGTGGTCGGGTTCCTGGCGGCCCGAGGTGGTGCACGGGCACTACTGGGTCGGTGGCCTGGCCGCCGCGCACGCCGTTCGGGAGACCGACATTCCGGTGGTGCAGACGTTCCACTCGCTCGGCATCGAGCAGCTGCGCCACCTGGGCGGCCACTACGACGGGCCGGGCCAGCGGATCACACTGGAGCGCGCGTTGACCCGGGCTGTCGACATCGCCGTGGCCCAGTCCAACGACGAGGTCGACGAGCTGACCCGGATGGGTCTGCAACGCAGCTCGGTCGCGTTGGTGCCGGCCGGCGTCGACATCGACCTGTTCCATCCCGATGGCGAGGCAGCACCGCGCGAACAGCGGCCCCGCATCCTCTCGGTGGGCTCGCTGGCCGCCGGGCACGGCCAGGAGGACCTGATCCGGGCGATGCGGCTGGTCGGTGACGCCGAGTTGGTGATCGCCGGTGGGCCGCCGGCCGACCAGTTGGCCAACCACGCCGAGACACGACGGCTTCGCGAGCTGGCCGAACAGCTCGGCGTCGTCGACCAGGTCCGGCTCGTCGGGGCGGTGCCGCACGACCAGATGGCCACCTGGTACCGGTCGGCGGACGTGGTCGCCTGCACGCCGCACTACTCTTCGGCCGGTCGGGTCTCGCTGGAGGCGATGGCCTGCGGGGTGCCGGTGATCGGTTACGCGATGGGCGGCCTGGCGGACGCCGTCGTCGACGAGGTCACCGGCCGCCTGGTGCCCCCCGGTGACGTACGGGCACTCGGAGTGTCGCTGCGCCGGCTGCTCGCCGACAACGCCGGTCGGTTCGCGTACGGGCACGCCGCGGTGGACCGGGTGCGCAGCAGCTACACCTGGGAACGGACCGCCGGTGCGTTGGAGCGCCTCTACGAACGGGTGGTAAGTCGCCGCAAGCCGGTCGAGGCCTAAGCCGGCAGCTCTGTTGTGGTGCGTGCCGGACGGTCAGCCCGGCCGGCCGGCACCGACCATGGCGGGGTCCCGACGGCGTGCCACCGAGCGGTGTTGCTGCGGTTCGGCGTACCGGGTCAGGCCGATCACCGCGGCCAGGGTCACCAGGAAGCCGACAGCGGCCAGCCACTCCCGCCCCGGCCAGATCTTGTCGTTGAGCAGCAGCAGGCCGACGATCGCGGCCGGCACCGCCCCGGCGGCGTCCATCGCGGCGACAGCGGCGGTCGTCGAGCCGCGCTGCATGGCCAGACCGAGCAGCAGCTGACCCACTATCGAGTGGGCGATCAGCAGGTAGAACAGCGGGTCGGCGAGGAACGCCTCGGCGGACGGCGCGGATGCCAGTGGCCGGGCGGCGACCGCGGCCGAGCTGAACGCCAGCCCGGCCAGTGAGCCGAGGGCCACCGAACCCGGTGCCCCGTGCAGCCGGACGGCAAAGAAGCCGAGCACCGCTATCACGCCCAACGCCACCAGCAGGGCGATCGAGCCGGCGGTGCCGAGCTGCTTCGACGGCGCCGGCCGGGCGGACAGCACCAATGCGGTGATCCCGGCGAAGAGCAGCGCCAGCAGCACCACCTCCGCCGCCGGCAGCCGCCACTTCAGCACCAGCACCCCGAGGATGGCGGTCACCCCGAGCCCGGCGGCCACGCTGGCCTGCACGAGGAACAGCGGCAGGTCCCGCCGGGCCAGGAAGGCGAGCACGAAACCGCCGATCTGACAGCCGAGACCGACCAGATACGTCCGGTGCCCGGCGAGGCGCAGCAGCAGGCCCGGATCGAAGGTGTGGTGGACAGTGGTGCGGGCCGCCGCCACCGACTGGAGCAGGTTGGCGAAGCCGTACGCGACGATCATCGCCGCGAGAAAGCACCAACCGGAGGAGACCACCTGGCGAGGATAGAGGTTGCCGGGGGTCAGCGCTCGGCTGGTCGATTGAGGCGGACGAGGATGTCGGCGTGCAGTACACCGTTGGTGGCCACCACGCTGCTGTCGGTGCCCGGAGCGCCGGCGGGGGCCGGTTCTCCGGCCAGATCCGTGACAGTGCCACCCGCCTCCGTGATGATCGGCACCAGCGCCGCCACGTCCCACAGTGACAACTCCGGCTCGGCCATCACGTCCAGTGCCCCCTCGGCCAACAGCATGTAGCCGTAGAAGTCGCCGTACGCCCTGTTGCGCCAGCTGTCCCGCATCAGGTCGAGCACTGCGTCGAGCCGCCCGGCTTGCTCCCACCCGTTCAGTGACGAGTAGCAGAAGCTGGCGTCCGCGATCCCACGCACCGCTGACACGCCGATCCGCTCGCCGGCCGTGGGGCCCGGCCCGGCGTACGCGCCCGCACCCGCGCTGGCCCACCAGCGTCGTCCGAGCGCTGGTGCGGAGACCACGCCGACCGCCGGTCGATCGCCGTCGTAGAGCGCGATCAGGGTGGCCCAGATCGGCACGCCGCGGACGAAGTTCTTGGTGCCGTCGATCGGATCGATGATCCACCGGCGGCCGTTCGGGTCGGCGGACGACTGCGCGCCGTACTCCTCACCGAGCAGCCCGTCGGCCGGTCGGTGCTCGGCCAGCAGGGCGCGGATCTCCCGCTCCACTGCGGTGTCCGCGTCGGAGACCGGGGTCAGGTCGGGTTTCGCCTCGACCCGCAGGTCGAGCGCGCGGAACCGGGCCGTGGCAATGGCGTCGGCCCGATCGGCGAGCAGGTGGGCGAGGGCGAGGTCGTCGGCGTACCCGGTCATGCCGGCAACCTAGCCCACGCCCGTCGGGTCACTCGTCGGGGCCGCGCCGGTCACCCTCGCCGGGACCGCGCTGGTCGTTGTCGCCGCGCGAGTCACCCTCGCCGGCCCGAGAGGCGAGCAACCGACGGTACGACGCCAGCCGGCGCGGGTCGGCCTTACCGGCGGCCACCCAGGCGTCCAGCCCACAGTCGGCCTCATCGGCGGTGTGGGGGCAGTTCGGTGGGCAGTCGACGGTGCCCTCGACCAGGTCCGGGAAGCCGTGCAGCAGGCTGTCGGCGGAGACGTGCGCCAGCCCGAAGCTGCGGATCCCGGGGGTGTCGATGATCCAGCCCGGGTCGGTGTCGATCCCGGGTACCGGTGGCAGCCGCAGCGCCACCGCGCTGGTCGAGGTGTGCCGACCCCGGCCGATCGCGCTGACCACGCCGACGGCGCGCAGCGCATCCGGAACGAGGCGGTTGACCAGCGTCGACTTGCCCACCCCGGAGTGCCCGACCAGCACCGATACCTTGCCACTGAGCAGCGAACGGAGCGCGTCGAGGTCGGAGTCGGGGCGGTTGAGCACGTACGGCAGCTCCAGCTCGGTGTAGTAGCCGAGCACCTCCTCCGGCCCGGCCAGGTCGGCCTTCGTGAGGCAGAGCAGCGGCTCGACGTCCGCGTCGTACGCGGCCACCAGGCAACGGTCGATGAACCCGGTGCGCGGCGGTGGGTCGGCCAACGCGCTCACGATCACCAACTGGTCCGCGTTGGCCACCACTACCCGTTCCAGTCGACCCTCGGCGGTGGTCTCGTCGTCGTCTGCGGTACGGCGCAGCACCGAGCGGCGTTCGGCGATCCGGACGATGCGGGCGAGAGCGCCCTCCGCGCCGGACGTGTCCCCGACCAGGCTGACCCGGTCACCCACCACCACCGACTTGCGGCCCAGCTCGCGGGCCCGCATCGCGGTCACAGTGGGCAGCTCGGCCCCCACCACGCCGCGCTCGGCCCCGGCCAGCACGCACTGGTAGCGCCCCCGGTCGACGGCGATGACGAAGCCGTCCACCGCGTCGTTGTGCTGGGGGCGGGTGCGCGTACGCGGGCGCGACGACTTTCCGGGCCGGACCCGCACGTCGTCCTCGTCGTACTCCCGCCGCTTGGTCGCCAGGACCTGTCCTCTTCTCGCGTCAGCTCTTGCCGGTCACCATCGCTGACCATAGTGCCGGGAACTCGGGCATGGTCTTGGAGGTACACCCCACGTCGTCGACCTCGATGCCGGGGACGGCCAGCCCGGCCACCGCTGCGGCGTGGGCCATCCGGTGGTCGTGGTAGGTGCGGAAGACGCCGCCGCGCAGCGGTCGGGGCCGGATCTCCAACCCGTCCGGTGTCTCGGTGATGTCCGCCCCGAGCCCGCCGAACTCGCGCGCGAGCGCGGCGAGCCGGTCGGTCTCGTGGCCACGGATGTGCCCGACACCGGTGAAGACCGACGGCGAGTCGGCCAGCATGGCCAGCGCGGTCAGCACGAGGGTCAACTCGCCCACGTCGGAGAGGTCGGCGGTCAGACCGTGCACCACGCCGGTGCCACGGACTGTCAGCCCGTTCGTGGAGAGGGTGACCTCGCCGCCCATCCGCTGGAGCAGCGAGCGGAGTTTCTCGACCGGCTGCGCGCTGCTGTGCGGCCAACCCTGCAAGGTGACCTCGCCGCCGGTGACCAGGGCGGCCGCGAAGAACGGCACCGCGCCGGAGAGGTCGGGTTCGATGTCCCAGCCGCGCCCGGTGAGCGGGCCGGGCTCGACGGCCCAGACGTCGGGGGTGCTGTCGTCGACCGCCGCGCCGGCGGCCCGCAACATCCGCACAGTCATCCGTAGGTGCGGCGCGGAGGGCACCGGCGGGCCGACGTGGCGGACCACGACGCCCCTGTCGAAGCGCGGGGCGGCAAGCAACAACGCGGAGACGAACTGGCTGGACACGGACGCGTCGAGCACCACCTCGCCGCCGGTGACCCCACCGGTGCCGAGCACCGTCAGCGGCAGGCTGCCGGCGCCGGTGACGTCGATCCGGACGCCCAGCGAGCGCAGCGCGCCGACCAGCGGGCCGAGCGGGCGGGTGCGCACGTACGGGTCACCGTCGAAGGTGACCTGCCCGTCGGCCAGGCCCGCCACCGGTGGCACGAATCGCATCACGGTGCCGGCCAGCCCGACGTCGACGTGGGCGGGGCCGGCCAGCGGGTGCGGTCGGACCAGCCAGCTCTCGTCGTCGCTGATCGAGACGTGCGCGCCCATCGCCCGCAGGCCGGCGGCCATCAACTCGGTGTCGCGGGCGCGCAGTGGCCGGGCCAGGGTCGACGGGCCGGCGGCAAGCGCGCTGAGCACCAGGGCCCGGGCGGTCATCGATTTGGAACCGGGCAGGCGCAGCGTCGCCGCCACCGGGTCGGATGCGGTCGGTGCGGTCCACGGCTGCGGCGGCCGGGTCGCGGTCAGGTTGCCCACGGTTACATTCTGCCGTGTCGGCGGATGGGCGGCGGTGCCCGGCACTCGTACTCCCGGTTGGCGGGACAGCCGACGGGGCCTCCGACGCGTTAGCGTGTGCCCCATGTGCGGCAGGTACGCGACGACCCGGAGCTCCGGCGAGCTGAGCGCGCTGTTCGAGTCGTCCGACGACTCCGACGGCCGGGTCCGGGCTGACCACAACGTCGCGCCGACCGATCCGGTGCCGCTGGTCCGGGTCAGTCCGGAGGGGCACCGCAGCCTCTGCGTCGGTCGCTGGGGTCTGCTGCCGCACTGGTCCCGGTCCGCCTCGGGAGCCGCCCGGATGATCAACGCGCGGGCGGAGACGGTGGCCACCAGTCGGGCGTACGCCGGTTCGTTCTCCCGTCGCCGGTGCCTGGTCCCGGCCGACGGCTGGTACGAGTGGGTCCGGCTGCCCGACGGCGGGCGACAGCCGTACTTCATGACTCCTCGGGACCGCTCGGTGCTCGCGCTGGCCGGCATCTGGTCGGTCTGGGAGTCCGACGCCGAGACCCGGCTCACGTTCAGCGTGCTGACCACCGCGGCGCTCGGCGACCTCGCCGAGGTGCACGACCGGATGCCGGTGTTGCTGCCACCCGAGCGGTGGTCGTCGTGGCTCGGGCCGACGGACGAGCCGGAGCGGTTGCTCGCTCCGGCGTCGGCGGAGCAGTTGGCGGGGTTGGAGATCCGCCCGGTGGGTGCGGCGGTGGGAGACGTTCGTAACGACGGGCCACAGCTGACCGCGCGGGTGGCGGTGGCGCCGACTGTGTCACCGCAGGAGCTGACCCTGTTCTGACGCTGCCGTGCATTGTCGGCCGCCGATTTGCCAGGGTTCCGAGCGATTCGTCTCCTGGCTGTTCAGTCATGTTCCCGGCAGACCCTTGTCCCGGTGTTGCGAAGTGCGATAGAACACAGCGCCGGTAGTGGCTGTCGGTCCGCACGGGGCGGACGACGTCCACAGCTTTTGCCGGTCCCACGGGGGAGGTGGGTGGATGACACGGGCACGTATGCCGCGCCCGCACGAGGTGGCGGCGGCGCGGCGAGATCCGCGACTGCTGCGGGCCGTGCGAGAACGGCGGCAGGACGACGCATGGCGCACCAGGGGAACCTGCCAGAGCGTCGATCCGGAGACATTCTTTCCGGCACCGAACGAGCCGGCGGACGCCGCCGTCGCGCTGTGTCGCAGTTGCGACGTACAGGGGTCCTGCCTGGCCTGGGCCCTCGACGTCGGTGACTGCCACGGCGTGTGGGGTGGCACCACGCCACGGGAACGACGGGCGATGCTGGTCGCCTGGCGCGGCGAGGTCGAACCCGATCCGGACGCCATCGACGACGCCGGCCCGCCGGTGCGCGATCGCCTGCTCGCCCTGGTCCCGCTGAGCTGATCGGCGGCCAGGTTCGCACCCGACGCCCGTCCGGCGGCGCAGAATAGGCCGGTGCCAGCCAGCAACGAGATCGACACCCCGCGTGGTCCGGCGTTGATCGACACCGACCTGCCGGTCCGCCCGGCCACCGCCCTGCTCGTCCTCGGGCACGGCGGGGGCGGCAGCGTCGACGCGCCCGACCTGCTCGCGGTCCGGGACGCGTCGGTGGCGGCCGGCCTGGCGGTGGTCCGGGTGACGCAGCCCTACCGGGTCGCCGGTCGACGTGCGCCGGCACCGGCAGGTCACCTCGACGAGGCCTGGGCGGCGGTGCTCGCCGAGCTGCGTGACCGGCACGCGGGCGTGCCGACGGTGGTGGTCGGTGGGCGTTCCAGCGGCGCACGGGTGGCCTGTCGGACGGCCCGTGCGGTGGGCGCGGTGGGTGTGGTCGCGTTGGCCTTTCCACTGCACCCGCCCGGCCGGCCGGAACGCTCGCGCGCCGCCGAACTGGGCACCGGCCTGCCGACGCTTGTCGTCAACGGCGACCGGGATCCGTTCGGGACGCCGGAGCCGGGACCGGCCGTGCAGGTGGTGAGCCGTCCCGGTGAGACGCACGACCTGCGCCGCGATCCGGCCGGCACCGCCGCCGCCGTGCGCGACTGGCTGTCCGCCCACGGCTGGGCGGCCAGCTGATCCGTCGCGGCCGGCTCGCCGGGACGACCGTTTCCGGTGCGGGCACGGGTCGTTGCATCCGTTGGTGCCGCCGGCCCGAGCAGGGCCGGTGACACCAGTCCTCCCAGGCCCTTCCTGGTCCCAGCGCCGGCCGCCGTCGGGGCCGGGACCAGGAACGGGGAGGACCGGCCGGAATGCCCCAGTGGTCATCTCGCGTTACTACCCCCGGACGACTTTTCTGCGAGGGGGGTGACCGGTGCCAACCGAGACACGAAGCCTGGAACGGGACGAGCGGGACGCCCGGCAGCTGAAGCGGCTGCTGGATGGCCCGGAGTGGCCCGCGACGGCGGGACCGGGCGCGGTGGGTGCGGTGAGCACGGGCACACCGGCCGGAAGTGAATCTGCGGGCAGGTCCGTGCGCGTATCCTCGGCGGGAAAGCATCCGACGCGAGGGGATGTGCGGTTGACCACCGAGAAGACGGACGAGCGCAGGGCCCGATTCGAGCGGGACGCGATGCCATTCGTCGATCAGCTCTACGCTGCTGGGCTGCGGATGACACGCAACCCGGCGGATGCCGAGGACCTGGTCCAGGAGACGTACCTGAAGGCGTACGCGGCCTTCCACCAGTTCGAGCAGGGCACGAACCTCAAGGCCTGGCTCTACCGGATCCTGACCAACACCTACATCAACTCCTACCGCAAGCGGCAGCGCCAGCCGATCCAGGCGCCCACCGAGGAGATCACCGACTGGCAGCTCGCCGAGGCCGAGTCGCACACCTCCAGCGGGTTGCGCTCGGCCGAGACCGAGGCACTGGACCGGCTGCCGGACAGTGACGTCAAGGAGGCCCTCCAGCAGTTGCCGGAGGAGTTCCGCCTGGCCGTCTACCTCACCGATGTCGAGGGCTTCTCCTACAAGGAGGTCGCGGACATCATGGGCACGCCGATCGGCACCGTGATGTCGCGTCTGCACCGGGGCCGTCGTAATCTGCGCAAGCTGCTCGAGCGCTACGCGGGGGAGCGGGGCTTCAGTGCGGCCCGCTCGGCGAAGGGCTCGACCGCCGCTGCCGGCCGGGAGGTGTGACGTGAGCTGTGGGGAGCCGCACGAGACGGACTGCCGCGAAGTGCTCGCGGAGGTGTATCTCTACCTGGATCTGGAGTGCGCCGACGAGCGCCGCTCGCTGATCCGGCACCACCTGGACGAGTGCGGGCCCTGCCTGCGCGAGTACGGGCTGGAGCAGGAGGTACGGGCGCTGGTGGCGCGTTGCTGTGGCAACGAGACAGCGCCGGATCAGCTGCGTGAGCGGCTGCGGGTCAAGCTCACCGAGCTGGTGGTCTTCGAGACCAGCGACTCTCGTGAGCTGGCCGACTGAGTGTTCGAGGTGGCCGATCGAGCGTCGGCACCAACTGGCAAGACCGGTGGCCCGGGTCGATGTCGACCCGGGCCACCGGTGTACCCGGCCTCGGCCGGCTGAGCGGCGACGGGCAGTCGGCCCGTCGACCCGTTCAGGAGTTGGGACGCTTGCCGTGGTTCGCGGCGCTCTTCTTACGAGCCTTCTTCTTCCGGGACTTCTTCGCCATGCTGACCTCCTCGTGATGGGTCGGATCCGTCCTGCGCACGACCTCGGCGCGGATGCGGCCACCGGCGGTCCGGCGTCGGGTCCGACCCGCTGATGGTAGTGCGGTCGACACCCGCCGCCTTCCCCAGGGCGGGCCTGTCATCCCGGCTGTGCCGCTGCGCGCCCACCGCCGGTCGACGCATGATTGGATACGTCGGCAGGCACGTCGCGAAAAGGGAGGGCCTGGACATGGCCGAGGAGATCCGCGCCGAGATGGTGGCCAACGTCTGGAAGGTCGTTGCCACGGCGGGTGACACGGTGACCGAGGGCGACACCCTGGTGATCCTTGAGTCGATGAAGATGGAGATCCCGGTCGTCGCCGAGTCCGATGGTGTGCTCCAGCAGCTCGTCGTCAACGAGGGCGACGTCGTGCAGGACGGTGACCTGATCGCGGTGATCGCTTGACCGGGTTGCGGGTCCGTGCGGCCGAGTCGGCCGACTTCCCGGCGGTGGCCCGGCTGACAGTGGCCGCGTACGAGGCGGACGGCCAGCTCAAGGGCGAACACGGGTACGGCGAGGTGCTGGCCGACGTGTCGACCCGAGCCGCCAGCGGCGAGGTGCTGATCGCTGTCGACGAGGTGACCGGGGCGGTGCTCGGCTCGGTCACGTTCGTGCTGCCGGGCACCCCGTTCGCCGAGTTGGCCGGGCCGGGCGAGGCGGAGTTCCGGATGCTCGCTGTCGACCCGGGCGCTCAGGGGCGGGGTGTGGGTGCCGCACTGGTCGAGGCGTGCGTCGATCGGGCGACCGAGTTGGGTTGCACGGCGGTGGCGATCTGCGTCCGGGCCGGGATGGCCGATCCGGCGCATCGGCTCTACTCGCGGCGCGGTTTCGTCCGTTCGCCGGAGAAGGACTGGTCACCGCTGCCGGGTGTGGACCTGCTCGGCCTTCGGCTGGAGCTGACGCGCGGCTGAGCCGGCGATCGACGAGCCCGGGGCCGCCACGATCACGCCCGGTCAGGCGTTGGGCTGCGTGCCGATGGCGGCCAGCAGCTCGTCGGCGACCTCCAGGGCGAGCTTGCGGCGTTCGTCGTCGCTGATGTGCGGCGCGCGGACCGCGAACCAGCTGGTGTGCACCGCGAAGATTGACAGCGCGGCGCGCAGTTGGGCGGCGGGGGAGTCGTCGCCCCGGCAGAGGGCGTCGGCCAGCTCCAACATCCGACCGCGCATCTTCTGCCCGGAGGAGAGGCTCTTGAGTGCCGTCTGGTTCTGCTCGAAGAAGCGCATCACCGACGGCTGAGTGCCGTCGAACATCGTGTCGGCGTACCGGGAGATCAGCTCGCGCCGGGTGGCCAGGGTGGCGGGCTGGGTGGCGGCCCAGGCGATCAGCGCGTCCATCCCCTCCAGCCGGTCCTCGACGAAGCTGGCGACGATGTCGTCCTTGCTTTTGAAGTGGTAGTAGAGCGCGGCCTTGGTGACATTGAGGCGCTCGGCGATTTCCCGGAGCGAGGTCTTCTCGTACCCCTGCTCGGTGAAGAGTTCGAGCGCGACGGCCTTGATCCGTTCCCGCGTTCCGCCGCCTGTGCTCTCGCTCACGCACACCCTCCAAATGGCTTGACCGTTGCTTGTACCCAACTTACCGTGCGGCTAGTAAGGTGACTAGCCGGGCGGCAAGTAAGTACGGCAATCTTCGGGGGGAGCTTACCCATGACTCAGGCAACCCAGGCCGGCACGCGACCCAACAACATCAGGGTCGTGCTGTTCGGGCTGATGATCGCGATGATGCTCGCGATGCTCGACAATATGATCGTCAGCACCGCGTTACCGCGGATCGTCGGCGAGTTCGGCGGGCTCAACCACTTCACCTGGGTGGTTACCGCGTACGTCCTGGGCACCACCGTCTCCACCCCGATCTGGGGCAAGCTCGGTGACCTCTACGGCCGCAAGTCGGTGTTCCTGACCTCGGTCGTCGTCTTCCTGGTCGGCTCCGCCCTCTGTGGCATGGCCGGCTCCGGGATGCTCGGCGGCCCAGAGGACGGCATGGTCCAGCTCATCGCCTTCCGGGCCGTGCAGGGCCTCGGCGCCGGCGGCCTCATGGTCGGCGTGATGGCGATCATCGGTGACCTGGTCCCGCCCCGCGAGCGCGGGCGCTACCAGGGCATGATCGCCGGCATCATGGCCATCGCCATGGTCGCCGGCCCGCTGGCCGGCGGGTTCATCACCGACCACCTCTCGTGGCGCTGGGCGTTCTACGTGAACCTGCCGCTGGGCGGAATCGCGCTGCTCGTGCTGATCACCACCATGCACCTGCCGAAGTACCGCACCGAGCACCGGATCGACTGGCTCGGCGCCGGGCTGCTCTCGGTCGGCATCACAGCGATCGTGCTCATCACCACCTGGGGTGGCAACGAGTACGACTGGGTGTCACTGCCGATCCTCGGCCTGGCCGTGCTGGCTCTCCTCTCGTTGGCGGCGTTCGGCCTTGTGGAACGCCGTGTCCAGGAGCCGATCCTGCCGCTGGCGCTCTTCGCCAACCGCAACTTCGCGCTGATCTCGGTGATCGGCTTCCTGCTCGGCTTCGCGATGTTCGGCGCGATGAACTTCCTGCCGCTCTACCAGCAGACGGTGCAGGGGGCGTCGGCCACCAACAGTGGTCTGCTGCTGCTGCCGTTGATGTTCGGCATGCTTGTCGTCTCGCTGGTCATCGGCCGGGCGATCACCCGCAACGGCAGGTACCGGGCGTACCCGATCATCGGTGGCGTGACGATGACGGCGGGCATGGCGCTGCTGTCCATGCTCGACACCGACACCAGCAAGCTGATGTCCTCGCTCTACATGATCGTGCTCGGCGTCGGCATGGGCTTCCTCATGCAGACGTCGATGCTGATCGCGCAGAACAGCGTCGAGCAGAAGGACCTCGGCGCGGCCAGCGGCGCGGCCACCTTCTTCCGGTCGATCGGCGGCTCGTTCGGCATCTCGTTGTTCGGCGCGATCTTCGCCAGCCGGCTGGCCAGCTCCGAGGGCGGTCGGGCCTTCGGTGGCGAGTCCGGCGGCTCCGGGATGGACCTGGAGAAGCTCAAGGAACTGCCCGCCCAGGCGCGCGAGGCGGTGCTCGGTGGTCTGTCCGACGCCATCTCGCACGTCTTCCTCTGGGCGGTGCTGTTCACCATCGTGATCCCGGTGCTCGCCTGGTTCATCAAGGAGATCCCGCTGCGCACCGCGAACGAGGCGCCGCCGCAGGCCACCCCGGAGGAGGACGCCGAGGTCGCCCTCGGCAAGGCCCCGGTCGCCTGACCCACGAACCTCCGCGATCTTGCACTTTGTGCGCGTGCATAAGCACTGTTTCCGACAAAACGGCGACAGTAAGTGCAAGATCGCGGGGTGGTGGGAGTCAGCGGCGGAGCAGGCGTTGCCAGAGCCGGCGTAGAGGGTTGCGGGGGCGGGGAAGCCGCGGGGAGTGAGTGGCCAGCAGTTCGGTGGCCAGTGCCGCCGTCGCCGGATCCAACTGCGGGGCGGCGAGTGCCAGGTGAGCGAGCGAGGCGGCGATCGGGACCGGTCGGCTCCGCGCCACGGCAGCCGCGTCGGCCAGCCGCTCCGCCACCACCCGGGCCACGTCCGACCGCACCGTCGGATCCACCCAGGCGGCGGTGACCAGGGCGAACAGCGCCGCCTCGGTGACCCAGTCCTCGACGCCCCAGATCAGATCGAGCAGCACCCGGCGCCGGGTCGAGCCCTCCCACGGCTCGTCGGTGCGGTGGTGCAGCAGCCCCAGACAGGCCCACACCTGCACTCCACGGACCCAGACCGACGGGTCGTGGGCCGCCAGCAGCCGACCCACCGCGTTGGCCGGTGCCGCCGGCGGGTGCACCAGCAGACCGAGCAGGTCGCCCAGGTCGAGGCCGGCCAGGCCCACCGCCGCGTCGTACGCCGCTGGTGGGTGCGCCCACGCCGGGTGGGCGATCTGCCCGATCCGTTCGACAGCCGTCGCCGAGGGCGCCGCCAGCGCGGGTGTGGGGACTGCGTCCGCGTAGTGCCACAACCGCTGAGCGGTCTCCCGCCGGGGCTCGCGCGGGTCGGGCTCCAGCGTGCCGACGACCTCGATCCGCAGCCCGGGGGCGGTGGAGATCGCCGTCCCGACCGCGCTCGGCGGGGCGGCGGCGGGCAGGCGTACGGCACCGCCGAGACCAAGTTCGTCATCGGCCACCGCCTGGCGCATCGCGTCGACCAGGGGCCCACCGGCCGGGGTGAGTTGGCCGAGCCAGGGACGGCCTCGGCAGCACTGGGCCAGGTCGCCGTGCTCGTGGCTGTCGTCCGGGTGGTCCCGCACGAAGTCGGCGAGCGCGACAAGGTGGGCGAGGTCACCGTCGCGCAGGTGCCGTAGGCGGTGGGCGGTGTGCACCGCGCAGTCGAACGACGGATCGCGCGCCAGCGCCCGCTCGGTCCACTCCAACGCCTCGTCCAGCCGGCCGATCTCGGCCAGGGTGCCGGCGATGTCCGCGTAGATCGCCAGGTCGTCGGGGTCCAGCTCGACGGCCCGACCGAGTGCCGCGAGGCCGTCGCGGGTCCGGCCCGAGCTGCGGTACGCGTACCCGAGCCACACCTCGCCCATCTTCGAGGGCTGTGCGCGTACCCCTCGGGTGGCCCAGCGGACCGCCAGCTCGACCTCGCCGAGGCGCCGGGCCAGCGCGGACGCCGCGCCCAGCAGCAGGCCGTGTTCGGGGTGCACCGTGGCCGCGTTGCGGGCGAGCGTGAGGTACGGGGTCAGCGGGGCCCGGCCGATCCTCGGCACCGGGTCGGGCAGTGCGGCACAGACCTGCATGAGGACGCGGGCGATGTGCTCCGGTTCCAGTCGTTCGGCCAGCTCGGGCGCGGTGACCCAGGGCACGCCGGCCCACTCGGTGCCGGGCGCGTACGACGTCGCCGCGGCCAGCAGCTCCAGCCCTTCGGCGGGGCGCCCGGCCGTGGCGAGGAGGTGGGCGCGGGCGACGACAGCACCGACGAACGTGTGGTGGTTGATCGGGAAGAGGTCGAGGCCGCCGCCGCTCGACACGGCGAGCCGGGCCAGCGTCTCGTGCACCTCCGGCAGTGTGGGGGCCCGCGCCAACGCGCCGGCGAGGTGGCCGGCGGCGTGGTGCAGGTCGCCCTCGTCGAGTGCCAGCCGGGCCAGCGCCAGCTCCTCCGTCGCGGAGAGCGCGGGATCGTCCGTTCCCTCGGGCACGTCGTCCTCTCGTGGCAGTTAGACCGGGTGTAACGGGTAAAGCGTAGTTGATGTTGAGATCAACTGGTGATCACGTGCGCAGTCCTGCTCGTTCGATTGCTGAGATACGCTTAAAAGTGCAAGACTGAGCAAGAATCGCGCGGCAACCGCGCAGGGGGAGGGGTTTCCGTGACACGTGCAGGGGCTGGAATGGCCGCCGACATCGACGAGCAGCCGGCTGGCTACGCGCGCCTACTCTCGGCTGCCAACGCCGCCGAGATCGCCCGGGTGGCGGCGGTCATCGCGGAACGTCGGCCACGGCACGTGGTCTTCACCGCGCGGGGCACCTCCGATCACGCGGCGCTCTACGGGGCCTACCTGACCGAGATCCGGCTCGGCCTGCCCGCCGGGCTCGCCTCGCCCAGCGTCGTCACCCTGTTCGGTGCCCGCCCCGACCTCTCCGACGCGCTTGTCGTCGGGGTCAGCCAGAGCGGCGGCTCGCCCGACCTGGCCGAGGTGCTGCGCGCCGCCCGGGCCTCCGGTGCGCTGACCCTCGCGGTGACAAACGCCCCCGACTCGCCGCTGGTCGACGTGGCCGAGCTGAGCGTCGACATCGCCGCCGGGCACGAGCGGGCTGTGGCTGCCACCAAGACGTACACCGCCGAGCTGCTCGCCCTGCTGATGCTGGTGGAGGGCATCCGGGCCGGCGACGGCGTGCTCCCGAAGGCCGAACGGGAGGCGCTCGACGCACTGCCCGAGCTGGCCGCCCGCACCCTGGCCGACGGCACCCCGGCCCAGCTCGCCCCGCGCTACCGGTTCGCCCGTCAGCTTGTCACCACCGGCCGGGGCTACGCCTACCCCACCGCCCGGGAGGCCGCGCTGAAGCTGATGGAAACCTCGTACCTGCCGGCGCTCGCCTTCTCCGGCGCCGACCTGCTGCACGGCCCGCTCGCGATGACCGACCCGGAGGTCCCGGTGCTCGCCGTGGTCGGCTCCGGTCCCGGCGGCCGGTCGATGGGTGAGGTGCTGCCCCGCCTCGGCGAACGCCGCGCCGACGTCGTGGTGGTCGGCTCCGCCGACGTGCCGGGCGCCACCCGGCTGGCCGTCCCCGAGGTCGACGAGCGGTACGCCCCGCTGCTGGACATCCTGCCGATGCAGCGGTTGGCGCTGGCCCTGGCGCTCACCCGAGGCGAGGACCCGGACGCGCCGCGCGGGTTGAAGAAGGTCACCGCGACGATGTGAGGCGCGGCGTGGCACCCTGGTCACCGTGTCCACGCTGCGCGACCTCGCCGAGGAGCACACCCATCTCCGTCCGGCCGACATCGACCACCTGCACCGGATCGCCGGCGACTGGCAACTGCTCTCCGATCTGTCCTTCGCCGACCTGCTGCTCTGGGTGCCGGTCGACGCCGACGGCACGTTCCTCTGCGTCGCCCAGGTGCGCCCGACCACCGCACCGACCGCCTACCAGGACGACCAGGTGGGTCGGATCGTCGGCGGGCCGGAGGTGGCCCACCTGGGAGTGGCGTACTCCCAGGGTCGGATCTGGCGCGAGGGTGACCCGGTCTGGTACGGCGACGTGCCGGCCCGGCACGAGGCGATCCCTGTTCGGCTGCGTACCGCCGAGGGGGAGGCCGGCGAGGTGATCGCCGTGGTCGGGCGGGACACCAACCTCTCCACCGCGCGTACGCCCAGCCAACTGGAGCTCAACTACCTCACCACCGCCGACGACCTGGCGCAGATGATCGCGGACGGCACCTTCCCGCCGCCGCGGCATCCGGGCGAGACCACCTCGGCGCCCCGGGTAGGCGACGGCCTGGTCCGGCTCGACGCCGGCGGCAAGGTCACCTACGCCAGCCCGAACGCGCAGTCCGCGTACCGCCGACTGGGCTACGCCTCCCACCTGGTGGGGGAGGACCTGGCCGCGTTGCACCGCCGGTTGGCCGGTGACCCGCTGGACGGCACCGAGGCCTCGAACGGCATCCTGGCCGCGCTG
The DNA here is from genome assembly GCF_040649935.1 of Micromonospora sp. NPDC048842. NCBI lineage: Bacteria > Bacillati > Actinomycetota > Actinomycetes > Micromonosporales > Micromonosporaceae > Micromonospora > Micromonospora sp. NPDC048842. The sequence goes on along the minus strand of NZ_JBEZGK010000015.1, from coordinate 51,346 downwards.
CGCGGTGAGGCGCCACCCCGCCGTGAGATCGACGCACGAGGTGCCACGATGCTCACCCGGGCGCTGCCGCTGATGCCGGCCGGGGTGCCGATCGGAGCGTTGGTGCTGGTCCGGGACATCACCGAGGTCCGCCGCCGGGACCGGGCACTGATCACCAAGGACGCCACCATCCGGGAGATCCACCACCGGGTGAAGAACAATCTCCAGACGGTGGCCGCGCTGCTGCGGTTGCAGGCCCGCCGGGTGGCGATGCCGGAGGCCCGGGTCGCGCTGGAGGAATCGGTCCGTCGGGTCGCCTCGATCGCCCTGGTACACGAGACGCTCTCGATGTCCAGCGACGAGGCGGTGGAGTTCGACGGCATCGTCGACCGGGTGGCCAGCGCGGCGACCGAGGTCGCGGCGACCGAGGTGAGCGTCGGCATGCGGCGGCGGGGCAGCTTTGGCGTACTGCCGGCGGAGATCGCCACCTCGCTGGTGATGGTCCTCAACGAGTTGCTGCTCAACGCCGTCGAGCACGGCTTCCCGCCGGCCGACGAGGCGGAGGAGACCCCGGCGGCCGCGGCTTCCGGCATGGTGCCGGTCGCCCCTCCCGAGATCGACCCGTCACTGCGGCCCGAGGTGGTGGTCTCCGCGCACCGCTTCCGCAAGATGCTGCACGTCTCGGTGACCGACAACGGACGCGGCCTGCCCCCGGACTTCGACGCCGAACGCGGCAGCCGGCTCGGCCTTCAGATCGTCCGAGCCCTGATCACCGGGGAGTTGCGCGGCACCATCGAACTGCGTGCCGGCGCCAACGGTGGCACCGAGGCAATGCTGGTCGTCCCGCTGGCCCGCAACACCCACGACGGCCGCTCGCAGACCTGAGCCGCCGCCCGCCGGCCTGCCCATGGACGGACCGGTCAGCGGTCGGGGCGGTTGGTCAACAGGGCGACTGTGAGGCCGGGGCGCTGCCAGACCTGGGCGACCGTGAAGTCCGTGCGTAGTGCGTCGCCCTTGGCGCCGGGCACGGCGGCCAGCGGCTCGGCGTGCCGGCCGGAGACGACGAGCCACACCCGTGTCGTACCGGCCAGGCACGGTGCTGGCTGGGGACACTCGGCGGCCCACAGGTCGCCGCGGCGGACCTCGTCCTCGGTGACCAGCACGTCTCGGGGTGGGTCGCTGATGTGGTACTCGATGCCGAGGTCGAGGAAGAGCCAACTGTGCCGGGGCGAGTAGACCACAGCGTCCCCCGGGCGTTGGCCGTCGGCGATCACCCGGGCCGCCCCCGCGTAGTCCACCGGCGCGCTGCGCGGCCACTCGTGGGTCCGTCGCAGCGCCGCCTGGTCGGGTAGCCCGAGCAGCCCGGCCAGGACCACCACGACGAGCGCGGCCGGAGCGGCCACGGCGGCCAGCGCCGCGCCCGCCAGCAGGCACGCGAAGGGCACCACGAAGACCAGGTACCGGGGCACCCACAGCGGTACGACAGTGCCGGCGGCGAAGAGCAGCAGTACGGGCAGCAGCACCGCGCCGACCGGCAGCAGAGAGCGCCGCCCGAGCCGGGCCGCGCCCAGCGCGGCGACCCCGAGCAGCAGGCCACCGACCACACTGCTCTGGGCCACGCCGCCGGGCAGCGCGGTCAGGTCGTCCAGCCGGGCCAGGTGGACCCAGTTCAACTGCCGGGACTGCTGGGTGCGGGCCTTGACCAGCAGCGGGCCGGCCAGCAACGCGACCGGCACCACGGCGACCAGCCACCGCCACACCCGCCGGTCCCGCTCGGCGTCGGGCTGGGCCGGGGTGGCGATGCCGGCCGGGGCCGGGCCGCGCCACCAGACGATGAGGACGACCAGCGCGTGGGCGGCGAGCAGTGTGAGCGCGATCAGGTGGATGAGACCGAGAGCAGCGACGGCGGCGGCGTAACCGGCCCAACGGGCCCAACTCGGTCGACGCAGCGCGACCACCAGCAGCACTGTGGCGAGCACGGCGAGCATGGTGGCCAGCGCGTAGGGGCGAGCCTCCTGCCCGTAGCGGGAGGTGCCGGGGAGCACCGCGAACAGCAGCCCGGCGAAGAGGCCGGCGCGTCGGTCGACGAGCAGCGCGCCGAGCACGGCGAGCAGCCCGGCGGCCACTGTCATCGCCAACACCGCCGGTACGCGCAGGGCGATGGTGGAGTCGCCGAAGACCCCCGTCCAGAGATGCATCAGCAGGTAGTACGGCCCGGTGGCGGCGTCGATGGTGCCGGCCAGTCGGGCCAGGTCGCCGAGCGACCGCGTGGCAGCGCTCCACGTCGCCAGTTCGTCGCGCCAGAGCTGGGCGGAGCCCAGCCCGGTCACTGTCACCGCCACTGTCAACAGCGCCGGCGCGAGCCAGACCGGCAGGCGGCGCAGGTGCTCCCACGCCGCGCCGGCCGACCTCTCGGACAATTGCCGCACGGTCCGAGCCTGCCACGACCACCCCCTCCGTGGGCGTCACCGGCGCTCTCCCCGTTATGCCCGAACTGTCCTTGGTGACCAGCTGGTCGGCTGAGCTCCGGCCCGTGATGTGGGATCCAGCACGCGGACATTGGCCGGCCCCCATGGGGTGTGGCAGCATGGGCCCATGACCGCCGCAGTCGTCCGCCGCTTCGTGGCACGTCGCCACGTCGATTACGGCCGCGTGCGCAGCGCGATCTGTCCGGCCTACTGACGACGCCCGACCATTCTGTCTCGGGCGCGCTCCGCGCCGGCTGTCTGAAGACACCGTTGTCCCGCCCGCTTCGCCGGGCCGGCCGCCGCGCCCCGCGTATCCCGAGGCACAGCAGACAACGGAGGACGCCGCGATGGCGGTCAGCAGCATCCCGGCCCGTTCCGAGGACCCGACGGCTCGCCCGACCCGAGCGCCGCGCCGGCCACGGGGTGAGGGCCAGTGGGCGCTCGGCCACCGCGAGCCGCTCAACCCCAACGAGCGGATCAAGAAGGACGACGACCCGCTCAACGTCCGGGCCCGCATCGAGACCATCTACGCGCACCGCGGCTTCGCCTCGATCGACCCACAGGATCTGCGGGGGCGGTTCCGCTGGTGGGGCCTCTACACCCAGCGCAAGGCGGGCATCGACGGCGGGCGTACCGCAGTGCTGGAGCCGCACGAGCTGGAGGACGAGTTCTTCATGCTCCGGGTCCGCATCGACGGCGGGCAGCTCAGCCTTGCCCAGCTGCGGGTGATCGCGGACATCTCCCGGGAGTTCGCGCGGGACACCGCCGACATCACCGACCGGCAGAACATCCAGTACCACTGGATCCGGGTCGAGGACATGCCGGAGATCTGGCGCCGGCTGGAGTCGGTCGGCCTTCAGACCACCGAGGCGTGCGGCGACTGCCCGCGGATCGTGCTGGGCAGCCCGGTCGCCGGGGTGGCCCGCGACGAACTGCTCGACCCGACACCGGCGATCGACGAGATCGTCTCCCGGTACGTCGGCGACAAGCAGTTCTCCAACCTGCCCCGCAAGTTCAAGACGTCGATCTCCTGGCTGGTGGACACCCCGTACGAGTCGAACGACATCGCATTGCTCGGTGTCGACCACCCGGAGCACGGGCCCGGCTTCGACGTGTGGGTCGGCGGGGGCCTCTCCACCAACCCGATGCTCGCGAAGCGGCTCGGCGTCTGGGTGCCGCTGGCCGAGGTGCCGGACGTGTGGGCCGGGGTGGTCGGGATCTTCCGCGACTACGGCTACCGCCGACTGCGCAACCGGGCCCGGTTGAAGTTCCTGGTGGCCGACTGGGGCGTGGAGCGCTTCCGCGAGGTCCTGGAGAAGGACTACCTCGGTCGTACGCTGCTCGACGGCCCGGCACCGGTCCTGCCGTCGAAGCCGGTCGACCACGTGGGCGTGCACGAGCAGGCCGACGGGCGGTACTACGTGGGCGCCGCTCCGGTGGTCGGGCGGGTCTCCGGCGCGCAGCTCAGCCAGTTGGCCGACGTGGTCGAGGCGCACGGCAGCGACCGGGTGCGGCTCACCCCGTACCAGAAGCTGCTGGTGCTCGACGTGCCGTCGGAGCGGACGGAGTCGCTGATCGACGCGCTGCGCGGGATCGGTCTGGAGGCCCGGCCGTCGGCCTGGCGGCGCGGCACGATGGCGTGCACCGGCATCGAGTACTGCAAGCTCGCCATCGTCGAGACGAAGGCCCGCGGCGAGGAGTTGGTGGCCCGGCTGGAGCAGCGGCTGCGCGACTTCGACGCGGACATCTCGATCCACATCAACGGCTGCCCGAACGCGTGCGCACGCACCCAGGTGGCCGACATCGGGCTCAAGGGTCAACTGGTGGTCGGCCCGGACGGCCGGCAGGTCGAGGGTTTCCAGGTGCACCTGGGCGGCGGGCTGGGCATGGCCCAGGGGCAGACCGCCGGTTTCGGCCGCAAGCTTCGCGGCCTGAAGACCACCGCCGACGAACTTCCGGAGTACGTGGAACGGCTGGCCCGTCGCTACCTGGCCGGTCGGAGCGAGGGCGAGACGTTCGCCAACTGGGTGATCAGAGTCGACGAGGAGGAACTGCGGTGAGCAGCGAGAACCGAGCGGCACCTCTGTACTGCCCGTACTGCGGCGAGGAGGACCTACGGCCGCACGAGGCGGGTCACGGCGCCTGGGAGTGCCACGCCTGCACCCGGGTCTTCTCGGTGAAGTTCACCGGGTTGCTGAGTCGGGCGGTGACCTCATGAGTCTCGTCTCGGCCGCGAGCCTGCGCCTGGTGGGCCCGGGCGGCTCGACGCCGGCCGACCCGGCCCGGCGCGACCCCGCCGAGCTGCGGGCCCTGGCCGAGCAGGCCGCTCGGGACCTGGAGGGCGCCCCGGCACTGGAGATCGCCCGCTGGGCGGCGCAGACCTTCGGTGACCGGTTCTGCGTCACCAGCTCGATGGCCGACGCCGTGCTGGCGCACCTGGTCTCCCGGGTGGCCCCCGGGGTGGACGTGGTCTTCCTCGACACCGGCCTGCACTTCCCGGAGACGCTGCGGGTACGCGACGAGGTCGCCCGGACGCTGCCGGTGAACGTCAGGTCGATCCGGCCCCGGCTCACAGTCGGCCAGCAGGACGGCCAGTACGGCCCTCGGCTGTTCAACAAGTCGCCGGACGACTGCTGCCAGTTGCGCAAGGTGGAGCCACTGGAGCGGGCGCTGACCGGGTACGACGCCTGGGCTGCCGGTCTGCGCCGGGACGAGTCGCCGAGCCGGGCCAACACACCTGTGGTCACCTTCGACGCGCGTCGGGGCAAGGTCAAGGTCAACCCGATCGCGGCCTGGTCGCAGAAGGATGTGGACTCCTACATCGCCCGCTTCAACGTGCCTGTCAACGAGCTGTTCAAGCAGGGTTACGGCTCGATCGGCTGCTGGCCGTGCACCCGCCGTACGAAGGCCGGCGAGGACGCGCGAGCCGGCCGGTGGGCCATGTTCGAGAAGACCGAGTGCGGGCTGCACGTCTGACCTCCCCGGCGGCGCCCCTGATCGGTCCCGGTGCGGCCGGCGGGGCGGACCCGGTGGTGCTTGTCGCGCACGGCAGCCGTGACCCACGAGCCGCCGATGCCACCCGGGCGCTGGCTCGGGCGGTGTCGGCGGCCCGGCCGGGCACACCGGTGTGGGCGAGTTGGCTGGACCACACCGCGCCGGGGCCGACCGAGGTGCTGCGCGACCTGGCCGTGGCCGGCCACCGCCGGGCTGTGCTGGTGCCTCTGCTGCTGACCGCCGCGTACCACAATCGGGTGGACATTCCGGCGGCGGTCGCCGCGGCGGCGCGGTCCGGGCCACCCCTGTCGGTACGGGTGACCGATGTGCTCGGGCCGGCGGGGGGCACACCCGACCCTGGACTGCTGGCCGGGCTGTGCCGACGGCTGGGCGAGACGCGTCCCGGTCGCTTCGACGCGTTGGTGCTGGCCGCGGCGGGCACTCGGGACGCGCGGGCGCGACGATCGGTGGGCCGGGTCGCCGACGCGCTCGGCGTGGAGTTCGGGGTGCCCTGCCGGGTGGCGTACGCCTCGGCGGCTCCACCGGCGGCCGGTGTGGCGGTGTCCCGGTTGCGGGCGGCCGGCGCGCGCCGGGTCGCGGTGTCCGCGTACTTCCTGGCGCCGGGGCTGTTCCACGACGCGGTGACCGAGGCGGCCGGGGTGGCGGGTGCGGTGGCGGTAGCCGCGCCGCTTACCGACGCACCGGAGCTGGTCGAGTTGGTGCTACGTCGGGTCGACGACCGGCCCGTGCTGGCGCCTACGGGCTGACCCGTGCCGGCACTGTCTGATCGGTGCCGTGACAGCAGAACGCCCCGGTGGGCGAACCCACCGGGGCGTACAGCTGTGTGTTGGGAATCAGGCGGAGTGAGCGCGCAACACCCGGAGACCGCCGCGCCGCTTGACGGCGCGCCGCTCCTCCTCGCTCATTCCGCCCCAGACGCCGGCGTCCTGACCTGACTCGAGTGCCCACTGCAGGCACTGGTCGGTCACGGAGCAGCGCCTGCAGACGGCCTTGGCCTGCTCGACCTGCAGGAGAGCCGGACCGGACGTCCCGATCGGGAAGAACAGCTCCGGGTCCTCGTCACGGCAGACACTATGGTGACGCCAGTCCATGGCGGCAACACTCCTCATTCTGGATGGGTGGCAACAATTGCTTGGTCGTGCTTTTCCTATATGCATCCGCGTGCCGATGGTGACAGTTAGCGTCCGTCCATTCGGCAGTGCGTGAGCAGGCAGTTAGCCCCGGGGGCCTGCTGGAACAGCTCAACCTGACGAGCGTATCCAGGCAATGTCCCGGTAACTCAAGTTCGCTTGTGAATACTTTCACGAACAAACGCGATGTCAAGGGTGACGCTCGGAAAAACTCCGGGCGGTGAGCAAGCCCACAACCCATTTGTCCGGGTTCCAGTGCTTTCCTGGTTACCCGCCGTGCCACAGTCGAGGATCAATATAGTACAGTCCGCGTGACATTGCTGACATTTCCGGCACCTGCCCCTCGGTGTGGCGGCGACCAAGTCGATCGGTTGTGGCCACCGTGTCGACCAAGGGCAGTACCCGAGACCTAGCAGATTACTCTCAGTGCGGCCGGAACGGAGGTGAATCTGACTTTCTCCCGCTCGCCGAGATAGTCCCCGTCCAGCTGGAACGCCTGCGGACGGCTGGAGACCAGCGTGAACTCCGCCGTGTCATGGAGTCGTAACACCTGTCGGCCACGTGGATCCGGTTGCCGGGACAGGAACTGCGTCACTGTCCGTGTTGTGCTAGCCACCCGGAGCTGACGCAACGCCAGCACATCCAGCCCGAGATCGAACGACGCCGCCGGGTTCGGGTTGACCTCCCGGTCGCCCAGGTACGTCCACGGCGCCGTGTTCTGGATGATGACGGTCGCCAGCTCGGCCTCCGCCGGCTCGCCGGGACGCTCCAGGACGATCGCCGGGTGCCGCCGGTCCGAGGCGAAGAAGTACTGATTCATGATCGAACGCAGATAGAGCGACGGTGTGGAGACCCGCCCCTTCCGCCGGGCCTGCTCCACCCGGTGGATCACAGCGGCGTCCAGGCCGAAGCCAGCGCAGAAGGTGAAGTAGCGGTCGTCGGCGAGGCCCAGCCCCACCGTCCGGCTCCGGCCCAGCCGCAGCCCTTCCAGGATCATGCTGGTCGCCTCCGGCCACTCCCGGGGCAGACCCACAGCGCGGGCGAACACGTTTGTCGAGCCACCGGGGACGGTCGCCAGCGCGGGCAGTCGCTCGGCCATCGGCGCGTCGTCGGCGCGAGTCGGCGGCTCGGCCGTCATCAGACCGTTCACCACCTCGTTCACAGTGCCATCGCCACCCAGGGTGACGACCAGGTCGACGCCCTCGGCGGCTGCCTCCCGGGCCAGCGCCACGGCGTGTCCACGCCGACGTGTGTAGCGCACGCTGAGATCGACTTCGCTGCGCAGCGCCCGGACGAGCACGTCCCGGCTGCGTTCGCTGGTGGTGGTGGCCTTCGGATTGACCACCAGGACGGCCCGCATGGGCGGCACTGTACCTTCCGGCAGCCCGGGTATCGTGGCGCGCGTGACCATCGACTCGGACCCGATCCCCGTCACGCTCCGCTGGGCGGTCCGGCTGCTGTGGGCGGAGGCGGCCGTCGTCGGGCTGATCGCCGTCTGGCTGGTCTGGGCCGACCTCACGGCTACCCGCACCGACCTGCTGGTGGCATTGCTGGTGACAGTGTTCGCCATCGGGGCGGCCGTCGTGCTCTGGGCCCTGGGCCGCGCGCTGCTGCGCCGTCAGGCGGGCGCACGAGCCCCCGCGATAGTGCTTCAGCTGATGCTGCTGCCGATCGGGTGGTTCATGATCCAGGCCGGCCTGGGCTGGCTGGGCGTGCCGCTGATGGCCCTCGGCCTGGGCGTGGCCTGGCTGCTGATCTGCCCACCGACGACCCGGGCCCTCGGCTTCGAGTGACCGCGCCGGTGCGTCGAACCGGTCAGTAGCCGCCGGAGCGGCGGGTGAGCAGCGCGATAGTGGCCCGATTGTCGGCGGAGGTGGCGGACGCCGAGGTGGTCAGTGCGGTGAGCACCTTCCAGGCGAAGGACGACTCGGCGGGCAGGGTGGCACCGCGCACGGTCGGCACCGTCACCTCGACGGTCAGCGCGTCCTCGGTGACCGCGAAGCGGCACTCCAACTCGGCGTCGCGGGTGGCGATGGCGAGCAGCATGGCGCACGCCTCGTCGACAGCGATCCGCAGATCCTCGATCTCGTCGAGCGCGAACTGCAACCGGGCCGCGAGACCGGCGGTGGCGGTGCGGAGCACGCCGAGGTAACCGCCGTCGGCAGGCACCGTGAGGTGCACCACGTCGTCGTCGGTCGCTGGCTGGCCAGTCAGTTGAGTCACGCCTCATCCCCCCGGTCGGGGACTCTACCCGGTCAGTCGCCCATACGCGTGCCGGCGGTGGTGGCGTGCTCGGCCAGCTCGCGGAGCGCGGCGCCGCTGAGTCGGTAGGGAACCCACTCGCTCATCTGTTCGGCACCGATCGAGGCGTAGAAGCCGGCGGCCGGATTCCAGTCGATCATCCACCACTCCAGCCGCTGGTAGCCGCGTCGCACGCAGATGTCGGCCAGCGCGGCGAGCAGCAGTCGACCGGCTCCGGTGCCCCGGACGGCCGGCCGGACGTAGAGGTCCTCCAGGTGGATGCCGTGCACGCCGGCCCAGGTGGAGAAGTTGAGGAACCACAGCGCGAAGCCGACCGGCTCGTCGTGCGCGTCCACAGCGACGTGACCGTAGAGCGCCGGAGCGGTCGTACGACCGCTCCAGCTTGGCGCGTCTGACGCCACGCCGCGACCTGGAGCAGTCGTAAAGAGCGCCGAGGTCAGCTGCTCGGTGGTGAGGTGGCACTGCTCCGGGGCGCGCTCGTACTCGGCCAACTCGTGCACCATGGCGACGACGGCCGGCACGTCCTCGGGACGTGCCGGCCGGATCGTCGGGATGACCGGGGAGGTCACGCCTTCTTGGTCTCCCAGAAGATCTTCGAGATCTCGTCGATCTTCGCGAGGAGCTTGTCGGCGGTGGCCGGGTCGAGGCTGCCCTTGACGCCACCGGCGCCGGCGAGCTTGGTGGCCTCGTTGAACAGGCTGTGCAGGTTCGGGTACTTCTCGAAGTGCGGCGGCTTGAAGTAGTCGGTCCACAGCACCCAGAGGTGGTGCTTGACCAGCTCGGCGCGCTGCTCCTTGATGATGATGGCGCGGGTACGGAACTCCGGGTCGGTGTTCGCCTGGTACTTCTCGCAGATCATTTTGACCGATTCGGCCTCGATCCGGGCCTGAGCCGGGTCGTAGACACCACACGGCAGGTCGCAGTGAGCGCTCGCGCTGACGCGGGGCGCAAGGATGCGCGGAAGTCGCATCGGGATCCTCCATGGGAAGTTTGCGATGATCAAAGGCGACATTACTCCTGGGAATGCTCCCCGAACGGGGTGGAGGTGAAACCAGTGGCCGCCGATCACCCGGCTGAGGTGCCCCGGTTGCGCAGGCCGCTGACCGCCGTTCTGGTGACCGGCCCGTCCATGGCCCCGACCCTGCGGCACGGCGACGCGGTGCTGGTTCGTCCCGGTGGTCGCCCGATCCGTGCCGGTGACGTGGTGGTCGCGGTCTTCCGGACCCGGCCCGATCTGCTGGTGGTGAAGCGTGCGGTCCGGCCGCAGGACGGCGGCTGGTGGCTGCGCGGCGACAACGACCTGATCACCGATGACTCCCGAGCGTACGGCGTGGCCGACGTACGAGGACGGGTGGTGGCCCGCTACTGGCCCCGCCCCGGACGGGTACCTCGACGTCAGTTATGACCCTGCTCACATCCGGGGGGTGGTGCCGACACTATGCTCGGAAAGTGCCCGGGTGACCCCCCGCACCGCGTGCCACAGCTCGCCGCCCACCTCGCGGCGGGGCCGGCCGCCTCACATCTGCTCGACAGATCCTGGAGTCACCACCATGTCTTCGTCCACCGTGGACCCCGCTGATCCCGTCTTCCTACTGCACCGGGGCGGCAAGATGGCCGTCACCTCGACAGTGCCCCTCACCAGCCGGGAGGACCTCTCCCTGGCGTACACCCCGGGGGTGGCCCGGGTGTGTGAGGCGATCGCCGCCGACCCCGCCCTGGTGGACGACTACACCTGGGTGTCGCACACGGTAGCGGTGGTCACCGACGGCTCGGCGGTGCTCGGGCTGGGCAACATCGGCCCCCGGGCCGCGCTGCCGGTGATGGAGGGCAAGGCGGTGCTGTTCAAGCAGTTCGCCGGGGTGGACGCGGTGCCTGTGTGCCTGGACACCCAGGACGTGGACGAGATCGTCGCGGTGGTGCGGGCGCTGGCGCCCTCGTTCGGTGGGATCAACCTGGAGGACATCAGCGCGCCGCGTTGCTTCGAGATCGAGCGTCGGCTCGACGAGGCACTGGACATCCCGGTCTTCCACGACGACCAGCACGGCACCGCCATCGTGGTGCTGGCCGCGCTGCGCAACGCCGCGATGTTGCTCGACCGCAAGCTCGGTGACCTGCGGGTGGCGGTGAGCGGCGCGGGCGCGGCCGGCGTGGCAGTGACGAAGATGCTGATCGCCGGGGGCGTCAACCCCGACCAGGTGGTGGTCTGCGACTCCAAGGGGATCATCGGCCGGCACCGCACCGAGCTGACCGGCACCAAGGCCGAGCTGGCGGCGAGCACCAACGCCGACGGCCGCCACGGCGACATCACCGAGGCGTTGCGCGACGCGGACGTGCTGGTCGGGGTCTCCGGCGGGCAGATCCCCGAGGCCGCGGTGGCCGGGATGGCGCCCGGCGGGATCGTGTTCGCGCTGGCGAACCCGACCCCCGAGGTGCACCCCGAGGTGGCCGCCCGGCACGTCGCTGTGGTCGCCACCGGGCGCAGCGACTACCCCAACCAGATCAACAACGTGTTGGCCTTCCCCGGTGTGTTCCGCGGCGCGCTGGATGCCGGCGCCACCCGGATCACCGAGGCGATGAAGGTCGCCGCCGCGGACGCCATCGCCGGTGTGGTGGCGGAGTCCCTGACCGCCGACGCGATCGTTCCGTCCCCGCTCGACCCGCGCGTCGCGCCGGCCGTGGCCGAGGCCGTCGCCGAAGCCGCCCGCCGCGACGGCGTCGCCCGCCGCTGAGCGCACGCGTGGGCCGGGGGCGCCCCGGCGCAGCATGCGCCGCTGGTGTGCGCGCACGCGTGGGCCGGGGGCGCTCCGGCGCAGCATGCGCCGCCGGCCTGCGCGCACGGCTTCTTAACGAGCGCTCAGCTTGTTACCGTGCCGATCATGCGTGCTGCCTTTGCCTCCCGTTTCGACGACGCCGATCCGCTCGCCGCGCTCACCGTCGGCGAGCGGCCCGAGCCGACCCCTCCGGCCGACGACTGGGTGACCGTGCAGTTGCGGGCCACCTCGCTCAACCACCACGACCTCTGGTCGCTGCGCGGGGTGGGTCTCACCGAGCCCCAGCTGCCGATGATCCTCGGCTGCGACGCGGTCGGGCTGGACCCGGAGGGGCGCCCGGTGGTCGTGTACCCGGTGGTCGTCACGCCTGGTGACCCGCGCGGGGTCTCCATCCTCTCCGAGCACTTTGCCGGGACGCTCGCCGAGCGGGTGGTCGTACCCCGATCGAATCTGATCCCGCTGCCCGACGGCATGGCGGCTACCGACGCGGCGTGCCTGCCCACGGCCTGGCTGACCGCGTGGCGGATGCTGACCACAAAGGGCCGCGTCGCGGACGCCGACAGCGTGCTGGTCCAGGGCGCGGGCGGCGGCGTGGCCACAGCGGCCGTCGCGCTCGCCGTCGCGATGGGCAAGCGGGTGTACGCGACCAGCCGCGACGCCGTCAAGCGGGACCGGATCTCGGCGCTCGGCGCCATCGCAGTGGAGCCCGGTGCCCGACTGCCGGAGCGGGTGGACGTGGTGATCGAGACGGTCGGCGCGGCGACCTTCGACCACTCGCTGAAGTCGGCCGCGCCGATGGCCCGGATCGTGGTCTCCGGCGCGACCGCCGGGCACGAGCCGTCGGTCAATCTGCGCCGGGTCTTCGCCATGCAGTTGGAGATCCTGGGCACCTCGATGGGCACGCCCGGCGAGCTGTACGAGCTGCTGGCGTTCTGCTCCGACAACGAGGTCCGCCCGGTGGTGGACAGCGTGATCCCGTTCAGCCGGGTCGAGGACGCCTTCGCCCGACTGCATTCCGGCGACGCCTTCGGCAAGGTCGTCATCGACCACACCGCCTGACGCGCACCGCATCGCTGCGGCAAGATCCGCACAACATCAGGTAAACTGCTGCCTCTCGCCGTGCCGAGGCAGCAACATCCCCGATGTTGCGCGGATCTTCGCTTGGTCGGCGGCGGGCCTCAGAGGTGGTCGTCGAAGGTGGCGATGTCCCCGCGCGTCGCGTCGGTGGGAATGCGCTTCTTGGCGTCCGCGTCGCCGTAGAGCGACCAGCGCAGGAACTCGACAGACGTGTCCGAGACGACCCGCAGCGTCGCGCCGTCGCTGAGCAGCGCCCGCCCGTGGTCGCCCTTGGGCAGGCTCAGCATCGCCTTCGGCCAGGGCACCTTGTCGTACGCGGCCCTGCCCGCCGCGTACTCGACCACCTCGTCCAACTCGCCGTGCACGAACAGTTGCGGTGCGGCCGCACCGGCGAACGCGGTGCCCACGCCGAGCGCCGTGCCCGCGAACACCACACCCGCGTCCAGCCGCTCGTCCCGGCTCGCGGTGAACAGGCCGATGGTGGTCACCCCGCCCGCGGAGTGCCCGGCGGCGGCCACCCGCTCGCCGTCCAACCGGCCGCGCAACGCGTCGCCGGCCTTGCCGTCCAACGCCAGCACCTGGTCCAACGCGTACGACACGTCGGCGGGTTGGTTGAGCACGTCGAGGACGTTGTTGTCAGCGCCCCGCGAGGTGTGCGGGAACGTCGGCGCGGCCACCACGAAACCCGCCGCCGCCCAGCGGGTCAGCAGCGTGGCGTAGTCGTCCGGTCGCCCACCCAGGCCGTGACTGAACATCACCACCGGGAACCGGCCCTGCGCCGCAGTCGCCGACCGCTTGGCCGCGCCGCCGGACTGCCCGGCCGCCGGGTACCAGAGCGTCGTCGGCAGCGCACGGCCGTCCCGGTTCAGCTTGAGCTGGCGTACGCCGACCGCGAAGGCGCGTTGCGGGGCCTTGCCGGCGGGGACCTGCGGTGTCGGCGTGGCGGCGGGCGGTGGTTCGACGGGCGCCTGCTGGCTCTCGGTCTTCCTGGCGTCCGCCGAGCAGCCGACCAGACCGGCCATGAGTACGGCGCTGGCCAGCAGGGCGGGGGTGACGCGACGTGGCATGAATCCGATTGTGCCTTGCCCGACGGACGTGCCCGGTGGACTTCGACGCGGTGTGCCCGTCGACTCACCTAGCGCTGCGCGGCCGGTGTCAGGCCGCAGCACGTTCGGCGAGCGGGCGTCGCCGCCGTGCGGTGTCGGTCAGCGCGCGCGGAGGGAAGGCGGCGTTGGGGTTGTACCGGTTCGTTCCGGGCGGAACGATCTCGTCGATCCGGTCGAGGGTCGCGTCGTCCAGGATGAGCGTGGCGCCCTTGAGCAGGTCTTCCAGTTGCGGCATGGTTCGCGGTCCGATGATCGCCGAGCTGACGGCCGGATGGGCCACTGTGAAGGCGATGGCGAGCTGCGGGAGCGTGCAACCGATGCTCGTGGCGAGGTCGACGAGCTGTTCCACGATGTCGAGCTTGGCGGCGTTCTCGGCGATCGTGGGGTCGAACTGTGCCGGCCGGAGCACGGCCCGCCCGGTCGACAGGTCGATCGGCTGGTCCCTGCGGTACTTGCCGCTGAGGAACCCGAAGGCGAGCGGGCTCCAGACCAGCACCCCCATGCCGTAGCGCTGGCAGACCGGGAGGGTCGACGCCTCGACGCCGCGGGCCAGGATCGAGTACGGCGGCTGCTCGGTGCGCAGGCGTCCGAGGCCACGACGCTCGGACACCTGGTGCGCCTCGACGATCTCCTCGGCCGGGAAGGTCGAGCAGCCGAAAGCGCGGATCTTCCCGTCGCGGACGAGGTCGGTGAGCACCGAAAGGGTCTCCTCGATGTCGGTCGAGGGGTCGGGACGGTGGATCTGGTAGAGGTCGATCCAGTCGGTGTTCAACCGCCGCAGGCTGCCCTCGACGGCCTTGAGGATCCACCGCCGCGAGTTGCCGCCCTGGTTGGGCCCCTCGCCCATCGGAAAGTGCACCTTGGTGGCCAGCACGACGTCGTCCCGGCGCCCCCGCAGCGCCTTGCCCACTATCTCCTCGGACTCGCCCCGGCCGTACATGTCGGCGGTGTCGACGACGTTGATGCCCTGGTCGAGAGCGGTGTGGATGATGCGGACACAGTCGTCGTAGTCGGGGTTGCCGACGGCGCCGAACATCATGGTCCCGAGGCAGTGGGTGCTGACCTCGATGCCGGTGCCGCCGAGCGTGCGATAGCGCATGTAAATGCTCCCTTGGGTGATTCACTAGCGATCACCGCGCACCCTAGGAGCTTGAGTCGGCTCTAGGTCAACCCCTCGTTACCCTGCTCGGCATGCCTGAGGTCACCGCGAGTCTGAGCATCGGACAGATCGCCGAACGCACCGGCTTGAGCGTGCACACCCTCCGCTTCTACGAGCAGGAGGGCCTCTTCGTCAGTCCCGTACGCCGGGGGCCGGGCGGGCGTCGCAGCTACACCCAGGACGACGTGGACTGGCTGACCGTCTGCATCATCCTCCGCGCCTCCGGCATGCCCCTGCCCGCGCTCCGCCGCTACACCGACCTCGTTCGGGAAGGCGCCGGCAACGAGGAGGAACGGCTCGCGCTCCTGCGCGAGCACCACTGTCGCGTCACCTCCCAGATCGACAGGCTCACCCAGAGCCTGGACCTGATCACCTTCAAGGTCGGGATTTACGAGGATCTGCTTGAGCAGGACCGGCGCGCAGCCGGGCCAGGTCGTCAGCGTCCTTCGGGCGGCGGGGACGTTCCGGCATCCAGACCGGGTACATCTGCTTGAACTCGATCTGGGCCGCCACCGAGATGGTCGGCGCGGTGAGCGGGCCGATCCGGCCGGGTGGGGCGTCCAGCATCCCGGCTGGCAGCGAGGTGCCGGCCCAGGACCCGGCACCCACCGTCGGTCGGCCGGCGGCATCACGACCCAGGTACGCGAAGCTGACCTCCACGTCGGCGGCGAACAGGTCGAGCTGCGACTCCACCGGCATCCGCGGATCGGGAAGCCAACCCCGGGCCAGCAACAGGGTGGCCAGCCGGTCGGCGTCGTCGCGCCAGCAGTACCAGTCGACGTCGACGTGCGGGCGGGTCACCGCGCCGAGCTGGAAGTCCATCGCCCAGCCGCCCCGCAGCCAGACCGGGATGCCGTCCGCCCCGGTCACCGCGATGACCTCGGCGATGCTCGCCAACTGCCGGCGCGCAAGCTCGTCCACCGGAAGACCGTACCGGTGTCGGTCGGGTCAGTGGGCCGGGCGGAATTCAGGGGGCGCGCCGAGCGCGGATCGAGGGTGAGCGTACGCACGCCGACGGCGTACGACCCCTCGGGCGCCCGACGCGCCGACACCGGCCCGGTGGCCCCGCCAGCCACGGCGGTGGCCGGCGCAGAACCGGCCAGCAGCGCTGGCACCAGTACGGCCAACAGCCGGCCCGCCCCCATCGTTCCACGGTAGGTGCCCGCGCGGGCGTAGCGGCCCCGCCGTCCGGCTCGGGTGCACCCGCCACCCGGTCGGGTCCCCTCCGCCGGCCGGGTCCACCAGTGGGACGCCGCGGGCCGGGGACGGTGCCGTGTGGCGAGCTTCGCTAGGGTCACCGACATGCCTGAGAACTACACGGACCCCAGCGGCAACACCGAGGCGTTCCGCGCCTTCAATCAGACGCCGGAGACTGCGGCGTCGACGGAGGCCCCGTCCCGCCTGCCGCTCATCATCGGTGCGGCAGTGGTCGTCGTGGTGCTGGTGGCACTCGTCGCCTGGCTGGCGACCGGCTGATCGAGTCGCCTGGCTGGCGACCGGCTGATCGAACGCGCACCCTCGGGCCTCCCGGGGGTGCGCGCCTCAGTGGCGTCAGGCCGCCCCGACCACGTCCCGGGTCTGCCGGGCGATTTCCCGCTCCTCGTCGGTGCGGATGACGCAGACGCTCACCTCGGCGCCGTCGGGCGAGATCAACCGGTCGCCCTCGCCGTCGTTGCGGGCGTCGTCCACTGTGATTCCGAGCCGGCCCAGGCCGGCCAGCGCGGCGGCCCGCACCGGCGCGGCGTGCTCGCCGACCCCGGCGGTGAAGGCGATCGCGTCGACCCGACCGAGCAGTGCGTAGTACGCCCCGACGTACTCGGTGATGCGCCGGCAGTACACGTCGAAGGCCAACGCCGCCGCCCGGTCACCGGCAGCCCGGCGTTCGAGCACCTCGCGCATGTCGTTGACTCCGGTCAGCCCGAGCAGGCCGCTGCGGTGGTTGAGCAGGTCGTCGATGTCGTCCACCGACAGCCCGCCCTCGCGGCGCAGGTGGAAGATCACGGTCGGGTCCACGTCGCCGCTGCGGGTGCCCATCACCAGCCCCTGCAACGGGGACATGCCCATCGAGGTGGCAACGCTACGACCGTTCGCCACCGCGCAGGCGCTGGCCCCGTTGCCCAGGTGCAGGGTGATCGTGTTGACCTGCTCGTACGGGCGGCCCAGCAGTTCGGCGGTGCGCCGGGACACGTACGCGTGCGAGGTGCCGTGGAAGCCGTACCGGCGGATGTCGTACCGCTCGGCGGTGTGCCGGTCGATCGCGTACGTCGCGGCGGCCTCCGGCAGGGTGTGGTGGAACGCGGTGTCGAAGACGGCGACCTGCGGGACGTCCGGCAGCGCCGCGCGGGCCACCTCGATGCCGGCCAGGTTGGCCGGGTTGTGCAGCGGGGCGAGCGGCACCAGATCCTTGATCGCGGCCAGCACCGCGTCGTCGACGAGCACCGGCGCGCTGAACGTCCGGCCGCCGTGCACCACCCGGTGTCCGACCGCCGTCAGCCCGGTCAGGTCCAGCCCGTCCAGGATCTGCCGGACCGCCTCGGCGTGGTCCGCCGGGCCGCCGCCGGGCTCACCGATCCGCTCGACGGTGCCGTGGTCGAGTGCCCGGTCACCGTCGTAGCGGCGCCACTTCACCGACGACGACCCGCAGTTGAGCACAAGCACCCGACTCACGACGCCTCCTCGGTGGCCGCCTGGATGGCGGTGATCGCCACGGTGTTGACGATGTCCGGCACCGTGGCGCCCCGCGACAGGTCGTTCACCGGCCGCCGCAGGCCCTGCATGACCGGGCCGACGGCGACCGCCCCGGCCGAGCGCTGCACCGCCTTGTACGTGTTGTTGCCGGTGTTCAGGTCCGGGAAGATGAAGACCGTTGCGTGCCCTGCCACGGGGCTGTCGGGCAGCTTCGTGGCCGCCACCGCCGGGTCGATCGCCGCGTCGTACTGGATGGGCCCCTCGACCAGCAGGTCGGGCCGGCGCTCCCGGACCAGCGCGGTGGCCGCGGCGACCTTCTCCACGTCGGCGCCCGCGCCGGAGCTGCCTGTCGAGTACGACAGCATGGCCACCCGGGGTTCGATGCCGAACCGGGCGGCGGTGTCGGCCGACGAGATCGCGATGTCGGCGAGCTGGGCCGCGTCCGGGTCGCGGTTGACAGCGCAGTCGCCGTAGACCAGCACCCGGTCGGCGAGCAGCATGAAGAAGACGCTGGAGGCCACCGAGACGTCCGGCAGCGTACGGATGATCTCGAACGCCGGCCGGATGGTCGCTGCGGTGGTGTGCGTGGCGCCGGAGACCATGCCGTCGGCGCGGCCGGTGGCCACCATCAGCGTGCCGAAGTAGTTGGGCTGCGCGACGATGTCGTGCGCCAACTCGGCGGTGACGCCCCGGTGGGCGCGCAGCCGGGCGTACTCGGCGGCGAAGTCGTCGCGCCACTCGCTGGCGCCCGGGTCGACCACCTGCACGTCGCCGAGGTCGATGCCCAGCTCCCGGGTACGTCGGGAGATGTCGTCCGGCCGGCCGAGCACGGTCAGCTCGGCCACTCCACGGCGAAGCAGGATCTCCGCCGCGCGCAGGATCCGCTCGTCGGTGCCCTCCGGCAACACCAGGTGCCGGGGCTTCGAGCGGGCTCTGTCGATCAGCTCGTTCTCGAACATCAGTGGGGTGACCCGCGCCGACCGGCTGACCCGCAGCCGACGAGCCAGGTCGTCGGTGTCCACACAGCGTTCGAACGCGCCGAGCGCGGCCTCCACCTTGCGGGGATTTGTCGCGCTGGGCCGGCCCTCGATGCGACTGGACGCGGCCACCGTGTCGTAGCTGTCGAGACGCACGGAGAGCACCGCCAACCCGGTGTTGAGCCCCTCCACCAGCCGCATGACCCTGGGGTCGGGCTGCTCGCCGAGGGTGAGTACCAGCCCGGCCACCGACACCTGCCCGGCCACGTGCGCGGCGCTCGCGGCGACGAGCAGGTCGGCCCGATCCCCGGGGGTGATCACCAGGGCGCCCTCGGTGAGGTGGCCCAACAGTGTCGGCACGTGCGCCGCGCCGACCACGAAATCCAGCACGTCGCGACCGAGCGCGGCGTCGTCCCCGGCCAGCAGGGTGGCGCCGAGCGCCGTCGCCACCTCGGCCACCGTCGGCGCGGACACGCTCGGCACCTCCGGGATGGCGTACGCGGGGACCGGCAGGTCGGGCAGCGTCATCGGCTCGGTCACCCGGTTGGCGATCACCGCGAGCACCGTCGCGCCGAGGTCGGCCAAGTCGTGGTACGCCCCCCGCATCGCCGACGCGACAGCCGCCGGCTCCTGCCCGAAGCCGTCCACCACCGGCACCACCACGCTGCCGAACTCGGTGGCCAGCCGGGCGTTGAAGGCAAGCTCCCGGGGGTGGGCCGGGTCGCCCGGCTCGTCGAAGTCACTGCCCACCACTACCACCGCCGGGCACTGCCGCTCCACCGCCCGGTAGCGCTCGACGATGGCGGAGATGAGCTGCTCCCGTCGACCGTCGGCGACCAGCGCCGAAGCCTCGGCGTAGCTCGCCCCGGCCAGCTCGGACAGCGGCACCTCGACCCGGTAGCGCTCGCTCAGCAGGGCGAGGATCGGGTCCTGGCCGGTGTCGGCCACCAACGGCCGGAACACGCCGATCCGCCCGACCTGGCGGGACAGCAACTCCGCCAACCCGAGGGCAATCGTCGACTTGCCCCCGCCGGACCCCACGCTGGTGAGGTAAACACTCCGAGCCACGTTCCCACCCCCTGCCCGTTGATCAAGAAGTTTGCGTCAGCTCCGGCCCCCATCGTGACCGAAACTTCTTGATCACCGGGTGGGGAACGGGGTTAGGGGTTAGGCGTCTTCGTCGTCGGGGTCGTCCAGGCGGGCCAGGTAGGTTGCCAGGCGCTCGATGGGGGTTTCGAAGTCGGGGTTGAGGTCGACGAAGTCGCGCAGACGCTCGCCGAGCCACTCCAGGGTCACCTGCTCTTCGCCCCGGCGCTCGACCAGCTCCTCGATGCCACGGTCGGTGAAGTACATGGGTACGTCCTTGTGCTCGGCCCGGTCCGGCTCGGGCGGCCGGGCGGGTGCTGGGTGGATGGTCAACCGGCCGGCGGGTGGGCGAGCCGGCGGACCTACGAGAGCCGGGGCAGGACCGTGGTGAAACGGCCCTGCCCCGGCTTCCGTGCTCAGGTCAGGTCACGGGCGGGGGAGAGCCGCCTCGATCAGCGCGTTCTGCTCGACCTCGTGGGTCTTGGCCGAGCCGACCGCCGGGGCGGCCGCGGCCGGACGGGAGATCCGCCGCAGCCGAACGTCAGTGAGGTGCTCCAGCAGGTTGAGCGCGACGAACGACCAGCCACCCTGGTTGGCCGGCTCCTCCTGCACCCAGGCGAAGTCCTCCGCGTTCGGGAACTGCGCGAGGGCGGCCCGGATCTCCTCCACCGGCAGCGGGTACAGCTGCTCCAACCGGAGGATCGCGGTGTCGGTGACGCCGCGCTCCTGCCGGGCCTGGAAGAGGTCGTAGTAGACCTTGCCGGAGCAGAGCAGCACCCGCTTCACGGCCTCCGGCGCCGGGGCGGCCGTGTCGCGCAGCACCGGCTGGAAGGTGCCGGTGGTGAAGTCCTCCACCGACGAGACGCAGAGCTTGTGCCGCAGCAGCGACTTCGGCGTGAACACCACCAGCGGCTTGCGCTTGGGCGACAGGGCCTGGCGGCGCAGCAGGTGGAAGTAGTTCGCCGGGGTCGTCGGGATGGACACCCGCATGTTGTCCTCGGCGCACATCTGCAGGAACCGCTCCGGCCGGCCGGAGGTGTGGTCCGGGCCCTGACCCTCGTGGCCGTGCGGCAGCAGCAGGGTGATGGCGGAGCGCTGGCCCCACTTCACCTCACCGGACGAGATGAACTCGTCGATCACCGACTGGGCGCCGTTGACGAAGTCGCCGAACTGGGCCTCCCAGGCGACGAGGGCGTTGATGTTCTCCACCGAGTAGCCGTACTCGAAGCCCATCGCCGCGTACTCGCTGAGCAGCGAGTCGTGCACGAAGAACCGGGAGCGGTCGCCGTCGCCGGTCAGCGACTTCAGCGGCAGGTAGTCGTCGCCGGTGCGGGAGTCGACGACGGAGGCGTGCCGCTGGACGAACGTGCCGCGACGAGAGTCCTGCCCGGCGAGCCGGACGGTGACCCCGTCGTGCAGCAGCGCCCCGAGCGCGATGATCTCGCCGAAGCCCCAGTCGATGTTGCCCTCGACCGACATCTTGGCCCGCCGGTCCAGTAGCTGCTGGATCCGCTTGTGCGGGGTGAAGCCCTCCGGCAGGTTGATGTGCGCCTCGCCGATGGCCTTGACCACCGACGCGTCGGTGGCGGTGTCGACCTGCGGCTCCGGCTCCTCCTCGCGGCGCGGCCGGTTGAGCTGGCGCGGCGCCGAGGCGGCGTCCCGGGTGGCCTTGAAGACCTTCTCCAGCTGCGCCTGGTAGTCGCGCAGCAGCTCCTCCGCGTCCTCCACGGTGATGTCACCGCGACCGATCAGCTCCTCGGTGTAGAGCTTGCGGACCGAGCGCTTCGAGTCGATGATCTTGTACATCTGGGGGTTGGACATCGACGGGTCGTCGCCCTCGTTGTGCCCGCGCCGGCGGTAGCAGACCATGTCGATCACGACGTCCTTGTTGAACGTCTGCCGGTATTCGAAGGCCAGCCGGGCCACCCGGACCACTGCCTCCGGGTCGTCGCCGTTGACGTGGAAGATCGGCGCCTGGATCATCCGGGCCACGTCGGTGCTGTAGAGGCTGGACCGGCTGTACTCCGGGGCGGTGGTGAAGCCGACCTGGTTGTTCACCACCACGTGCACGGTGCCGCCGGTGCGGTAGCCGCGCAGCTGGGACAGGTTGAGCGTCTCGGCGACCACGCCCTGCCCGGCGAAGGCGGCGTCACCGTGCACCGCCAGCGGCAGCACGGTGTAGCCCTCGAGCTTGAGGTCGATCCGGTCCTGCTTGGCCCGGACGATGCCCTCCAGCACCGGGTCGACGGCCTCCAGGTGCGACGGGTTGGCCACCACCGACACCTTGACCGCGTGCTCGCCGTCGGGGGTGGTGAACTTGCCGTTCTGACCCAGGTGGTACTTCACGTCGCCGGAGCCCTGCGTCGAGCGCGGGTCCAGGTGACCCTCGAACTCCGAGAAGATCTTCTCGTAGGGCTTGCCGACGATGTTGGCCAGCACGTTGAGCCGACCCCGGTGGGCCATGCCGATGACGACCTCGTCCAGCCCGTTCTCGGCGGAGGACTCCAGCACCTCGCCGAGCAGCGGGATCAACGACTCGCCACCCTCCAGCGAGAAGCGCTTCTGGCCGACGTACTTGGTCTGCAGGAAGGTCTCGAACGCCTCGGCGGCGTTGAGTCGGTTGAGCACGTGCTTCTGCTCGTCGGCGGACGGCTTCTCGTACTTGCGCTCGATCCGTTCCTGGACCCAGCGCCGCTCCTCCGGGTCCTGGATGTGCATGTACTCGATGCCGACCCGGCGGCAGTACGAGTCGCGCAGCACGCCGAGGATCTCGCGGAGCTTCATCCGCTGCCGGCCGGCGAAGCCGTTGACCGGGAACTCGCGGTCCAGGTCCCACAGGGTGAGCCCGTGCTGGAGGACGTCCAGGTCGGGGTGCTTGCGGATCTTGAATTCCAGTGGGTCGGTGTCGGCCATCAGGTGACCGCGCACCCGGTACGCGTGGATCAGCTCGTGCACCCGGGCGGTCTTGTTGATCTGACCCTCGGAGTTGACAGCGACGTCGCGCATCCAGCGCACCGGCTCGTACGGGATGCGCAGCGCGGTGAAGATCTGGTCGTAGAAACCGTGCTCGCCCAGGATCAGCTCGTGCATCACCTTGAGGAACTCGCCGGACTGCGCGCCCTGGATGATCCGGTGGTCGTACGTGCTGGTCAGCGTGATGATCTTGCTGACCGCCAGCTCGGCCAGGGTCGCCTCGGACATCCCCTGGTAGGGGGCCGGGTACTCCATCGCGCCGACGCCGATGATCGCGCTCTGCCCCTGCATGAGCCGCGGCATCGAGTGCACGGTGCCGATGCCGCCCGGGTTGGTCAGCGAGATCGTGGTGCCGGAGTAGTCCTCCATGGTCAGCTCGTTGCGCCGCGCCCGTCGGACCACGTCCTCGTACGCCTGCCAGAACTGCCGGAAGTCCATCTGCTCGCAGCCCTTGATGGAGGGGACCACCAGGTTGCGGCTGCCGTCCGGCTTGGCGAGGTCGATCGCGATGCCGAGGTTGACGTGTGCCGGGCGGAGCACCGCCGGCTTGCCGTTGGCCTCGGCGAAGGAGTTGTTCATCTCGGGGTGCTGGACCAGCGCGCGCACCATCGCGTAGCCGACCAGGTGGGTGAAGCTGACCTTGCCGCCCCGCCCACGGGCGAGGTGGTTGTTGATCACGATGCGGTTGTCCACCAGCAGCTTGGCCGGGACCGCGCGCACGCTGGTAGCGGTCGGCACGCTCAGCGAGGCGTCCATGTTCTGGACGATCTTCGCCGCGACGCCCCGCAACGGCGTGGTCTGCGGGCCGTCGGCGCTCGGCGCGGCGGCCTTGGCGGCCGGCTTGGCCGGCGCGGCCTTCTCCGGCGCGGCCTTCGGCGTGGCCGGAGCGGCGGTCTTGGCCGGCGCCGGCTGGGCGGCGGCCGGCTTGCTCGCGGTCGCCGGCTTGGCCGGGGCGCTCGGCTGGGCGACGGTGGCGGCTGCCTCCGGCTGACCGTCCGGCTCCGGGGCGGCGGCCGGCTTGTCCGATGATTCGGCGCCGCGCGGGGTGCCCGCTCCCGGTGCCGGTCGGTAGTCGGCGAAGAAGTCGTGCCAGGCCGAATCGACGCTCGATGGGTCGGCGAGGTAGCGCTGGTACATCTCCTCGACGATCCACTCATTCGGGCCGAAACCCGCCAGTGGGTTCTCCTGCGAAGTCTGCTGGGTCGACACGGCCGGTAATCGCCTCTTTCACGCGGGTTTGTGTGGCACGCGGTGGGTCCGTCGCGCCCGATTAGGAGCACGGACGGATGGCTCCCAGGCTACGCCGTACCGATCCCGCAGGCATTTCCGCCTCGGTCCCGTGGCCGGTTTCACAGAAGATGCCAGAAGTTCAGCAACGCCTGCGCGCACAGTGTCGAACTGGTAACACCCGGCCCTCGCGCGGCCGGTGACGTCGACCCCGGAGCGGCCAGCGTGTCGTTGCCGCTCCGGGGTCGCAGACGCCATCAGGCGATGTCGCGCCGCCGGGTCAGCAGGATTCCGGCGATTCCGCTGACCAGCGCGTAGCCGATCAGCACCAGGGCGCCGACCCACCAGGACGGTGTGAACTCCGAGGTGCCCTCCGTGATCATGACCTGGGATGCCACAGCGGGCCAGACCACCTGCCACTTGAGCACCGCCTGGCTGTCGAGCACGTTCGACAGGAGCAGGAACAGCAGACCCACCACCTGGGTGCCGATCAGATAGAGCACCGCCGCCGTGATCACCGCTCCGAGCTGGTTGGTGATCAGCGTGCCGATGCCCACCCCGAGGATCGTCCAGATGGCGTAGGCCAGCAGGTTGAACAGCAGCGCCCGCTGCACCGGCCACTCGCCGAGCTGAGTGCCGTAGTCGTTCGCGGACAGGAAGATCGCGCCGGCGGCCAGGTCGATGAGCGTGGTCGCCAGCCAGAACATGAAGCCGAGCAGGCTGGCGGCGACGAGCTTGCTGACGATGACCGACGTACGCCGGGGAGTCGTCAGGAACGTCGTGGTCGCGGTCTGGTGGAAGAACTCGTTGGTGACCATCAGGATGCCGATGAGCATCACGAACATCAGCCCGAGGTACTGCCCCGAGGTGTAGAGGTTCGCCGCCTGCGCCGGCGCGGTCGCCTGCTCGGCGCTGACGCCGATCTCTTCGGCGTCGCCGCCGAGCGTCGTGACCGCCAACCACGCGTTGATCGCGAACGCCAGGGCGATCGAGAGGAACGCCCCGAGGGCCAGCCACCACCAGGTGCTGGTGGTACGGATCTTGAGTAGCTCGGATCGGACCAGGTTCATCGGATGCCCGCCTTTCCGGCCGTCAGCTCCAGGAAGACCCGTTCCAGATCGGGCCGTTCGGTGGTCAGTTCGTGCAGCTCGACCCCGGCCGCGAGAGCGGACCGGCCGATC
This sequence comes from Micromonospora sp. NPDC048842, assembly GCF_040649935.1. Lineage (NCBI taxonomy): Bacteria > Bacillati > Actinomycetota > Actinomycetes > Micromonosporales > Micromonosporaceae > Micromonospora > Micromonospora sp. NPDC048842. The sequence continues at coordinate 26,247 of NZ_JBEZGK010000015.1, read as the reverse complement.
GTCGGGGCGTCCACCCCGCCGACCAGCAGCACACCCTGCTCGTCGGTCTCGATGGTCGCCGACTGCGCCTTGAGGGCGGCGGCCAACACCTCGGCCTGCGGGGTGCGGACACGGACCCGGGCGCTCTGGGCCATCGACCCGAGCACCTGGTCGACCGGACCCTGCCGGACCAACTGCCCGGCCGCGATGATCACCACATCGTCGGCGAGTAGCTGCATCTCCGACAGCAGGTGGCTGGAGACCAGGACCGTACGACCCTCGTGGGCGAGGTTCTTGAGGAACCCACGCATCCACCGGATGCCCTCCGGGTCCAGCCCGTTGGCCGGCTCGTCGAGGATCAGCACGCGGGGGTCACCGAGCATCGCGGCGGCGATGCCGAGCCGCTGCTTCATGCCCAGCGAGTAACCCTTGAACTTGCGCTTCGCCGCCGGGGTCAACCCGACCAGTGCCAACGCCTCGTCGGCCCGCTGCTTGGGCAGCCCTGCCGCCGCGCAGATGACCCGGAGGTGGTTGATGCCGGTGCGGCCCTTGTGCGCGCTGGACGCCTCCAGCACCGCGCCGACCTGCCGCAGCGGGGTGGCGAGGTCGGCGTAGCGGTGGCCGCTGATGGTGGCCGTGCCGGCGGTCGGCGTGACCAGATTCAGCAGCATGCGCAGCGTGGTGGTCTTGCCTGCGCCGTTCGGGCCGAGGAAGCCGGTCACCCGTCCCGGCGCCACGGTGAAGGACAGGTTGTTCACCGCCCGGACGTTCTTGTACTGCTTCGTCAGACCGGACACCACGATCTGACCGTCGCTGGTGGGGCTTCGCTGCCCGTCAGTCATCGTTCTCCTCCCGTGTGTGGCGTCGAGGTACGCCGTGGCACAGCGTGACGGTCCGTGGCAACAAGGTCAATCAGGCGCGGTCAGTACGTTTGCCTCCGTCGCGGGACGGAGGCGACTCATCCCTACGGACTACGGCATGGGTTCAGCGGGCGATCCAGGTTGCCCGCGCCGCGCCGAGCAGCGACCCGTCCGGGCCGTACAGGCTGGTGTGCACGAGCGCCTTGCGCCCATCGACGCGGAGCAACGCCCCGGTCACCACGCATTCGTCGCCCGGCTCGGGCAGCGTCGCGACCTCGGCGGCGATCCGGCCCAGCAGGTACGGGCGGCCCGGCGCGAGCACAGCCCAACCACCGGGGCAGTCCAGCGCGGCCCAGACCGTGGCAGCGCTGACCTGTGCGGGCGCGCGGAACGGCGCGGCGGTCCGGCCATCGGGAAGCCGGCCGGGGAAGATCCGCAGCCCGTCGGCCCGCTGGGGCCCGCAGACGTAACAGCTGGGAAACGGATGCTCGACCAGGCCGGGGTAGCGGGCCGCGGCAGCCACCGCCGTCTCCAGGTCGACACTGGGTACGACGGCATCGATCACCCCGGCCGGGCGCACCTCGGCCACCAGTTCGCCGGCCGGGTCCCGGACCTCGCCGTCGACCAGTGTCAGCTCGGTGTCCAGCGGTGGTGGCCGGCGCAGTGTCACCTCCACCGGCCCGCTGCCGTCCGCCCCGGCAGCGAAGATCCCCGCGCTCCAGCCGCCGTTGCCGGAACCGGTGGGCCCGTTGTAGCGGGTTTCGATGCGCATCGTCGACCTCCGGTGGTGCGTGTCGGCGCCGTCGCCGGCCTGGTCCGGCAGCCTCGCACGGTCTGCGCCGGGCGTCGCTAGCGGTCTCGCCTGCCGGCGTTCATCCGATCGACACCGGTGGTCCCCGTGGATGGCAACCCGGGCACCTACACAGATCCCATGGCCGTTCTGCATGCCGCTGGCGCACCCCTGAAGACCAGCGGATACACCCTGCTGATCGCCGACGACCCTACCCAGGTCGCGGCCGCGCAACGCCTGCGCCACGAGGTGTTCGCCACCGAGCTCGGCGCCACCCTCCTTCCCGGCGAGGCCGGATTGGACGTGGACCCCTTCGACGCGTACTGCGATCACCTGATCGTCCGCGAGGACAGCACCGGCGAGGTGGTCGGCACGTACCGGCTGCTGCCGCCGGGGCGTACGACCCGGCGCTACGCCGAGGACGAGTTCGACCTGAGGCCGCTCGACCCGCTCCGCGACGACCTGGTCGAGGCGGGTCGGTCCTGCGTGCACCCGGACCACCGCTCCGGCGCGGTGATCAACCTGATGTGGGCCGGCATCGTCCGGTACCTGCACCTGCGTGGCTCCCGTTGGCTCGGCGGCTGCGCGTCGGTGCCGGTGGCTGACGGCGGGCGGACGGTGGCCGAGGTGTGGACCCAGGCCCGGGCCCGGCACCTGCCGCCGCCGCCGCTGCGGGTCCGCCCGTTGCGGCCCTGGTTCACCGAGGCGGCTGCCGCCGGCCCGGTCGCCGCCGCCGCGACCGGGCGGGTGGCGGTTCCGCCGCTGTTGCGCGGCTATCTCCGGCTCGGCGCGTGGATCTGCGGCGAGCCGTCGTACGACAGCGACTTCGGGTGCGCGGACTTCTACGTCCTCTTTTCCCTGGACCGGATGAACCCGCGCTACCTGCGGCACTTCCTCGGCGGTGAGCAGCGGTGACCGCCGTGCCGCGCGACCTGTGGCGGCCCTCCTCGGGCTGCGGCGACGACTGCCTGCCAGCGGCCGGCGAGGTGCCCACGGTGCCGGTGGCCCGCCGGGTGCTTCGGCTGGTCGCCGCGCTCGGCATGCTGCTGGCCGGGATCCCGGTGGTGGCGCTGCTGCCAGTGCTCCCCACTCGGGAACGGCAGGCGCTGCTCAGCGGCTGGGCCCGGGCCACCGCGCGCGCCTTCGGCGTCCGCCTCGTGGTCCGGGGTCGGTTGCCCCGGCGGCGCGCGCTGCTGGTCGCGAACCATGTCTCCTGGCTGGACATCCTCGCGGTGCTGGCGGTCGCGCCCACCCGGATGGTGGCGAAACGGGAGATCCGTTCCTGGCCGGTGGTCGGTCTGCTGGCAGCGGCGGCGGGCACTGTCTTCGTGGACCGCGCCCGGCCGCTGGCCCTGCCGAGGACCGTCGCCCGGGTCGCCGACGCGCTGCGCGCCGGGCGGTCGGTGGCGGTCTTTCCGGAGGGTACGACGTGGTGTGCCGGGAACGGTTCCACCGACTGCCGCCCCGGCGGTGGGTTCCGGCCCGCGACGTTCCAGGCGGCCATCGACACGGGCAGCCCGGTGGTCCCGTTGCGGCTCGGCTATCGCTGTGCGGCCACCGGGTCGACCACCACGGTCGCCGCCTTCCTCGGTGCGGACACCCTGCTGCGTTCGGTGGCACGGGTGGTCGCGGCGCGGGAGCTGGTGGTCTCGGTGACGATCGCCGCCGCGCTGCACCCGGCCCGTGACGCCGACCGGCGGTTGCTGGCTCGGGCCGCCGAGTCGGCCGTACACCTGGTGCCGACGGCGGGTGCCGTGGCGCGGGCCCGGCTGCGGCCGGTGCCGACGGTGACCCCGGCCGTTCCCGCGCGGGCTCCGCTTGCTGATCGGGAGCTCGACCTGGCGGCCTGAGGGAACAAGCCGACGCCGAGCGGCGACCAACTCGCGACCCTGTCTTGTGGTGTCGCGATGTATCGCGTTACATTCTCCTCCTGTTCGGCGTGCCTCCCGCGCGTCGTCGAGAGGGGGACGCCATGGCCGGATGGACTGTCGAGAGCCCGCAACGGCTCACACTGGACGCTCCGGTCGTCCGGCTGGACGTGCGACTGATCAGTGGGCGGCTCAACGTGGTCGCCACCGACGGGCCGACCCGGATCGACGTGACCCAGGTCGGCCGTCGGCCGATCCTGATCGACCACACCGACGGTCGGCTCAGCATCCGCCAGGAGCGCGGTCGGGGCTGGTCGGACGTCCTGCGCTGGTTCCGGATGATCCACCGCTATCCCCGGGTGGACGTCTCCATCGCCGTGCCCGCCGACGTCCTCGCCGACCTGGGCCTCGTCGCGGGCTCGCTGGTCGCCTCCGGCCTGCGCCGGCAGACCACCGCCAACGTCGTCGCCGGCCAGATCACCCTGATGGGGCTGCGCGGCAGCACCTCCGCGAAGCTCACCTCGGGGCCGGTGGAGGCACTCGGCGTCCGCGGTGACCTCACAGTGGAGACGGTCTCCGGGGAGGTGATCCTCGCCGACAGCGCCGCCGACCGGGTACGGGCACAGACCGTCTCCGGCACCATAACCTGCGACCTGGACAACCCGAGGCGCAGCGAGATCCGGTTGACCACCATCTCGGGCAGCATCACCGTCCGGGTCCGTGCGGACAGCGACCTCGCCGTCCAGCTGAACACCGCCTCCGGCCGGATCACCAGCGGTTTTCCGCAGCTGCGCACCTCGACGTTCCCACTGCCCAGCAGCGAGGGAGTGCTCGGAGCCGGCGACGGTAAGCTCTGGGCTTCCGCGACCTCGGGGAGCATCGCCCTGCTCGCCCGAGCCGTCGACGACGATGGTGAGGAGCTGCCGTGACCGCCGTGTTCAGCCACGGGCGACTCCGGCTCTACCTGCTCAAGCTCCTCGACGACGGCCCGAAGCACGGCTACGAGCTGATCCGCCTGCTGGAGGACCGCTTCCTCGGGCTGTACGCGCCCAGCGCCGGCACCATCTACCCCCGCCTGCAACGGCTGGAGACCGAGGGTCTGGTCAGCCACACCGCAGCCGGCGGCCGCAAGACGTACGACATCACCGACGCCGGCCGGGCCGAGCTGCGCCAGCGGGCCGGTGAGCTGGCCGCGTTGGAAACGGACATCGCGGCCTCCGTGGCGGACCTCTCCAGCCTGGCCGGCGAGATCCGCAGCGAGGTACGCGGATCGGCACGCGACCTCAAGCGGGAGTTGAGCGAGGCCACCCGGCAGACTCGGCGGGCCCGCTGGGAGGCGCCCGCACCGCCGCCCCGGCCGGCGTCGACCACCGGGCCGCAGGCCGAGCTGCTCGACGAACTCGACAAGCGGCTGGCCGCGTTCACCGCCGAGGTGGGCCGACTGATGCGCGCCCGAGAGTTCAGCGACAACCAGCTGCGCACCGCGATCCGGCTGCTCGACGGTGCCCTGGACGGGCTGCGTCGCCTGCTGCGCTGACCGGCGTCGCCGGATGGTCAGCGACTCACAGCCTTTTTGCAGGAAGCGTCCAGCGCTGGCGCAGTGACGTCACCGATGATGGGCGCATGCCCGCTACCCAGACCGAGGCGCGACTGCTCGTCGTCGAGGACGACCCCAACATCCTCGAACTGCTCTCCGCGAGCCTGCGGTTCGCGGGCTTCGACGTGGCCACCGCGACAAGTGGAAGCGCGGCGCTCAACGCCGCCAAGGACCACCGGCCCGACCTGGTGGTGCTCGACGTGATGCTCCCCGACCTGGACGGCTTCGAGGTCATCCGGATGCTCCGCGAGGGCGGCACACGTACCCCGGTGGTGTTCCTGACCGCCCGGGACGCCACCGACGACAAGATCCGTGGGCTGACCCTGGGTGGCGACGACTACGTCACGAAGCCGTTCAGCCTGGAGGAGCTGACCGCCCGGATCCGCGCCGTGCTGCGCCGCACCACCACCGGCGAGCAGGCCCCGTCCCGGCTCACCTTCGCCGACCTGGAGCTGGACGAGGAGACCCACGAGGTGCACCGTGCCGGCCAGCGGGTGCAGCTCTCGCCGACCGAGTTCAAGCTGCTGCGGTACCTGATGCTCAACGCCAACCGGGTGCTCTCCAAGGCGCAGATCCTCGACCACGTCTGGAACTACGACTTCCGGGGCGACGACAACATCGTCGAGTCCTACATCTCGTACCTGCGGCGCAAGGTCGACACCACCCAACCCCGGCTGATCCACACTCTTCGCGGCGTCGGGTACGTCCTGCGCAAGCCGGCGGCGTGAACGCGGTCCAGCAGGCGAAGGGACGGGTGCGCAGCGTTCCACTGCGGGTGAAGCTGGTCACCTCGGTGCTCGCGCTGGTCGCCGTCGCGCTTCTGGTGATCAGCTCGCTGACCGCGTACTTCCTTCGCAACTACCTGGAGGGCCAGGTCGACGGGCAGGTCCGGTCGACCGCCCAGGGCCTCGGCAAGGTGCTTCTGAACCTGCGCAGCGGTGAGGTCGGCGCGGTGCTGCCCAGCGACTACGTCGTGATCGTGGCCGACGACCGGCAGGTGTACGACCCCCAGTACGACAAGCGCAACTTCGACCCTGAACAGCTGCCAACGTTTCCCGCCAGCCGTAAGGACTTCGAGGCGGCGGAGGGCGAGCCGCACACGGTGGTCTCACACGATCGACTCACCCGGTGGCGGGTCTACTACGCGGCTCAACCGGACGGCTCGGTGCTGGCGGTGGGTCAGCCGCTGACCGAGGTGGACCGGGCGGTGAAGCAGCTCGTCTGGATAGACCTCCTGGTCGGTGGCGCAGTGCTGATCATGCTGGCCTCGGTCGGCGCGGCGATCGTCCGGACCAGCCTCAAGCCCCTCGTCGAGATCGAACAGACCGCTGCGGCGATCGCCGGCGGTGACCTGACCCGCCGGGTGCCCGACCCGGAGGAGGGCCAGGCCGAGCCGACCTCGGAGCTGGGCCGGCTCTCCCGTGCGCTGAACGCGATGCTCACCCAGATCGAGGCCGCGTTCACCGCCCGAGCCGCCTCGGAGACCTCGGCCCGGTGGGCGGAGAGCGCCGCCCGGGACGCCGCCGCCGCCGCTCAGGCGTCCGAGGCGCGGGCCATCCGGTCCGAGGAGCGGATGCGGCAGTTCGTCGCCGACGCCTCGCACGAGCTACGGACTCCGCTCACCACCATTCGTGGCTTCGCCGAGCTGTACCGGCAGGGTGCGGCAAGTGCGCCGGAGCAGACCGCTGGCCTGCTGCGCCGGATCGAGGACGAGGCGGCCCGGATGGGGCTGCTTGTTGAAGACCTGCTGCTGCTCGCCCGGTTGGACATGGAACGACCGCTCTCGCTGACCCCGGTGGAGCTGCCGGTGCTCGCCTCCGACGCGGTGCAGGCGGCGCGGGCGATGGCACCGGACCGGCGGATCGAGCTGGAGATCGCGCCCGAATCCGGCCCGCTCGTCGTCTCCGCCGACGACGCGCGGCTGCGGCAGGTGATCGGCAACCTGGTCACCAACGCGCTCACCCACACCCCGACAGAGGCCGAGATCCGGGTACGGCTGCGCGCCGAACCGGGTGGCTTCGCCGTCGTGGAGGTGGCCGACACCGGTCCCGGCCTCTCGGCAGAGCAGGCGGAACGCGTTTTCGAACGGTTCTACCGGGCCGACGCGGCCCGTACCCGGCGGGCCGACGGCAACACCGGCACCGGCCTCGGCCTGGCCATCGTGGCGGCGCTGGTCGCCGCCCACCACGGCTCGGTCGAGGTGGCCGAGACGCCCGGCGGCGGTGCCACCTTCCGGGTTCGGCTGCCGCTGCTGCCGCAGGTCGACGGAGCGGGCGAGTGACTTTCAGCCAACTTCCAGGACGGTTCCAGGTTGATTGCAGTGCGGAGGGAGAAGGTAGTCCCATGACCGAGTTCGAGTCCGACCCGCAGCGCCGGCCGGCCCCCACCGACGCCGAGCCGTCGCACCCCACCGCCGAGCTGCCGCGCGACGAGCGCGCGCAGTCCGACTCCCCGACCACTCCCGTACCGGTCGTCTCGACCGGCGGCGACCCGACTGTCGCCTCCACCACCGGTGACGCGGAGACCACCGCCGCCACCCCGGCCGCCGCGCCGGTCGGGTACCCCGGCTCCGGCGTGCCCGGCGGCCAGCCGGCCGCCGCTCAGCCGACCGGATACGAGCCGTCGACAGGCTACGAGCGCCCGGCCGCCGCGTCCGCGCCGCCGTACCCGGTCTCCGGTCACCCGGCGCCCGGCCAGCCCGGCTACCCGCAGCCGGCCGCCGGCCACTACCCCGGTGCCCAGTGGTACCCGGGCCAGCAGTCCGGCTGGGCCGGCGGGGGCCAGCCGGGCATGCCGTACGCCCAGCACCAGCAGCACCCCGGGCAGCACGCCCAGCACCCCGGACAGCACCCGCACCACCCGGGCCAGCCGGTCCCGCCGTGGGGCCCGCAGGTCGCGCCGCCCGGCAGCGGCCCCCGGCCGGGCCGGATCGCCAAGTTCGCCGGCGCCGGTGTCGCGGTGTTCGCCCTGATGCTCGGTTCCGGTGTTGCCGGTGGGGCGCTCGCGCTCGCCCTCGACGGCGACGGTGGCGGCATCACCCGCACCTACTCCGCGGCTCCCGTGATCAATGGCGCCGACCTGCCGAAGATCGCCGCGTCGGTGCAGGACAGCGTCGTCTCGATCACCACCGGCAGCGGTGAGGGCTCCGGGGTGGTGCTCAGCGCCGACGGGTACGTGCTGACGAACAACCACGTTGTCGCGTCCGCCGCCGGCGACGCCGTGCGGGTGGTCTTCGCCGACGGCAAGACCGCCGACGCGAAGATCATTGGCACCGACCCGAAGACCGACCTGGCCGTGGTGAAGGCCAACGGGGTGAGCGACCTCAAGCCGGCCAAGTTCGGCGACAGCGACGCCATGCAGGTCGGCGACCAGGTGCTCGCTTTGGGCAGCCCGCTCGGTCTGCAGGGTTCGGTGACCTCGGGCATCCTCAGCGCCCGGGACCGCACCATCCGGGCCGGTGAGGGTCAGCCGCAGGACCCGACCCAGCAGCAGGGCCAGCCGGTCAGCTCGATCTCCGGCCTGCTCCAGACGGACGCCCCGATCAACCCCGGCAACTCCGGTGGCGCGCTGGTCAACACCCGGGGCGAGGTGATCGGCGTCAACACCGCCATCGCGACCTCCGGGCAGAGCACCGGCAACATCGGTGTCGGGTTCGCCATCCCCAGCAACAAGGCCAAGGACGTCGCGGGCAAGCTCCAGCGTGGCGAGAAGGTCAGCCACCCGTCGCTCGGAGTCGGCGTCAACCAGGCCGAGGGCGGCGGCGCCCTCGTCGCGTCGGTCACCCCGGGCAGCCCGGCGGAGAAGGCCGGCCTCCAGCGCGGCGACGTCGTCACCCGGTTCGGCGACAAGCCCGTCAACGACTCGGACGACCTGGTCGGCGCGGTGCAGGCCGGCAAGGTCGGCGACCGGGTCGAGGTGCAGTTCAAGCGCAACGGTGTCGAGAAGACGGAGACCGTGACGCTCGCCGAGACGTCCTAACCAGCTATGTGAAACCTGCTTCCTCCCTCCGGCGGCGGGTGGCGGGGCCGAGGGGGTCGGCTCCGTCACCCGCCGCTTTTTCCGCCCGGACGGCGGTTCACCCGGATTGGGTGAACCGCCGTCACCCGTTTGCCCGGCAGGTTCGGAGGGCGACGACCGGAACCGGGGGTGGGGTGCCATGACCGAGGTGGTGGGTGTCCGCGACGACCAGCGGATCCAACGCGACGTTCTGGCCGAGCTGGCCTGGGACGCCCGGCTGCGACCGAACGAGATCGGGGTGACAGTCGACCAGGGCGTTGTCACCCTGACCGGATTCGTGGACGGTGCCGCCCGCGGCTGGGCCGCGACGCGGTGCGCGCAGCGGGTTCGCGGCGTACGGGCGGTGGCCGACGAGATGGAGGTGCGGCTGCCCGGCACGCCGGGGCGTACCGACGCCGAGGTCGCCAACGCCGCCACCCGCGCCCTCGAGTGGGACAGCTTCGTGCCCGCCGAACGGCTGGACGTGACAGTGGCGAACGGCTGGCTGATGCTGCGCGGTGAGGTCGAGTTCGGATGGCAGCGGCGGGCCGCCGAGGGCGAGGTGCGCCGGCTCGACGGCGTACGCGGGATCACCAACCTGATCGAGGTACGACCCGCGACGCCACCGGATGCCGAGCGGCTGCGGCGCGACGTCCAGCGGGCGTTGTTGCGCACGCTCGGCGGCGAGCGGGTGAGCGTCGAGGTGGACGGCGACACGCTGGTCCTCGCGGGCGTGGTCCGTTCCTGGTGGGAACGCGATCAGGTCGAGCGGGTGGCGTGGTCCGCGCCCGGGGTGCGGGTGGTCCACGACCAACTCCTGGTGGGCGGGTGATCGTCCGCCATGTCCGGTTTACCTGGGACGCCACCGGGAAACCGCCGCCGACCGGCGGTGCCGCCGCACCGGGGAGCAACGGGGAGGACTCGTGGCCGTGAACCACTCGCCTGCGGGCCGCCCCGAGGAGCGGTCGCTGCGCATCGCGATGGTGGTTCCGCCGTGGTTGTCCGTGCCGCCGCCCGGCTACGGCGGCCTCGAACAGGTCGTCGCCGCCCTGGTGGACGCGCTCTGCGGGCAGGGACACTCGGTGACGCTGTTCGGCGCCGGAGGTGACCACGGCACGGCGGCCGACGGCTTCGTCTCCACAGTGGCCGAGGTGCAGTACGAGCGGCTCGGCGAGTCACTGCCCGAGCTGGCCCACCTGGCCCGGGTAAACCGGCTGATCAGCCCCGCCGACTTCGACGTGATCCACGATCACACCACCATCGGTCCGCTGGTCGCCGGCCGTCGGGCCGTGCCGACTGTCGCGACGGTGCACGGCAACCCCGTCGGGGAGTACGGCGACGTGCTGAGCGACATCGACGCGGGCGTCGCACTGGTGGCCATCTCGCACGCCCAGCGCCGGCTGAACCCGAACCTGCCCTGGGCCGGCACTGTGCACAACGCGCTCGACATCCGCGGCTTCCCGCGCAAGCACACGCCCGGCGCGGGGCCGGTGCTGTGGCTGGCCCGGTTCAGCCCGGACAAGGGCCCGGACACCGCCATCCGGGCGTGCCGGGCGGCCGGACTGCCCCTGCTGTTGGCCGGCAAGTGCAACGAGCCGGCCGAGCGCCGCTACTACGAGCAGGTCGTCGCGCCGATGGTCGACGAGGACGTGACAGTCGTGCTCAACGCGGACCGCGCGACGACGCTGCGGATGCTTGTCGACGCCCGCTGCCTGATCATGCCGATCCAGTGGGACGAGCCGTTCGGCATGGTGATGTTGGAGGCGATGGCCACCGGCACCCCGGTGGTGGCGCTCAACCGGGGTGCGGTGCCGGAGCTGGTGCGGCCGGGGCTGACCGGGCTCGTCGTCGAGCGGTCGGAGGAGCTACCCGCGGCGTTGCTCGAAGCGGAGCGACTCGACCCGGAGGACTGCGTGACGCACGTCGCTCAGAACTTCTCGGTCGAGCGGATGGCGAGCGGCTACGCGGACGTCTATCGGCGCTTCGCCCTCGGCCGGCACGGCGTCCGTGAACCGGCCCGGGTGCCGATGCGCTGACCCGCCGGTGTCGCCGGGTCAGGCCCCGGTCGCGCCCAGCTCGGCGATGGCGGCGTCGAGCCGAGAGGCGTACGCCGGGCTGATGCCGCCCTCACCGAGACGGACGGCGACCTTCGCGCGCAGCCGGGCCACCGGCGGTGCCAGCTCTTCGCGGCCGGAGCTGACCGCCACTGTCAGGTTGCGCAGCTCGTTGCGCAGGTCGAGGGCCACGTCGTCGCGGATCTCGCCGGCGCTCAGGCCGGTGCCGATCAACCTGTCGACGCGGTTCGCGACAGCGGTCAGGGTGCCCGGGTTCGAGGTGGGTGCCCCGGTGGTCGGCTTCGTCGGGGGTGCCGCGGTCGGCGGGGTCGATGTGATCGGCGCGGACGACTCGGGGGCCGGCGGGTCGGTCGACGCTGTCGTCACCGGCGCGGCGGAGGGCTGCGCCCGGCGGGTCGGCTGCTGTTCGGGCAGCAGGGCCACCCCGGCCAGCGTCACCCCGACGGCCAGCACCAGCAGCAACACCAGCCGCCGCCGCGACCAGCCCGACCCGGTCGCCGGCTCGCCCGCGCTGGAGGACGTTCCGCCGTCCGACGTGTCTCCGTCCAGTCGTGCCGCCGCCGGGACGCTGGCCGTCGCGACGGCGGGCGACTGCTGTGGCAGGGGCTGGGTGGGCACCCGGATGGTCGCCGTCGGGGGATCGGCGGGCAGCGCGTGGTCGCGGAGCGCGGTGGCGACCTGCCGGGCGGTCGGCCGATCGGCCGGGTTCCGAGCGAGGCTGCGCAGGCAGATCTGGGCCACCGGTGCGGGCAGGTCCGGTAGGTCGGCCAGCGTCGGCGGCGGACCACTGGCCAGCGCGGCGCTGAGCTGCTCCCAGGTGTCCGCCGGATACGGGACCCGACCGGTGAGCGCCTCGTGCAGCAGCACTCCGAGCGAGTAGACGTCGGTGGACGGTTGGGCAGGCGCACCGTCAAGACGTTCCGGGGCGACGTACGCCGGGGTGCCGAAGGTCTCGCCGTCCTCGTCCTCGTCGGGCGCGCCGATCCGGGTGGCGATGCCGAAGTCGAGCACCTTGACGCCCGTCCCGGTCATCATCACGTTGGCCGGGGTGATGTCCCGGTGCACGATGCCGAGCCGGTGCGCGGCGGCCAGCGCCTCCGCCACCTGCGCGCCCACCTGGACCGCCTCGGTCCACGGCAACGGCCCCTCGGTGAGCCGCAGCTTCAACTCCTCGCCGGTGAGCAGCTCCATCACCACGAACGAGGTGATCGAGCCGTCCGGGTCGACCGTCTCGCCGTAGTCGTGCACGGAGGTCAGGTGCGGGTGCACCAGTTGGGCGGCGGCCCGTGCCTCCTCGCGCACCATGCCCCGGAACCGCGCGTCGGCGGCAAGTGACGGGGCGAGCACCTTCAGCGCGACCACCCGGTCCAGTACCTCGTCCCGGGCACGCCAGATGACCGACATGCCACCGGCGCCGATCTGGTCCAGAAGTCGGTATCTGCGAGCCAGCAATCGGCCCGGATGCAGCGCTGCCTTCACGGATCGCACCTGCCTCAGGGGTGGGAGCGGTATCAGGTTGCGCGAATGCGTCCTGCCTGTCAACGCCGTCGCCACCGGCCGTCGACGGACGGTGCCTGCCGTGCGCCGACCGCCGGTCGACAGCGGCCCACCGGGCGGCTGCGGGCCCGTGCCAGGATGAGAGACATGGCGGGGGGACCGGTGGCGTTCGTGCTCGGCGGCGGTGGAGTGCTCGGCGCGGTCGAGGTCGGCATGTTGCGTGCCCTGTTCCGGGCCGGTATCCAACCCGACATGGTCCTCGGCACCTCGATCGGCGCGGTCAACGGCGCGCTGGTCGCCGCCGACCCGTCCGAGGCGGTGACCGACCGGCTGGTCCGGCTCTGGGCCTCGCCGGAGGCGAGCGAGGTGTACGGCGACTCGGTCGCCCGGCAGCTGCGCCGCTTCGCCGCCCGTACCCACCTGCACTCACCCCGGCCCCTGCGCCGCCTGCTCGAGACCGAGCTGGGGGTGGACACCACCTTCGCCGACCTGCGGGTGCCGTTCCGGTGCTGCGCCGCCCACATCGAGCGGGCCGCCGAGCACTGGTTCGACAGCGGTCCGGTGGTGCCGGCGGTGATGGCGTCGGCCTCGGTGCCGGGCCTGCTTCCGCCGATGGAGATCGACGGCGCGCACTACGTGGACGGCGGCATCGTCAACTCCATTCCGATCGGCGAGGCGGTGGCCGTCGGCGCCCGCCGGATCTACGTCCTGCAGGTGGGCCGGATCGAACGGGAGCTGACCCCACCCCGTCGGCCGTGGGAGATCGCGCAGGTCGCGTTCGAGATCTCCCGCCGGCACCGGTTCTTCCGGGAGATGGCGGCTCTGCCCGAGGGGGTGGAGGTGCACGTCCTGCCGACCGGCGGGCTCAACCCACGCGACGACACGCCGTGGGCGTACCGGGACATGGCTGCGGTGGGCCGGCGGATCAGCCGCGCGTACACCGCCTCCCGGCGCTATCTCGCCACCCACCTGGAGCGTTGATGCCGCTGCCTCCTCGATGGCTGCGTCGGTTGCTGATCGCCCCCGCCGTCGTGCTGCTCGCCTTCCTCGTGGTCACCACGTTGCCGATCTGGGCGCTGCTCGCCGCGGCCGCGTCCCCGCTGGTCCCCGGCCGGTTGCGCCCGCTTCGACTGCTCTGGATCGGCTGCTTCTACCTGGTCTGGGACGCCGCCGCGCTGCTCGCGCTCTTCCTGCTCTGGATCGTCTCCGGCTTCGGCTGGCGCACCCGGTCGCCGGCCTTCCAGCGCGCGCACTACGTGCTGGCCGGCTGGTTCCTGCGGGTGCTGTTCTGGCAGGCACGATGGACACTGCGCCTGAGTATCGACGTGGTGGGCACCGACCCGGACACCGCGCTGCCCGGCCGGCCCGAGCTGGTGCTCTGTCGGCACGCCGGGCCGGGCGACTCGTTCATCCTGATCCATGGGCTGGTCAACTGGTTCCACCGCGAGCCTCGGATCGTCCTCAAGGACAGCCTCCAGTGGGATCCGGCGATCGACGTGCTGCTCAACCGGCTGCCCAACCGGTTCATCGCGCCGACCCCGGAGCGCGGCGAGGAGACGGTACGCCAGGTCGGGCACCTCGCCACCGGCCTGGACGACAACGACGCGTTCGTGATCTTTCCCGAGGGCGGCAACTTCACCCCCAGGCGACGGCTGCGCGCCATCGCCCGGCTGCGCTCCCTCGGCCTGGAACGGATGGCCCTGCGCGCCGAGCGGATGCGCCACGTGCTCGCTCCGCAGCCCGGTGGAATGCTCGCCGCGCTGGACGCCGCACCGGACGCCGGGGTCATCTTCGTCGCCCACACCGGTCTGGACCGGATGCTCACCGTCGCCGACGTGTGGCGGGAACTGCCGATGGACAAGCGGATCGTGATGCGGTTCTGGTCCGTGCCGCCGGAGGACGTACCGACCGGACGGCAGGAACGCATCGACTGGCTCTTCGATTGGTGGGCGCAGATTGATGCCTGGATCGCCGCTAATCGGTAAATGTCCGCGTAGGGTGCGGGCGTGGACGAGATCTGCGTGGTGACAACGGTGGTGGACGCGCGTTCGGTCGCCGACGTGCTGGCGGCTGCGGCCGTCGCCGGCAGGCTCGCCGCCTGCGCCCAGGTGGGTGGTCAGGTGGACAGCACCTACTGGTGGCGGTCCGGGATGGAGACGAGCACCGAGTGGTCGGTGCAGTTCAAGACCGCACCGGATCGGCTCACCGCGTTGCTGGACCAGATCCGGGTCAGCCACCCGTACGAGGTGCCGGAGATCCTGGTGTCCAGGGTGGAGAGCGGCAATCCCGACTACGCCACCTGGGTGTACGAACACACCCGATCCTGAGTACGCGCACTCTGGGTCGTACCCCGGTCGGTTGTCGATGATGACCGGGTGGACGACACCCGTTACCCCTGCCCCGCCTGCGGTGCACCGGCCGATCTGAGCGCCGGTTGCTCCGGCTGCCGACGCGCGCCCGACCCGATCGCCGCTGAGGTGGTTCGGCTGAGCCGGGAGGTCGCCGAGCTTGAGCCCCAGGTGGAGCGGGCTCGCCGCACGTACACCGAGCTGGCCGGACGGCTGTCGACAGTGTCCGGGCGGCGGGCCGAACTGGCTGCTGTCGTCCGCGCCGGGTTGGCGGCCTCGGTCGTGGCGCGCCCGGCGCCTGTCGTCGGCCCGGCGCCGTTCATCGGCCCGGGCCCCGGCGTCGCGACGGGTTCGCGCCCGGGTGCGGCGGAGACCTCGACCCGGACGGTCCAGGGTCTGCTCTTCGTCCTCGGTGGACTCCTGCTGGGGACCGCGGCGGTGGTGTTCACAGCTGTCGCCTGGGCGGCGGTGGGGGTCGCCGGACGGGCGTTGATCCTGGTGGCGTTCACGGCGCTCGCGCTGGGCGTACCGCTGCTGGCGGTCCGGCGAGGGCTGCGCGGTACGGCGGAGACGTTCGCCGCGGTGGGATTGCTGCTGGTGGTGCTGGACGGTTACGCGGCCTGGTCGGTGGACCTGGCCGGCGTGACCGGCTGGCCGGGCAGCCGGTACGCCGCGCTGGTCGGGGGGGCCAGCGCGGCGGTCGCCGTGGCGTACGGCCGGTGGAGCGGGTTGACGGGGCCCTGGTTCGCCGCCCTGCTGGCCGCGCAGCCGGTGTTGCCGCTGCTCGCCGGGGCGGGGATGGGTGCGGCCGGCTGGGCGTTGGTCCTGCTCGGGGTCGCGCTGCTGAACCTGGCCGTGCTGGCCGCCCTGCGCGGCCGGCAGGGGTCGGCGCAGCTCGCCGGCCGGGTGGTGGCCGGAGTCGGTCATGGTGCCGCGCTGGTGGGCGCCGCGGCCTGCGCGATGGTTCCGCTGGTCGGCGGGCGGGCGGGGGGCTCGCCGCTGCTGGCCGGGGTGCCGCTGTTGCTGGTCGCGCTGACCGGGTTCGGTGCGGCCTGGCTCGTCGGGGGGCGGGCGCTGCGGGCGGTGGCGGCCGGGCTGCTGGTGCCGGTGCTCGCAGCGGCCCTGCTGCGTCCGGTGGCGGAGCTGCGGCCGTCAATGCTGCTGCTCGCGGCGGCGACGGTGGCGCTGGGGATGGCCGCCGCCGTGCGGCTCCTGCCGGCGGCGGCCGGAGCGGCAACGGACGGTGGTGGCGGTTGGCGGACCGGTCCGCGGGCCGGGGCGCTGGTCGTCGCGGCGGGCACGGCGCAGGTCACCGTGTTGATCACCATCGGGCTGGCGGTCGCCGCCGTCGGCCGGTCGCTGCCGCCCTGGGGCGGGGCTGGGACTGGGCCGGACCTGAGCTGGGGTTGGCAGCTGGCGCCCGCTGTGGCGCTGGCGATCGGGGCCACTGTGCTGTTGCTCCCTCGGAACACGCGGGCGGTGCTCGCCACCGCCGGCGCGGTGGCGGTGCTGTTCGCCGTACCCGCCGGCTGGACGGCCTCCTGGCCTCAGGTGGTCGCCGTCGACCTGGTCGGCGGGGTCGCGCTGCTGCTCGCCGTGCTGGCCCGCCCGAGCACGCCACCGGTCGCCCTGCGCACCCGTGCGCTCGGCGGTGCCGTCCTGCTCGGGCACGGGCTGCTGGTCGCCCTGGCAGCTCCGACCGGTGCCCTGGTGGCGCTCGGCGTGCTCGCCGTGGTCGGGCTGGCACTGGCCGTCCGACGGGGGGTCGGCGCGTACCGGGAGGTGGCCGGTGCGGGTCTGCTGGTCGGGCAGCTCACGCTGCCCGGGATCGCTGCGGTGGCGACGTTCGCCGCGGGCGGGCCGCCCTGGTGGCAGGCCCGGCTCGCGCTGGCCGCCGCCGGGCTGTCGCTGGTCGCGGCGCTCGCGGCCCGCCGCCACCGGTTGGAGCTGATCGGGTACGCGGTGACCGGCGCCGCCGCAGCGGTGACCGTGCCCGGCCTCGCGCCGCTGGTCGGGGCGGGTGACGAGCCGCTCGTGCTGTACGCGGCGCTGGCCGCGCTGGGTGTCACGTTCGTCGCCTGCTGGCTGCCGTCGGCGAGCGCCTCCGGCCAGGCGGTCCTGGGGGACCGGTCGGCGGCCGACGGGCGCGAGTCGGCCTGGTCGGCGCTGGTGCTGGCGGCCGGCGGAACGCTGGCAGTGGTCGCCGTCCTGGCGGCCCTGCCGACGGTGCTGACCGCGCTCGGGTCGCCCTACGGCGGCGGGAACCGGGTGTGGTCGGGGGTGCCCACCGTCGTCGCCGACCCGACGGTGCTCCCGGTCGGGTTCGCATTGGTAGTGCTGGCGGTGGCCGGCGCGCTGGCCGGTCGGCGGGTCGGCCTGCCGGTGCCGCCCGCGCTGCCGTTCGTCGCGGCGGCGCTGCCGGTGCTGCTCATCGCGATCGGCGCGCCGTGGCCTGTGCTGCCGGCCGCCGTCCTGCTCGCCGGCCTGGCGGCGCTGCTGTTCACCGCGCTGGCGGCGGCCCGCCCGGCGCTCACACCGGTCGCAGTGCCGGTGGGCGTGGTGCTGGTGGCCTCCGGTGTGCTCGGTCTGCTGGCCACCCGGGCCGGGACGCTTGCCGCCGAGGGGGCGCTGCTGGTGGCGGCGGTCGCGGTCGCCGCCGGGGCGCGCCGGTTCGAGGTACGGGTCGCCGGTTGTCTCGCCGCAGTGGGCGCGGCGTCCGCGTTGGCGGTGACCGCCCCGCTCGCCTCTGGGCTGCCCTTGCGGGCTGCCGCGTACCCACTGCTGGCGGTGGCCGCGTTGGTGCTGGCCGCCGCGGCGGTCATCCCGGCGCGGGTCCGGCTGGGACTGGTGCTGGACGCCACCGCGCAGGCAGTCGCGCTGGTGGCGGCGGTGCTCGCCGTCGAGGCGGCGCGGCACCTCGCCACCGTCTGCGTCCTCTGGGGTGTCGCCGTCGCGCTGCGGCTGCTGCGCCGGGGTGAACCCGCCGGTCGGCGGTGGGCGTTCGCCGGGATCGCCGCCGGCAGCGAGTTGCTCGGAGCCTGGGTGCTGCTGGCCGCCGGTGGGGTGACAGTGCTGGAGGCGTACACCCTGCCGGCCGCGGCGCTCGCCGTCGGAGCGGGTCTGTTGGCGCTGCGCACCCGGCCGGGGCTGACCAGTTGGCCGGCCCTCGGCCCGGGGCTGGTCGCGGCGTTGCTGCCCAGCCTCGTGTCGGTTCTGGCCGGGTCGGACCCGCAGCCGTGGCGGCGACTGCTCCTCGGTGTGGCGGCGACCGGCGCGGTGCTGGCCGGCGCGACCCGCCGGTGGCAGGCGCCGGTGCTGCTCGGCGGCGGGGTGCTGACGCTGTTGGCGCTGCACGAGCTGGCCCGGGGGTGGGATCTGCTGCCCCGGTGGATCTACCTGGGGATCGGCGGGCTGGCGTTGGTCGGGCTCGCCGCCACCTACGAGCGGCGTCGACGTGACCTGGCTCGACTGCGCGCCGCGGTGGGCCGACTGAGCTGAGTCGAACCAGTAGGGGTAGGGCCTGCCCTACCCCCCATTCGGGGGTTGTCGGGGTTACTCAGCGCTACCGCGATTGGGAGACTTGACATTAAGCCCGAACCACCCCGGTACGGGCGCAAGCGGAACGGGAGCAGCGATGGCGCTCGGAGCGGTGGCGGAACCGCCGGTACGACGGCGAGGCAGTGACTACGCACAGTTGTCCCGACGGATCAGCCAGGCGGGCCTGCTGGAGCGGCGCCCCGGCTGGTACGTCACCCGCATCGTGCTCACCCTCGGTGCCTTCGTGGCCGGCTGGGTGGCCGTGTTCCTGCTCGGCGACTCCTGGTGGCAGCTCCCGCTCGCGGCACTGATGGCCGTGGCCACCACCCAGGTCGCGTTCCTCGGCCACGACGCTGGGCACCGCCAGATGTTCCGTCGGCGTGGCCCCAGCGAGTTGGTGGGGCTGCTCGCCGGCAACGTGGCGGTCGGGATCAGCTACGGCTGGTGGGTCGACAAGCACAACCGGCACCACGCCAACCCGAACCACGAGGACGAGGACCCGGACGTCGGCGCGGGGGCCCTGGTGTGGACGCCCGAGCAGGCGTTGGAGACCCGGGGGTTCGGCCGTTGGATGGCTCAGCGGCAGGCGTACTTCTTCTTCCCGATGCTGCTGCTCGAGGGCCTGAACCTGCACGTGGCGAGCATCCGGGCGATCGTCGGCCGGGAGGACGGCAAGTACGCCGTCCCGATGCGGCACCGGGCTGTCGAGGCGGCGTTGCTCGTCGCGCACACCGCCGCTTACGTGGCGCTGCTGTTGGCGGTCATGTCCCCGGTCAAGGCGCTGCTCTTCGCCGTCGTGCACCAGGCGCTGTGGGGCCTCTACATGGGCTGCGCGTTCGCGCCGAACCACAAGGGCATGCCGATGCCGACCGCCGAGGACGAGCTGGACTTCCTGCGTAAGCAGGTGCTGACCTCCCGCAACGTGCGCGGCAGCCGACTGGTGGACACCACTCTCGGTGGCCTCAACTACCAGATCGAGCACCACCTCTTCCCGAACATGCCCCGCGCGAACCTGCGCCGGGCCCAGCCGATCGTTCGCGCCTACTGCGTCGAGCAGGGCATCCCGTACGCGGAGACCGGGCTGGTCGAGTCGTACCGGCAGGCGCTCGGTCACCTGCACGAGGTGGGTCGGCCGCTGCGCGGCTGAACGGAACTGCCGCTTCGCGGCTGACACGATATTGATCGGCGGGGCGGCATCTGGTGATGCGGCCCCGCCGTCGCGTCTCTGGCCGACACCGCTTGGGGCTCGAGGGAGCGCGTCCGCTGAGCCAGCCGCCCCACCGGTAGGGTCTGGTCATGGCAGACCTGCTCACCGCGGACGCGGTGCGAGAAGAGCTGAGCCGGTTGCCCGACTGGTCGGGTGACCCGACCGGCATCGGTCGTACCGTCCAGCTCGGCAGTTTCCCGGCGGCCATCGCTGTGGTGGACCGGGTGGCGACGGTGGCAGAGGAGTTCGACCACCATCCCGACATCGACATCCGATGGCGGACCCTGACCTTCCGCTGTGTCACGCACTCGGCCGGTGGGGTCACCCACCGGGATGTCGAGCTGGCCCGGCGAATTGACGACATCGTCCGGAGTGCGGCATGAGATTCGAGATCAGCAAGGTTCTGGATGCCATCGAGGGTCGGGTCTGCACGGACCCGTCACTGGCCCGAGCCGTTGTCGACCTGGCCGAGGTGATCCGCTACCAGGACATCGACGGTGGTCGGCCGGCCAGCCTGCTACGTCTCGGCATGGTCATCGACGCGCTCTCCCGCGAGTTGGAAGAGGACAGCGTCCAGGTCTACGCGGTGGTGCACAGGGCGTTGCTCTCCGACGCCGACCTCACCTCGAACGAGCGGATGGTCGTCCGCCGCTGGGCCGACGACGGGCTCGTCGAGGTGCTCGACAACCCGGGTGACCGGATGTTGGAGGTCGCCGACCTGCTCGGTCTACCGGTGCTCAGCCGAGTCCGCTTCGACGGGCTGCGCGGTCGGTTCCCCTGGCTGGTCGAGCAGCCCGGTCGGGTGGTCGCGCCGGTGCCGGGTGCCGGCGGTCCGGTGTTCATCGCGCACGTCGGTGGTGGCCACTCGCCGGTGGCCGGGAAGCGGTCGCCGACCGGTGCCAAGCTGCTGGCCCGCCAGTGGCGCTGCCCGGAGTCGGGCTGCGCGCTGTTCGGCGGCGGCGGTGGGGGTGGCGCGTTCGCCGACCTGGCCGGGGGTGCCGACCGCAGCCCCGCCGCGCAGCCGCCGCCCGCGCTGCGCAACGGCGTGCCGACCTGCCCCCGGCACGGCGTACGGCTCGGTGACGGCGGCCCGCGTCCGCGTACCGAGGTGCTCGCGGTGCGCGTCGGTGGTCTGGTCCGACGGCGGTTCGTGCTCAGCGAGGAGCAGCCGATCGTGGCCGGTCGGGCCCCCGAGCAGGACGGCGGGATCATGCTCGGGCAGTGGCTCAACGACGAGGCCCGGCGCTGGATCAGCCGTGGTCACGTCCGCTTCGAGTTGCGGGTCGGCGAGGTCATCGTGACCGACGTCAGCACCAACGGCTCTGGCATCCGCCCGGCCGGTTCGATGACCGAGTCCGACCGGATCCCGCTGGCGCCGCAGCAGTCCCGGGTGCTGGGCGAGAACGACATGGTGGAGCTGTACCCGGGGGTGCAGATCGGTCGGGCCGAGGAGTTGCCCACCGGTGCCCCGTTCACCCCCACCTCGGTGATGGCCGAGGCCCCGACGATGGCCATGCGCCTGCCCCGCCCCTGACGCGAAAGGCGGGCGCCGGAACCCCGACGCCCGCCTTTCACCATGTCTCTGGGTCAGCCGGCCAGCACCTCGGCCAGCTGGGTCACCGCCAGATCGATCTCCTCCTCGGTGATCACCAGCGGCGGGGCGAGCCGGATGGTGGAGCCGTGGGTGTCCTTGGCGAGTACTCCGCGCGCGGCAAGCCGCTCGCACGCCTCCCGACCGCTCATCAGCGCCGGGTCGATGTCCAGCCCGGCCCACAGGCCACGGACGCGGACCCCGACGAGCCCCTTGCCGAGCAGCCCTTCCAGGCCAGCCCGCAGCCGCTCACCCAGCTCGGCCGAGCGGCGTTGGAACTCGCCGGTGGCCAGCAGCCGGACCACCTCGATCGCCACCGCGCAGGCGAGCGGGTTACCGCCGAAGGTGGAGCCGTGCTGGCCGGGCTTGAGCACGCCGAGCACGTC
This sequence comes from Micromonospora sp. NPDC048842, assembly GCF_040649935.1. NCBI lineage: Bacteria > Bacillati > Actinomycetota > Actinomycetes > Micromonosporales > Micromonosporaceae > Micromonospora > Micromonospora sp. NPDC048842. The sequence goes on along the minus strand of NZ_JBEZGK010000015.1, from coordinate 4,516 downwards.
GGCGTTCGCGGCCACCGCGGAGACCGGCACGATGCCGCCGCCGAGCGCCTTGCCGAGCAGGTACATGTCCGGCACGACGCCCTCGTGGTCACAGGCGAAGGTCGCGCCGGTACGCCCCAGACCCGACTGGATCTCGTCGGCGATGAACAGCACGTTGCGCTCGGTGCAGACCTGGCGTACGCCCGGCAGGTAACCCTCCGGCGGCACCACCACACCCTGCTCACCCTGGATCGGCTCCAGCAGCACGGCCACCGTGTTCTCGTCGATCGCGGCGGTCAGCGCGGCCAGGTCGCCGTACGGCACGACAGTGAACCCCGGGGTGTACGGCCCGAAGTCGGCGCGGGCGTCCTCGTCGGTGGAGAAGCTCACGATGGTGGTGGTCCGGCCGTGGAAGTTGCCCTCGGCGACCACGATGTTGGCCTGCCCGGCGGCCACGCCCTTGACCTGGTAGCCCCACTTGCGGGCCACCTTGATCCCGGTCTCCACCGCCTCGGCGCCGGTGTTCATCGGCAGCACGAGGTCCTTGCCGCACAGCTCGGCCAGCTCCCGGCAGAAGTCGGCGAACTGGTCGTGGATGAACGCCCGGCTGGTCAGCGTCAGCCGGTCCAGTTGGGCGTGCGCGGCGGCGATCAGCTGCGGGTGCCGGTGACCGAAGTTCAGCGCCGAGTAGCCGGCGAGGCAGTCCAGGTAGCGGCGGCCGTCCACGTCGGTGAGCCAGGCGCCCTCGGCGGACGAGATCACCACCGGCAGCGGGTGGTAGTTGTGCGCGGTCCAGCGCTCGGCGTCCCGGACCGCTCCCGGCGTACGCAGCTTGTCATCCACTATCACTTGCTTGCCTTTCCCTGACGGAGTCGCAGCGTGCAGCACTTCGGTCCGCCGCCGGCCTTACGTAGCTCGGACAGGTCGACCCCGATGGTTTCGTAACCCCGGTCGCGCAGCTTGGCGGCCAGGTCGGTGGCCTGCGCGGGCAGCACCACGTGCCGCCCGTCGCTGACCGCGTTCAGCCCCAGCACCTCGGCGTCGGCCATCGTGGCGTGCACCGCGTCGGGGAAGAGCCGGCGCAGCACAGCCTGGCTGCCCGGGGAGAACGCCTCCGGCAGGTACGCCACGGTCCGCTCGTCCAGCACTGTCAACGCGGTGTCCAGGTGGTAGAAGCGCGGGTCGACGAGTTGCATGGTGATCACCGGGTAGCCGAAGACCTCCTGCAACTGGGCGTGTGCGGCGTGCGCCGTGCGGAAGCCGGTGCCGGCCAGCAGGTGGTCACCGGCCAGCAGGACGTCGCCCTCGCCCTCGTTGACGTGCTTCGGGTCGTACATCTCGAAGCCGGCGGCTTCGAACCAGGCCCGGTACGCCGGCGCCTCGTCGGCTCGCTGCGGGTCCCGGAACTGCACTGCCATGGCCTTGCCGTCGATCACGGTGCCGCCGTTGGCGGCGAAGACCATGTCGGGCAGGCCGGGCACCGGAGTGATCTCCTCGACGGTGTGGCCCAGGTCAAGGTACGTCTGGCGCAGTTGCTCCCACTGCCGGACGGCCAGCGCGGCGTCGACCGGCGCGCTCGGGTCCATCCAGGGGTTGATCGCGTAATCGACGGCGAAGTACGTCGGCCGGCACATCAACAGGCGCTGGCTGGTGGCGTCCATCGTCATTGTCCTGCTCCCAGGGGTCGGGCGCGCCCGGCCACCGTGGCCCACGGGCTGGCGCCGTTGCTCAACGGTATGCGGCGTCAGCGGCAGGATCCACCATCGAGAGTTGCGCAGACCGAAGATTCGTTGCGTCTGGGCGCTCTGCTCCTGCGAATCGTTGCGTCGGGGCCCACCTGGTCGGGAGTCGTGTTTCGGGCCAGGCCCCGGACACACTTCAGGGGCGGCGAACCGCCGCCCCTGAAAGGGTGTCGCCCGGCCGGTGAACCACCGGATGAGATCGGGCTGCCGGCGAACCGCCGGCTGTTCGCCGGTGCATCACCGGCGAGCGGAACAGTGCCCGCTAGAAACGATCCACAAACTGTGAGTCAAGCCACTCTCGGAAGCGCGACACCCAGTCGCCGTCGGTGGTCGGCCAGTCGAACTGGCCGGTCATCGCGAGCACCCCGATCACGACCGCGGCCAGCCCGATCAGCACGCCGAAGAGCGCGTCGGTCTTGCCGGCGACGTGCCGGCGACGGGTGGCCATCAGGCCGAGCACCGCGAGCACCGCGCCGAACGCGCCGAGCCCGATGCCGTAACCGGCCAGGGTCCCGGTCAGCACGAACATCGCGCCGGCGACCGAGACGATCAGGCCGAGGGTGGCGAGCAGGCTGGCCCGCGGCTTCGGGCCACGCGTCACCGGCGGCTCGGGCGTGTCCACGCCCGGGGTCGGGTCGACCGGCCGGTCCGTGGTGACCCGGTCCGTGGTGTCGGGCCGACGGGTGGTGCTGTCGAGGTCGGCGGTGCGAGCCGTGGTCGGGGCGACGGTGGGCCGGGACTCGGTCCCCACCTTGTCGGTGGTGTGGGGCTCGGGTGCCACCGGGCTGGTCGTGCCGGTCACGGGCTTGGGTGCGACAGGGCGGGTCGTGCCGTTCACGGGCTCGGGTGCGACAGGGCGGGAGGCGGTGCCCCGGGAATCGGTCTCCACCGGTCGCGCGGTGGCGGCTCGGGCCACTGCCGCCCGCTCGTTGGCCCGCCGCTCGGCCTCGCTGGTCTGGCCGCCGGTCGCGCCGGCGCTGCGGTACGTCGTCTGGTCGGCGTCCCGGTCGGTGACCACCGGGCGGCCGACGCCGTCGTCGGACTGACCGGTCTCGGTGACCGGGGTGTCGCGGCCGTCCACGCGGCCGTCGAGGTTCTCGTCCCGCGTCGGTGCCGGCTCGGACCGGCGGGACAGCGAAGGAATCCTGACCACTACACACCTCCTGATGAATGCGTGGTGGCCGACGGAAAGGGTGGCACCCACGCGGTGTCGGCCCTCAAATACCCACCTGGGCGTTTCCTGACACCAATCCTGGGTACGGTCGCCGAGAACGGCCTCGACCGGCCTCGCCGCCTGGCCCTACCTCGGCTCGCCCTCGGCTCGGCTTGGCCCCGTCAGCCAGACCCACCCGTGCTAGGTCGGGCGCGGGTCCACGCTCACCAGTCGAAAGCGCAGCGCCAGGTCACTGGCGAACTGTGCTGAGCACGCTTCGCCGATCAGCAGCAGGTCGCCGGGCCTGAGTCCGGTCACGTCGGCCAGTGCCCGCGGTTGATCGGGATGCGGTGCCGCGCCCGGCAGGGCAGGTCCGCGCCGCAACGGCACACCGTGCGCCAGCGTGTCCAACTCCAGACCGGACGGTGCCGACGGGCAAGGGTCAGCGCGGTGACCAGCCTCCCCGGCGTCGTGGGCGTACGGGACAGCAAGGACCCGACCGGCCCGGCGCTGACCTTCGCCTTTGCCACCTGGGCCGCGTTCGTGAGCGGCGTCAAGGAGCAGCGTCAGGGCTGACCGTCCCGCCCACCTCGATCGACTCGCCTTCCTGACAGTTGGGGTGTCCCGCTCATCGCAACACCCCGGTCTCCTGAAACCCGAGTCGATCAGCATGGCGGGGCGGGCCGGGTCGATCAGCGCGCGGCCGGTCGGGCGGGGCTGGCTATCCTTGGCACCTGTGCCAGAGGGACACACGATCCATCGCCTGGCGGCCCGGCACGCCGAGCTGTTCGCCGGGGACAAGCTGCACGCCGCCAGCCCGCAGGGCCGCTTTGCCGAGGGTGCCGCCCGGCTCTCCGGGACAGTGCTGGAGGGCACCGAGGCGTACGGGAAGCATCTGCTGCACCACTACGCCGGCGAGCTGACGTTGCACGTACACCTCGGGTTGTACGGCAAGTTCACCGACGGGCCGGGGGAGCCGCCGGAGCCGGTCGGGCAGGTGCGACTACGACTGGCCAGCGATCGGCACTGGCTCGACCTGCGCGGGCCGACGGCCTGTGAGCTGCTCACCCCACCCGAGGTGGCCGCGCTGCGCGACCGTCTCGGGCCGGACCCGTTGCGCGCCGACGCCGAGCCGGAGCGGGCGTACGCCCGGATCGCCCGCAGCCCCACTCCTCTCGCCGCGCTGTTGTTGGACCAGTCGGTGGTGGCCGGCACCGGTTTGATCTTCGTGACCGAGGCGCTGTTCCGGGCGGGCCTGCCGCCGAGGATGCCGGGCCGACAGTTGACCAGGACCGGCTGGAACGCGCTCTGGGCCGACCTGGTCGGGCTGATGCGGCTCGCTGTCGAGCACGGCCGGATCGACACGGTCCGCGACGCGCACCTGCCGGAGGCGATGGGCCGGTCGGCGCGGGTGGACCGGCACGGCGGCGAGGTGTACGTCTACCGCCGCCCGGGAGCACCCTGCCACGTCTGCGGCACCGAGGTCAGTCGCGGCGAACTGGCCGGCCGCAACCTGTACTGGTGCCGCACCTGCCAAACCGCCTAACCCCCGCGCCCCGCCCCCGCCCCCGCCCCCGCCCCCCCCCCCCCGCCCCCCCCCCCCCCCGGCCCCGGCCCGCCCCCCGGGCGCCCTAGGATGGAG
>NZ_JBEZGK010000014.1:0-177975 GCF_040649935.1 Micromonospora sp. NPDC048842 | reverse complement strand
CCATCGACCGGCGCAGCTACCAAGCCACCACCAGTATCGACATCGTCATCCCCGACCCTTGACGACCACACCAACCACTTAACTGAACGGCGTTGGGGCTAGTACTCCCAGCGACCCAGCCGGGTCGGGACCGCCTCGTCGATCATGCTCAGGGCGAGGTGGGGTTCGGTCGCGAAGCCGACCCAGCCGCGTCGGGCGAGCCGCCGACTCAGCTGGGTCGGGCGAGCCGCTGACCTTGCTCAGCGGACGCTGGCGCCGATGCGCGGGGGCGTGGCGGTGCCGTGCACCCGCTTGGCGTGGCTGGCGTACAGCCGGGGCGCGATGATCGGCATGAGCAGTCGGGCCGGCAGCGGAGCGTGCGCCAGCACCGCCTTGACCACCTCCGGGTCGCCCTCGTACATGGCAATGCCGAAGGCCAGCGGGAGCTGCTTCTTCGGGGACTTGCTCATGCCGTGCTCGCCGAGCTGCGTCCACTCCCGGGCGGTGACGTGCCGCTGCGCCAGCGGCAGGATCTCGCTCTCCTCCAGGGCCATGTGCTCGATCAGCGCGGCGCGTAGCTGCTCCAGGGCGTCCGCGAGCTGCTCACCGCCGCGTGCGGTGCGGCGCCACTGGGGGAGGAGGCCGACCACCGCCGCGTGGGCGTCCTCGATGGCGTGGTGCTGCGCCTCCATGGTGGGGACGATCGCCGCTGCCTCCGCGCCGCCGCGCTCCAGCAGCCGGGGCCAGAGCAGCAGGTCCTCGCCCTCGTGGTGCAGGTGCAGGATGTGGCAGAGCATCTCGGCGTGGGCGCCGACGACCTCCGCGCGCGTGGCGTCGCCCGGGGTGACGTCGCGGACGAGCTGCGGCAGCAGGCTGAACTCGCGACGGAGCGCCGAGTGCGCCATGTACATGTCGCGTACGTCGGCCATGGCTTCGCGGTGGTTCTGGTTCACGGTGACCTTTCCGAGGGATCAACTGGCACAGATCTTTTGATCATGCTCGGTGTCACTTGGAACCGGCTTGGAATCCGCCAACGGTGACGGTCAGCGGGCCATCGCCGCCGTCGCCTCGGCCAGCCAGTGCGGCGACTCCCACCGACGGGCGACCCGCGCGGCGAGGGTGAAGTGCCGGGTTGCCTCCTCGGTGTGGCCCACCAGCCGGAACAGCTCACCGAGTGTCAGCGCGACCGGCCGCACCACTGCCGCTGTGGTGGAGAAACCGGCCAGTTGGTCGCGTACCGGGAGCAGCGCGTCGATCACGGGGTGGGCCAGGTCCCGTCGACCCAGCGCCACGACGACCATCCCGCGCACGCTGAGCAGCGCCGACTCGAAGTAGTCCGGGCGGTAGGTGTGCCGCCCGATCGGCATTGCCCGCGCCTCGTCCAGGCGTCCGCTGCCGATCAGCGCCAGCGCCAGCAGGTCGTCCACGATCGGGCCCAACGACCTCCGGATCCGCCGGGTCGCCTCGAGATGCTCACCGAACCGCCCCTGGCTGATCAGCAGAGTGCCGGTGGAGAAGTAGTGGAAGGCCTCGGCGTGCAGCGAACCCTGCCGCCGCATCTGCACCTCGACCTGGTCGTAGTGCCGCCGCGCGGCGGCGAAGTCGCCGGCGATGTGCGCGAGGGCGCCCAGCGAGCACAGGTTGATCGTCTGTGCCTCGTTCAGCTGGTACGTCTCGGCCAGCCACCCCTGCCGGGCAACACTGAGGCGCAGTTCGTCCGGCTCGTTGAGCGCGGCAGCGCAGTGGCCCAGCGCCTGCTCGGCGACCGAACGGTAGGCCACCAGCCCGTGCTCGTCGGCGAGGTCACGCAGCTCCAGGGCGAAGGCCCGACGGTCCGGCGCCTCCCGCTCGTAGCTCATGGTGCGCAGCCGCGCGGCCAGCCCGAGGGCGCGCAGCTCGTGGTCGTCCAGCCGCTGCGAGAGGGCCAGCGCCTCCCGTCCGGCCGCCACGCCTCGCGGATCGGACTCGCCGTCCAACTCGGTGGCCAGGGCCTCCAGCAGCCGGCAGCGGGCGACCGGTTCCAGGTCCTGGGCGCGCAGCAGCCGGGTGAGCAGCTCGACGACCCGGTGGTCCACCACGCCGTACTCGTGGGTCAGCCACGGGGTGGGGACGGTCCACGCGGTGAACGCCGCGACCAGCAGGTCGTCGCGGCCGGACGCCGCGGCGACGTCGACAGCCCGAGCGCGAGTCTGCCGGGCGGCCGCCACCGCGCCGGCCCGCGCCTGGGCGCGCAGCAGCCGCCCGAGCAGGTCCACCCGGAGCGCGTCGCGGTCCCCGGCGACAGTGGCGACGGCTTCGACAGCGTTGCTGAGCAGCTCGATCGCGGCGTCGTACGCGTACCGCCGCTCGGCCAGCTCGGCGGCCCGGATGGCGTAGTCGACGGCGAGCGGTGCGGTGTCGGCCGACGCGGCGCGGGCGTAGTGGTGGGCCAGGGCGGGGTAGTCGTCGGGCCGCAGCCGACGGGTGGCGGCGGCGATCCGCGCGTGCAGGCGGGTGCGGCGCAGCTGCGGCAGGTCGGTGTAGATGGTGTCGCAGACCAGGCCGTGCACGAACCGCACCCGCCCGGGCGCCGGTTCGGTGAGCAGCCCGGCGGCCAACCCGGCCTCCAGTGCCCGCAGGACGGCGCCCTCGTCGGTGCCGGCGGCGTCGACGAGCGTTCGCACCTCTGCCTCCCGCCCCACGGCCGAGGCGAGACGCAACACCGAGACGGCCGTCGACGGGAGGCGGGAGAGTCGTCGGCGCAGCACGTCGCGTACGCCCTCGGGCACGTCGGAGGTGGCCACGAGCGTGCCCTCGGCGGCCAGCAGTCGCGCCGACTCCCGGACGTAGAACGGGTTGCCGCCGGTCCGCTCGGCCAACGCGGTGACCGTGTCCGGGTCGACGGTGCTGCGGGCCAGCGCGCCGAGCAGCCGTTCGACGTCGGACGTGCTCAGACCGCCCAACGGGATCCGGTGCGGTGACCGGCGGGCCAGGACCGCCATCGTGTCGGCGAGCCGCTCGGTGTTGTCGGCGGGCCGCATCGCCGCGACGAACAGGACGGTGCCGGTGGTCATCTCCGTGACGCTCTGCAACAGCAGCAACGTCTCCGCGTCGGCGGCGTGCAGGTCGTCGAGGATCACGGTGACCGGTCTGCGCGCCGCGGCGGCGTCCAACCAGGCGCCGACGGCGCGGTGCAGCCGGAACCGGCCGGCGGTGACGTCGCCGCCGGCCTCGCCGTCGCCCCCACCGAGCAGCGGGGCGAGCGCCGGGGCGCTGTCACCCGGGGGTGCCTGCTCAGCGAGGTACCGCAGCGCCTCGACCCAGGCCCAGGCCGGCGGGGCGCCCTCGACCTCGGGACAGCGGCCGACGGCGACCAGCCAGCCGTGACCGGTGAGCTCGTCCCGAAACCGGGTGAGCAGGCTCGTCTTGCCGGCCCCGGCCTCACCGCTGACCAGAGCGACTCGCGGCCCGCTCGCCACCGCCTCGGCGGATGCCTGCCGAAGCGCCTCCAGCTCGGCCTCCCGGCCGACGAAGACCTCCGCCGGCACCTGCCGCTGCACGCGTACCGCTGGCGCCGCCACCGGTGGCAGCAGGTCGAGCCGCTGGCCCAGGATGGCGGACTCCACCTCGACCAACGCCGGGCCCGGGTCCAGTCCGAGCTGGTCGGCCAGGGTCGCCCGGGCCCGGCGCAGCGCGGCGAGCGCGTCGCCCTGCCGACCGGTACGCCACAACGCCAGCGCCAGCAGCCGCCAGCTCTCCTCCCGCAGCGGCGCCTGCCGGGTCAACAGCTCCGCCTCCGGCACCACCTCGGCCGCGTCGCCGCAGCGCACCGTCACGTCGAGCAGCAGCTCTCGGGCGCCGAGCCGCAGCTCCTCCAGCCGCAGCACCTCCGGCTGCGCCCACGGCTCAGCGGCGAATTCGGCGTACGCCCCACCGCGCCACAGACCCAGCCCGTCGCTGAGCAGTTGACGTGCCCGGCCCGGATCGCCGGGGCCGACCGCTCGCGCCTCGGCGAGCAGCGTCTCGAACCGACCGGCGTCGACGGCGTCGGCGGGCAGCCGCAGCGCGTAGCCCGGTGCCGCGGTGACCAGGACTCGGGCCGGCGCCCGGCGCTCGCGGGCCGGCTCCAGAAGGCGGCGCAGATGCGAGACGTACGCCTGGAGGGAGGCGATCGCCCGGGGCGGCGCGTCACCCCGCCACAGATCCTCGATCATCTGCCCGACGGAGACGACCTCGCCGCGGGCCGCGAGCAGCAGCGCGAGCACGGCGCGTTGGCGGGGGCCGCCGAGGTCGACCGGCCCGCCTGTGTCGACCTCGACCTCAAGCGGCCCGAGCACCCGTAGCAGCATGACGGACCAATCCTAGTCGCGCTGGTGAGCGGCTCATCCGCTGCCACGGGACACGGGGCAGCCAGCTCACGGCAGGCGCGGGCGGCGGCCCGACCACCGCGCCTGCGCGCCGCCGAACGCGCCTCGTTCGATATCGTGGCACCACCACCAAGATCCGCGAAGGGGGCCTGGCGATGACGACGAGGGCCTTCGACGAATATGAACGGTCGCGCTGGGCCGGGCGCGCGGGAGCGTACGACAGCAGTCTCGCCGCGCTCTGCGCGTACCCGGCACCGGCGTTGTTGGACGCCGCCCACGTCGGCGCCGGCACGCGGGTGCTCGACGCGGGCACCGGCTCCGGCACTGTGGCCAGGCTGGCGTGTGCTCGCCACGCCACAGTCGTCGCGGTCGACGCCGAGCCCAGCATGGTCGAGTTGACGCGCGACCGCGTTCCGTCCGTCGACGAGGTTCGCCTCGCGTCGCTGCCGCACCTCCCGTTCGGCTCCCGGACGTTCGACGCGGCCGTGGCGAACTTCGTGATCAATCACGTGGGCGATCCGCCGGCCGCGATCACCGAGCTGCGACGGGTCGTCCGGTCCGCTGGTCGGGTCGCGGTCACCGTGTGGCCGCACCCCCCGCCCGAGGCGCAGAGCCTCTGGGGTGAGGTCTTCGACGCCGCCGGGGTCGACCGTCGCGCCCCCGCCCCGACGGTGGACGCCGACCGGGACTTCCCCCGTACCCCCGACGGGCTGGCGGGCCTGCTCGACAAGGCCGGGCTTGTCGACGTGCGCTGCGACACGATCACCTGGGCGCACCGCACCGACCCGGAGGCCTGGTGGAGCGGCCCCGCCAACGGCATCAGCAAGCCAGGTCTGGTGCTGGAGAGCCAGCCGGCGGCCGTGATCAGCCGAATTCGTGCCGCGTACGACGAACTGACCGCCCGCTACCGTGGCCCCGACGGCCTGCTCGCGCTGCCCACCGCGGCGCTGCTGGCCTCGGCGTCCGTACCGTAGCGGCCACTGCGGCACCCGGTCCTCCGTCGACGAGGGGCACCCGGCGAGAATGCGGCGTGGAGTTTCTCTGTTACCACGGTGACCGGCCCGGCTCGGCGGCGTTGCGCGACGAGCTGTTGCCCGAGCACTGGACCTACATGGACCGGTACGCGGCGGGAATGATCGCCCGTGGCCCGACCTTCGTCGGCGACACGCCCACCGGCAGCGTGCACATCGTCGACGTGCCCGACCCGGCCGCCGCGCGGGCATTCGCATTCGAGGAACCGAACTACCAGGCCGGCGTGTACCGGGACGTGCTGCTGCGCCGGTGGCGCAACACGCTGGGCCGCACCATGTGGGACTTCCCCGGCGGCCGGACCGGCGGCAACCGTTACCTGGTGCTCGGCCTCGGCGCCGGGCCGGCCGCCGACCTGGCCGTGCCGCCCGACCCGGACGAGCTGATCGCGTACGGGCCCCTGCTGGCCGACGACGGCGTCACCTGGCTCGGCACCGCCGCGCTGCTCCGGGCGCCTAACCCGGACGCGGCGCGCGCCATCCTGACCGTGGGCCGGTACGCCGACATCGAGGTGCACAACTGGCAGTTCGGCGGGCGACCGTCCTGACCTGTCCTGAACCGCCCCGACGCCCACAGTCAGGCAGAGGCGGGCAGGCCGTCCAGTGGGCGGATCAACGGTGGGCGGGGTATTGCCCGCACGACCCCGGCATCGGCGGATGTCCAGTGCCCAGCCGAACTCGTCGGCGCGGGGCGGATCGGCGTTGCGGCCCGTCCGATGTCCCGGGACAGGTCACCGCCCGCACCGCGCGGAGGTCGGGTCGCCGGCGTCGGCGGTACGTCGCCCGCCGAGGCGACGGCTCGGAGCCGGCGTGGGCCCGCCGGACGGTTGGCGTCGGAACCCGACGCGGCGGGACGGGTGGCCATCGTCGGGATGGGGATGCCTCGTCTCGGCGCGGTCGGGCCGGTGGCATCGCCCGGCCCTGCCGAGGCCAGCGCCGCGAAGACGGCGTCGAGACGGCCGGTCCGAGCGCCAACGGTGTCGAGGCGCACGATCTCCGCGCTCCTCGCCGCCGAGCCGCTGACCGCACCAGCGCGCGGGTTGGCGTCGCGGTGCACGGTGTCGAGGTGCGGCACGCCGGCTGCCCGGCGTTGGAAGACGGCCCGCAGGGCGCGGGGCAACCGCTCGGCGGCGACCTGGCGCAGCGCGGGAGCGGCGAACGCGTACCCGCCGACCTGGTGGGGGAGCAGCAGCCCGGAGGCGACAAGCGTGCGAAGCGCGGATGCGGACCGGCCGGGCGTCCAGCCGAGTGCCCGGTCCACGGCCGCCCCGGAGATCAGGCCGCCGAGGGTGCCGGCGGCCATCAGCACCGCCCGCCGCTCACCGTCGAGGTGGTCAAGCTCCGCGCCGACGGCCCGGCGTACCGCCTCGGGCAGAGCGAGCGCCGCCGGGTCGGCACCGTCCACCAGCGACGTGACGTACGCCGCTGCGTGCCCGGGACGGCCTCCCACCAGCGGCAGCAGCCGGTCGACCAGGGCCACCGGCTGCCCGGCCCGGGTGAGCAGGTGGCGCAGTAGCCGTCCGGACTGCACCGTGGCCAGTGGTCCGATCGTCATCTGGCGGGCCGGACCGGGCCGGGTGTCGGCCCACTGCGGCTGATGCACTGTGAGCAGCGCCAGCGGCAGCCCGCGCTCCGTCGCCGCGCCGAACAGCGCGTGCAGGAAGCGGCTCACCGCGGGCGCGGCCCGGTCCAGGTCGTCGACGGCCACGATCAGCGGCCGGTGGGCGGCCAGCCGTAGCAGGACCTCGCGGCAGATCGCCGCGCCGGCGAGGGCCGCGGCCGAGCCGTCCGGGGTGGTCAGCAACCGCTGGAGCGCCGGGACCGCGGTGGCCACCCGGGTCGGCGGGAACAGTGGCGTGAGGGCGGCCACGAGCCGGTCGTGGACTGCCGCCGGGCCGTCGCTGTGCCGGATCCCGGCGAGGTCGCGGAGCAGGTGCGCGACCGGCGCCAACACCTGATCGGGGTACGGCTGACAGGTCGCCACGCACCAGCGGACCGACAATCCGTCCACCGTGGTCAGCCCACGGGTCAACTCGTGCAGCAGCCGGCTGCGGCCACTGCCGGTGGGGCCGACCAGTGAGATCCAGCGTGGCGTCCGGTTTCGGATGGCCGCGCCCAACTGGTCGCGGATGGTGGCCAGTTCGCGGCGTCGACCGATCAACGGGCCGTCGTGCCGGTCGGCGCCGGGGCGTACCGGACCGACGGCGTGCCAGACCGGCACCGGCGGCACCCGGCCGGCGACCGGCACCGGCGTCAGCTGACGCTGGGTGATCAGGCCGGCGGTGGCGCGCGCGGTGGCGGCGCAGAGCGCGACGGCACCGGGCGCGGCGTACTCCTGTAGGCGGGCCGCTGTGGTGATCACCGCTCCGCTGGCCACGCCGTGCCCGCCGGTGACGACGTCGCCCAGGTCGACCACTACCTCGCCGGTGGCGACACCGACCCGGACGCGCAGCCTGACGCCGTCGACCATGGGCCGTCGGTCCAGCGCGGCCTGGATCTCGAGCCCCGCGCGCACCGCCCGGTACGCGTCGAAGCCGTCGGAGTGCCGAGCGCCGAAGAGCGCCATCACGGCGTCGCCGATGTACTTCTCCACCACCCCGTGCCAGCGGTGCAGCACACCTGCGACGGTGTCGAAGTAGGCCCGCTGCAACGCTCGGACGTCCTCGGGGTCGAGCCGGTCCACCAGGGCCGTGGAGCCGACGATGTCCGCAAAGAGGACGGTGACGACGCGCCTCTCCTGTGGTACCGGCCAGAGCGGGGTGACGGTCCGTTGCGTGTCGACGATGATGCTGGTGGTCATGGGTGTCGCACCGGCCTCTCTCCCCGCTGATGCCTGATCACCTCCGGAGATTGGCATTAGTGGGCCGACGGGGGATCTGCCGAACGACGTATGTCGGCCACCTGCAACCTTTAGTCGCAAAGTCGACGCGAGGAGTACCACAAGCGGTGGGCGGCCGTAGAACGGTGAGGGGCCCTGTGATTAGGCTGCGTGGCATGGCCAGCGATGTGGACACCGCACCGCTCGTGGGCCGGGCCGAGCTGGTGCAGACGGTTCGGTCCGCGTTGCTCGGTGACGCCGCGCACGGGCAGACCGCTGCGGTCTTCCTGACCGGCGAGAGCGGTGTGGGAAAGACCCGGCTGTTGGGCGAGATCGGCGACCGCCTACGGGAGCGGGGCGCCGTGGTGCTCACCGGCAGCTGCCTGGACATCGGCGACGCCTCCCCGCTGCACCCGCTGTTGCAGGCGCTGCGCCGGTTCGACACCGAGGTGTCCACCTCGCCCGCCCGCACCTCCTCGGCGGTGCGGGGGCTGTTGCAGATGTTCGCCGACGAGACCGCCGGCCCGGACGGCGCTGGCGCGTTGCTGGAGCGGGTCTCCCGTGGCCTGCACCTGATCGCCGAGGGTCGCCCGCTGGTGCTGATTCTCGACGACCTCCAATGGGTCGACCGCAGCACCCGGCAGCTCCTGCTCTACCTGCTCGCCGGCCTGGGAGATCTCCAGTTGTCGGTGCTGGCGGCGGTGCGTGCCGAGTCGTTGCAGGGCGCGCACCCGCTGCGCCGGGTGCTCACCGAGCTGCGTCGGCTCCGCACGGTGCGGGTGCTCGACCTGGCGCCGCTGGGCCGGGCCGACACCGAGACGCTCGCCGCCGCTGTGGTCGGCCGAACGCTGACCGCCGACGCGGCCGAGCAGGTGTGGCAGCGCAGCGGCGGCAACCCGTTCGTCATCGAGGAGCTGGCCCGGGATCTGCGCGACGGCCGCGACGGCCTGTCCGAGACGCTGCGGGAGATCTTCCTCGACCGGGTCGACGCGCTGCCCCAGCACGCGCACGCCGTGGTGCACGCGGTGGCCGCCGGGGTCGAGCCGGTGCAGCACTGGCTGCTGGCCGAGGTGCTGCGGATGCCGGAGGACGAGCTGATCGCCGCGGCCCGGGCCGCGGTGGCGCACCGGCTGCTGGTCGGTGCCGACGAGGGCTACCGGCTGCGGCACCGCCTCGTGGCCGAGGTGCTGGCGCACGAGCTGCTGCCGGCCGAGCGCTCCGGGCTGCACCGCCGCTACGCCGAGGCGCTGACCGCCGCGCCGGGTGAGCTGCACCAGGCCCGGCTGGCGCACCACTGGCGGCTGGCCGGCGAGCCGGCGCGCGCCCTGCCGGCGGCGGTGGCCGCCGCCCAGGAGGCCGAGCGGCTGCACGGTTACGCCGAGGCGCACCGGCACTGGTCGGCGGCGTTGCAGTTGGCCGCCGAGCCGGGCCCGCTGACCGTGGACCGGGTCGAGCTGCTCGAGAACGCCGCCGAGGCGGCCCACCACTGTGGGGAGCACGCGCGCGCGTTGGCCCTGCTGGAGGAGTTGGCCACGCTGCGGGGTGGCGAGCCGAGCTGCGCGCTGCACATCCGCCGGGCCCGCTACCTGGCCGCCGCCGGTCGCTCCGCGCTGGCCGAGGAGGAATACCAGCGGGCGCTGAAGGCGGAGGACTGCTCCCCTCGGGACCGGGCGAGCGCCGCCGCCCGCCTGGCCGAGCTGCTGCTGCACCTGGGTCGCTACGCCGATGCCGGTGCGCGGGCCCGCGAGGCGCTGGCGTTGGCCGAGAACGTGGCGGGCTCGGCCACCGAGGTGGTGCTGGCCAGTTCGGCGTTGGGCTTCAGCGACGCCTGCCTGGAAGACCCGGACGCCGGTCTGGCGGTCATGCGCGACGCCCTCGACACCGCCGAGCGTGCCGGTCAGCCCGAGGACGTGGCCTGCGCGTACCTGCACCTGGCTGAGCTGCTGACCGGGCCGCTGAACGTCCTCGAAGAGGGCGTGGTGGTGGCCCGGCGGGGCGCCGAACGGGTGGCCGAGCTGGGGCTGGGTCGCACCTGGGGCACCCGGCTGCTGGCCATCGCCATCAACGGGCTGTTCCGGGTGGGCCAGTGGGCCGAGGCGGAGAAGGTGGTGGCCGCGGCCCTTCGGCACCGACCGTCCGGTGCGGACGCCGTGGAGCTGCTGTTGGCCCGGTGTCGGCTGTCGGTGGGCTACGGCGACATCGAGGCCGCCGGTCGGGACCTCGACGCGGTGGCGACCCTGCTCGCCGGCGGCGGGGCGCGACACGTCATCCCGTTGCTCACCCTGCGCTCCGGGCTGGCCATGTGGGAGGGTCGGCACGACGTGGCGCGGCAGGCGGTGCAGCGCGGCCTCACCGAGAGCCGTTCCGACGACGTGATGATCCTCTCCGCGCTGGTCTGGCACGGCCTGCGCGCCGAGGCTGAGGCGCACGCCAGCCGCACTGTGGAGGTGGACCCGACGGCGGTGCGCCGGCTGCGGGACGTGGCCGAGCGGGTGGCCCGCAAGAGCGCCGGTGCCGCCCGGCCGGTGCGCTCGGTGGTGGAGGGTTTCCTGGCGTTGTGCGCCGCCGAGGTCAGCCGCCTCGACGGCAGCGATCCGGAGCTGTGGGCCGCGTCGGCGGCCGAGTGGGATCGACGCAATCACCCCTATCCGGCGGCCTACTCGCGGCTGCGGCAGGCCGAGGCGCTGTTGGCTCGGCGCAGCCGGGTGGCCACCGCCGGCAAGCTCCTGCGGGAGGCGTACCGGGTGGCGCAGGGGTTGGGCGCGGTGCCGTTGACCTCGGAGATCCGCGAGCTGGCAGGGCGGGCCCGGGTGTCGCTGGACGAGCGCGACAGCACCGGTGCGCGCAGCGTCCCGGTCGAGGCGTCCGACGACGAGTTGGCGGCGCTCACCGCCCGGGAGCGGGAAGTGCTCGCCCTGGTCGCCGAGGGGCTGACGAACAGGGAGATCGGGCAGCGGCTGTTCATCAGCGAGCGGACCATCGGGGTGCACGTGTCGCACATCTTCGACAAGCTCCAGGTTCGTACCCGCGTGCAGGCGAGCGCGATCCAGTTGCGCAACCATCGGGGCTGACCGAGCCGACACCTGAAGTACGTATCCCGGCGCGTGTGCGCGCCGGGATACGTCGTTTTACTGATCCGGCGGCCCGGTGTCGGCTGAGAGGCTGGGCCGCGTCGACGACGGCACGGGGGATGCCGCCGACCACAATGGAGGAGAAATGATCGAACCGGTCTGGGGGCCCGTGCACCGGGACATCGTCGACCTGCTCGCCGATCATCCCGCGGACGTGCCGGCCGTGGTCGATCATCTGACCAAGCTCCAGGACATGCTGGTCCGGTTGCCACCGTTGGAAGCCAGTTGCCCCCTCGCTGACTTCAACAAGCTCTACCTGACCATCACCAGCAGCGTGCTGGACGGGCTGTACGACGACCGCTTCGTCGACCCGGTCTTCCTCTCCCGGCTCGACGTCGAGTTCGCCGCCCGGTACTTCGACGCGATGCGGCTGTGGACCGACTCCAGCCCCGGCACCCCGAAGGCGTGGTCGTGCCTCTTCGAGCGGATGCAGGGGCCGGATGCCCGGCCGCTGCCGTCGGCGGCGGCCGGGGTGAACGCGCACATCAACTTCGACCTGCCGTTCGCCCTGGTGACCACGTTCGATCACCTGGAGTCGGAGCCGGTTGACGGCAGCGACCAGCACCACGACTACCTCGAGATCAACAACATCTTCGCGGACAAGATCCCCGGCCTACGCCGGGGCTACCTGGAGCGGTGGCAGCTGCTCATCGACATGCTCAACGGCGACATCGACGACTGGTACCAGGGGGAACTGGTCGAGTACACCCGCGATGTCGCCTGGCGTAACGCGCAGAAGATCTGGCGGTGCCGGCACGATCCGGACGCCCGCGAGTGTGAGCGCACGCGGTTGGACGACAACGCCGCGGCGCTCGGCCGGTTGCTGCTCTCGCCCCTCGGGGCGTTCCTGCAGTAGCCGGGACGGGGGGCCTCCGCGCTCCGCCCCGTGGGGGGCGGCGGAGCGCGGGGGCGCGTCCCACCAGTTCCACCCCGCGTGGCCGCCCGAGGTCGGGTCGGTCACGCAGGGGACAGCCGGTCGGCCCGGGGGGTGTCGACCGTCTGCCACCGTCGGCCGGCCCGGGGGGTGTCGGCCGGCGGTGGGGGAGCGCCGAACGGGGGTCACGCCGACGGCGTGTGGATCCGGGGGTGTCGGCGGGCTCGGATCGGGTACGCCCGCGCCATGACCGTCCTGGCCCGGCGTCGGCCCGCCGCCCGCCCCCGGCCCGCGCGGCCCGGCCCCCTGCGGCCGGGCGGCCCGGTGTCGCGACCCACCGCTCGGCCCGGCGCCCGATGACCGGCGCCGTGGCCCGTTTCCCGTTCCGCTTCGATCCGGTCTTCCGCCCGGTGCTGGCGCTGCTGGGGGTCCGCCCGGCGACGGCCTGGGTCGCCGTCACCGAACGGGACCTGATGATCCGGTACGGGCCGTGGCGGCTGCGGACCGACCGGGACAACGTCACCGCCGTCGAGCTGAGCGGGCCGTACCGCTGGTGGCGGGCGATTGGTCCGCACCTGTCGCTGGCCGACGGCGGGGCGACCTTCGGCAGCAGTGCGGCCGGCGGGATCTGCCTGCGCTTCGGCGTACCGGTGGCGGCGCTGGTGCCCGGGGGGCGGCCCCGGCACCCGGCGGCCACTGTGACAGTCGCCGACCCGCCCGCGCTGGCCCGGCTGCTCGCCGTCGCGGACCTGTCCTGAGCAGGCCGAACAGGTGCCCGGTTCCGCCGATCGGGCGGCGGGGCACCGCCTACCGTCAGATCAGGACCTGTGAGGGTGGGACTGGCGATGGCTGACGAGCACCGGGCGAAACCACGGCGCTGGAGCGGGCGCCGCCACGCGCCGAGCGGGCCGGACCCGGCGCTGCGGGCGGCCCGCGATCCGGCGCGCCCACACCGGGGCGGCCGGCAGGGTGTCGTGGTGCCCGACCGCGTGGCCACCCCGACCCGCTCGGCGCCGCCGGCCAGCCCGCTGCGCCGGTGGCTCTTTCAGCACCAGGTGCAACCGCCCGGCCCCGAGGCGACCGAGGGACAGAACCGTCGGCACGCCTGGTGGCAGGTGATGTGCCTGACCGGCGTGGACTACTTCTCCACGCTGTCGTACCTGCCGGGCATCGCTGCGGTGGCGGCCGGGGCGCTCTCCCCGTTGGCGACCCTGTTGATCGTCGTGCTCACCCTGTTCGGCATGCTGCCGATGTACCGGCGGGTGGCCCACGAGAGCCCGCACGGTCAGGGTTCGGTGGCGATGTTGGAGCGGTTGTTGCCGTTCTGGCGGGGCAAGATCTTCGTCCTCGTGCTGCTCGGCTTCGTGGCCACCTCCTGGATCATCACGATCACCCTCTCCTCGGCCGACGCCACAGTGCACCTGCTGGAGAACCCGTACCTGCCGGACGTCCTGCACGGGTCCCTGGTGCCGGTGGTGGTGACCGTGGTGCTGCTGCTCATCCTCGGCGGGGTGTTCCTGCTCGGGTTCCGCGAGGCGGTGGTGGTGGCCATCCCGCTGGTCGCGGTCTTCCTGGTGCTCAACGCGGTGATCGTCGTGGTCGCGGTGGCCCGGATCGTCGAGGATCCGGGCATCGTGTCGAACTGGATGGCCGCGGTGACCTCGACCGGTGGCGGACCCGGCCAGGTGCTGTTCACCGCCGTGTTGGCGTTCCCGCTGCTGGTGCTGGGGCTGTCCGGTTTCGAGACCGGGGTCAGCATGATGCCCCTGGTGGCGGCCGACGGCCCGGACAAGCAGGCCCGCCTTGCCGCCCGGATCCGCAACACGCGCCGGCTGCTCACCACCGCTGCGCTGATCATGTCGGTGTACCTGATCTCGACGACCTTCGTGACCACTGCGCTCATTCCGGCGGAGGAGTTCCGGCCGGGCGGCGGCGCGAACGGACGCGCGCTGGCGTTCCTGGCGCACGCCTACCTGGGGGAGGTGTTCGGCAGCGTCTACGACGTGAGCAGCGTGCTCATCCTGTGGTTCGCCGGCGCCTCGGCGATGGCCGGGCTGATCAACATCGTGCCGCGCTACCTGCCGTCGTACGGCATGGCGCCGGAGTGGGCGCGGGCGGTACGCCCCGTGGTGATCGTCTACACCGTCGTCAGCGTCGCCATCACGATCGCCTTCCGCGCCGACGTCAACGCCCAGGCCGGGGCGTACGCCACCGGGATCCTGGCCATGATGGTGTCCGGGGCGGTGGCGGTGACGATCTCCGCGGCCCGTCACCAGCGGCGTGGCTCCGCGATCGGCTTCACAGCGCTGACCCTGGTGCTGCTGTACGCGCTGCTGGAGAACGTCATCGAACAGCCGGACGGCATCACGATCTCCGCGCTGTTCATCCTCGGCATCATCGTGGTCTCGTTGGTCTCCCGGGTCACCCGGACCACCGAGCTGCGCGCCGAGCGGATCGAGTTCGACGAGGCGGCCCGTCGGTTCATCACCGAGTCGCTGGCGCACGACGGGCAGCTGCACCTGATCGCGAACAAGCGGCAGAAGGGGTCGGTGAAGGAGTACACGCTCAAGGAGCGGGCGCAGCGCGGGATGAACCCGGTGCCCGGGGCCGCGGACGTGCTGTTCCTGGAGATCGATGTGGTCGATCCGTCGGAGTTCAGTCAGGTGCTGCGCGTGCACGGGATCGAGGTGGGCGGCTTCCGGGTGCTGCGAGCCAACAGCCCGGCCGCGCCGAACGCGATCGCCGCGATCCTGCTGGCCCTGCGGGACGCCACCGGGGTCCGGCCGCACGCGCACTTCGAGTGGTCGGAGGGCAGCCCGATCGCGCACCTGGCGCGCTACCTCATCCTGGGCCGGGGGGACACCCCGCCGGTGGTGCGGGAGATCATCCGACGGACCGAACGGGACCCGCTGCGCCGGCCCGGCATCCACGTGGGCGGGTGACCTCGATGCTGCTCTGACAGCTTTGAAGATGAAAGAGTGCACTCTTCACGTTCACGCCTTCCTGTCCGTATTGCGGACCTATCGTGACGTTTGGTAGCCGGCGAACACGTCGAGCCCCCCGCGCCCGAATCGGCGCGCGGCCACGTCACGTACGCAGGAAGGTAGGCACCGTTGATGTCCACGTACCGAGAGGGAGACCGCGCGACCCGACCCAGACGGCGCTCCCGATGGTTCCTAGCCAGCGGCTTGCTGGCGGGGAGCCTGGTCGTGGGAGCGGCCGGCGCGGCCGCCGCCGCCGACCGCGCCCTCACCCTCCCCGGACTGGCCCGGCTGACCCCGGCAGCCGACGACGACCGCCGCGACGGCGACCGGCGGGGTACGCAGCCCGGCCAGGACGACGCGGAGCGGGCCCGCCCGACCACCCCGGGCACCGGCAAGCGGGGCGTCGTGTCGGTGCCGTGCGACGCCGCGAAGCTGGTGGCGGCGCTGGTCACTGCCAACGCCGAGGGCGGCGGCGAACTCCGCCTCGCGCCCAAGTGCCGCTACACCCTCACCGAGGCGTTCCACGAGACCGACCAGTACGACGGCGGGATCCGTGACGCCCGGGAAGCCGCCGACGCCGCCGAGACACCCGGCGACGCCGAGGCGCCGCCACACAACCCGGCCGACGACACCGCCGGCCTGCCGGTGATCTACCAGCCGATCACTGTCGACGGCGCGGGCGCCACCATCGCCCGGGCCGCCCAGGCCGCCTCGTTCCGCTTCTTCACCGTCCGCGACGGCGGCGAGCTGACCCTGCGCGACGTGGAACTGCACAACGGCCGCTCGGCCATCGAGGGCGGCAGCGTGCACGTGGTGCACGGCGCCACCGCCGTTGTGGAACGTGTCACCGTCACGCAGAGCACCTCGCTGTCGCCCGAGGGGGGTGGCGGCGGCATCTTCAACGACGGCAACATGGTGGTCACCGACTCCACGTTCGTCGGCAACAGCGCCTCCGGCGCCGCGGGCAAGGGCGGGGGCCTGCTCAACGGCGGCGTGCTGACGCTGAAGCGCTCGGAGTTCCACCGCAACAGCGCCAACGCCTACGGCGGCGGGCTGGGCAACTACCGTGGTGCCGCCGAGGTGGAGAGCGCCTCCTTCACCCAGAACAGCGCCGGCCAGGGTGGCGGGCTGGCCAGCTTCTCGGCCCGGACGAAGGTCTCCGACACCGAGCTGCTGGACAACACAGCGCAGGTCGGCGGCGGTGCCGCCAACTCCGACGCGGTGCTGGTGATGCGCACGATGACCATCCGCGGCAACACGTCCACAGTCAACGGCGGCGGCGTCTCGACGGTGAAGGGCCTGACGCCGATCGACGACAGCGTGATCGACGGCAACACCACCCACGGCCTCGGAGCCGGCATCTACTCCGACAAGGCGAATCTGCTGGTCCGCGGCAGCGACGTGACCCGTAACGAGGCTGTCGGCGCCGCGTCCCAGGGCGGGGGCATCTACGCCAGCGCGGGCTCGGTGGCGATCTACACCAGCAAGATCACCCACAACGCGTCGACGGTGAAGCCCGGCGGCATCTTCGGCATGCACGCCCAGGTCAAGATCGACGATGAGAGCGTGGTGGTCGAGAACGAGCCGACCAACTGCGAGGGCAGCCAGGTGCCGATCGCGCACTGCTTCCGCTGAGCGTCGACCCGCGCACCATCCCGAGCGCGTTCATCCTGTGTGCACCGCCCGTCCGGACGATCGTCCGGACGGGCGGTGCACCGTCCTGCTCCTCGTCACGGCGTCAACCCATCGCGCGCAACCGGCCGGAGAGGTCGCCGGCGAAGAAGTCGAGGAAGCCGTCCGGGTCGGGGCCGGCGTTCTGCAGGACGATGTGGTCGAAGCCGGCCTCGACGTACGACCGGACCTTGGCGACGTGGGGTTCCGGGTCCGGGCCGATGGCGAAGAGCTGCCGGATGTGCTTCTCCTCGACGTACGCGCTGGCCGCGTCGAAGTTGACCGGGTTCGGCAGTTCGCTCATCACCTTCCAGCCGGTGACCATCCATCGGCTCGTCTGCAACACCGCCTGCACCGCCTGGTGCTCGTCGGTGGCCCAGGCCAGTGGCACCTCGGCGTAGCGCGGGCCCGAACCCTGGGCGCGTCGGTAGTGCTCGACGATCGACGCGTCCGGCTCGGTGGCGAACAGGCCGTCGCCCAACTCGGCGGCGAGCCGCGCCGACACCTCACCGCTGGCCGCCACCGCGATCACGGGCAGGGTGTCCGGCAGATCGAAGATCCGGGCGTCCTCCAGTTGCAGGTGCCGGCCCTCGTACGACTGGTAGCCGCCCTGCCAGAGCAGCCGGACGATCTCCAGCGCCTCGCGCAGTCGCTCGTGTCGCCCCCGCACGCTGGGGAAGCCCTGCCCGACGACGTGCTCGTTGAGCCGCTCTCCGGCGCCCACCCCGAGGGTGAACCGGCCGTCGGAGATCAGCGCCATGGTCGCTGCGGCCTGTGC
Source organism: Micromonospora sp. NPDC048842 (assembly GCF_040649935.1). NCBI lineage: Bacteria > Bacillati > Actinomycetota > Actinomycetes > Micromonosporales > Micromonosporaceae > Micromonospora > Micromonospora sp. NPDC048842. The sequence continues at coordinate 160,366 of NZ_JBEZGK010000014.1, read as the reverse complement.
GATGATCGCCGGGTGGTAGCGGACGGTCGGGCAGGTGACCCCGGTGGCCAGGCGCAGGGTGCTGGTCTTGGCCGCGATGGCGCCGAGCACGCTCCAGGTGAAGGACGAGTGCCCCTGAGCGTCCAGCCACGGGTGGAAGTGGTCGCTCATCTCGACGAAGTCGAAGCCGGCTCGCTCGGCCAGGACGGCCTGCCGGATGATCTCCTGCGGGCCGTACCCCTCTGCGGCCAGCTTGTAGCCGATCTGCATGCCCACACTCCCGATCCCGTTCGCTGACTGAGGCATCGGCGGTTCCCGGCCCCGGCGCGGACAAACGCCGACGGGCTGCAAACCAGCCTCCTAGGATGCCTAAGGCGGTGTGCGGAGGTCGACGTCAGGCATGAAGGACAACATCCAGCCGCCGGACATCGCTCAGCGCACCAGCAGATCAATGACGCCCGTCAGGTCCTCCTCGCCACCGCCCTCCGCCAGGCGGCGGCGCATCAGGTCGAAGTAGGGGCGGAGCAGTTCGGGGCTGACGCCCTGCTGCTCGGCGGTGCGCAGAAAGGTCGGCGTGCCGGCCACCTGCATGGCGAGAGGGGAGACGACGCCAGTGGTGTAGTCCCCGCTGCGCAGTTGGTCGGCTGTCTGGTGCACCGCCGGGACCATCGCGACGAGCCAGTCGGCGAGCAGTGGGGCGAGCGCCGCCGGGTCGATGTCCTCCCGACGGATCAGGGCGAAGGCGTGCGCGGCCCCGGCGAACATTCCGTACATGGCGCTGAGCAGAGCCACGTCGTGCAGGGCCGCGAAGCCCGCGTCCTCGCCGACGTAGGTGGTGCCGACCGGGACGCCCAGCGTCTCCCGGTGCCGTTCGAACAGCGCTGGCGAGCCGCTGTAGAAGACGTAGCCGCCGGCCTCCGGCACGCCGACCATCGGCGGGACAGCCATGATTCCACCGTCCAGGTAGCGGGCGCCGCGGCTGCGGGCCCAGGCCGCGCGGGCGCGGGCCTGGGCAGGGGTACTGGTGGTCAGGTTGACCAGATCCCGGCCGACCAGGTCGACACCAGCCAGCACCTCGTCGACCGAGCTGTCGTCCAACAGGCAGACGACGACCAGGGTGCTCGCCGCGACCGCCTCAGCGGCGCTGCCCGCGACCCTCGCCCCGTCGGACGCGAGCGCTGTCGCGCGGGCCGGAGTGCGGTTCCAGGCGGTGAGCGGGTAGCCGGCGGCAAGCCAGGCGCGGGACAGCGCGGTACCCATTGCGCCGAGCCCCAGCATCGTGACGCGGGGCTTCTCCACAGTGTTCTGTTGTTCCATGCTGATTAGGCTGGTCATCGGCCCCCAGGTGATCAAGTACGCACTTCGGAGTGCGTGGTTACCCGGGAGTGAGCGAGCACGTCGGAGGGGTGGGTATGGCGACGGTGAACCGGCCGGGCACCGCGGACGGACACATCTGCGGTATCGACACCGCGATGGAGGTGATCGGCGGCAAGTGGAAGGTGCTGATCCTCTGGGCACTCCACGAGCACCCCCTGCGTCGCTTCGGCGAGCTGCGTCGACTGCTTCCGGGGATCACCGAGAAGGTGCTGGCCTCCCACCTACGGGAGATGGAGGCGGACGGCGTCGTGCACCGCGCCTCCTACGACGAGGTGCCGCCCCGCGTCGAGTACTCGTTGACCGAGGACGGCACGCGCCTCAACGACGCCCTCGAGCCACTGGCCGCCTGGGGACGCGACCGGTCGACCGTTCGACGGTCGGGGGAGGAGACGGGCTAGTGCTCCCGAGCGACCTCGCCGAAACCGCCTCGGCCCGTGCCTCCGCAGTGGGGGCACGGGCCGGGATACGTCTGTCGTCTACTTGGAAGGCTCGGGCAGCTTGCAGTCGACCTTCGGGTTGGCGCCGATGTAGTTCAACGGCCCGGCCACGATGGTGACCAGGATGGTGCCGGCCTCGGCGCAGTTGGTGTCGTCGCCGCTGTAATAACCGCGCTGGCCACCGGCGATGGCGCCGATCACCAACCAGATCACGACGATGACTCCGAGAATCGAGGTGCCGCGCATCGCTGCCTCCTGAGGTATGTGGTGGATCTGAGGTGCAGCCGTTGTACCCAATCGGGTCGCGCGGCTAACGGTTGCGCGCGACGACCCCCCGCGGATCCCCCATCCGGCCGATGCCGTCCGCCGTTGTGTACCGCCCGGGCATCCGCCGCCCGCACCGGGTAGCGCCTGTCGGCTATCGGATCGGCGACCGACCTTGCCGTCATCCGGGTGGGTGGACGTAGAACTGCCTCACGGCCCCGCCGAGGAGGACTCATGGACGCCCCGACACCGCCCCTCTATATCGACCGCCCCGAGGACGTCGCGGTCGCGGCCCGCGCGCTTGCTGGCGGCGCGATCGTCGCGGCGGCGTTCGCCAACTTCTACGTCATCGTGACGCGTCCCGACGCGGCCACCGTGCGCCGGGTCAACCTGGCCAAGGGCCGACCTGTCCACCAGGTCGGCAGCATCACCACAGCGATCGGCCGGATCCCCGGGATGTTCGACTGGACGCGGATCTCGCCGCGGTTGCCGGTCGGTCGGGTGCGGGCGCTGATGGACGCCCTCTACGGGGCGGGGCCGTTCGGCTTCCGCGGGCCCGCGGCGGATCGGCTCCCCGAGCACCTCACCCAGATCGACCAGGGGATGCGGACCACCCAGGTGATCGCACCGGGGCTGACCTGCCCGTCCAACGCGTTCTTCGAGCGGGCGCTCGCCGAGACTGGAACGGATCACCTCTACATCACCTCGGCGAACCGGTCCCGGCATCTCACCGGAGCGGCGGAGGAACCGGCGCACTGGAAGGCGGGCGCCCTCGCCGCCGACTTCGCCCACCTCGACGATCTGGTGGTGCTGGTCCATCGGGACGAGGCTGCGGCCCGCGCCGCGTACCCGGGCTACCTCACCACCTCGGTCACCCTGCTCTCGTTCCACGCGCCCGAGGGTGACCTCGAAGAACCGCCGGTGCTCACCGTGGACCGGCACGGCTCGCTGCACCTGGACGATGTCCGCCGCGCAGCCGCGCCGCTCGGTCTCCAGGTGCGCCTGGCCGGAGGTGCCCGGGAACGATTGCAGGTCCGGGGGTACGCCGGGGCACTGGTGTGAGCGGCTATCGCATCGGCCTGGTGGTGCCCAGTTCCAACACCACGATGGAGACCGAGATCCCGGCGATGCTGCGCCGACGTGAGGTCGTCGATCCGACGGTCCGCTTCACCACCCACGCCAGTCGGGTACGGCTGCGTCAGGTGACCGCCGACGAGTTGGCCCGGATGAACCGCTCTGCCCTGCGGTGTGCCGCGGAATTGGCCGACGCCCGCTGCGACGTGCTCGCGTACGCCTGTCTGGTGGCGGTGATGTGCGAGGGCGCCGGCGCGCACGAGCGGGCCGAGCGGCGGTTGGGCCGCGCGGCCGGTCGCGCCGGGCACGACATGCCGGTGGTGACCAGTGCCGGCGCGCTGGTCGCGGGGCTGCGGGCGTTGGGTGCCCGGCGGGTGGCACTGATCGCGCCGTACCTGCCGCCGTTGACAGCCACCGTCGTCGCCTACCTCGCCGCGTACGGCGTGCAGGTGACCGACGCGGTGAGCCTCTGCGAGCCGGACAACGTGGCGGTCGGGCGCATCCCCGCGGAGCGGCTGGTCGAGCTGGCCGGTCGTCTGGACGTGACCGGCGTGGACGCAGTGGTCCTCTCCGCCTGTGTGCAGCTGCCGTCGTTGGCGGCCGTGCCGCTGGTGGAGGCCCGTCTCGGCCGCCCGGTGCTCACCGCGGCGACGGCGACAGTGCATCAACTGCTCAGCGGTCTGGGTGTCGAGCCGTACGTGCCCGACGCAGGTCGGCTGCTGGCCGGCCCGATTCCGCGGTGAGTGGCGGGCGTGGTTCAGTGCGGCGGTGAGGGCTTCTCCGGCGGCTTGCCGTGGCTGCGCCGGAAGTCCGCGTAGGCGACGCCCGCCAGCACCAGCAGCCCGCCGAGAGAGGCGAAGCCCGGCGGCAGGTAGAGCAGGGCGGGCGCGATGGTCAGCAGCGCCAGCACCCCACCGGGTCGGGACCACGACACCCGGCTGAAGACCTCGTACTCGAAGGCGGCACGGCCGGCCAGGAACAGTGCCGGGCCGCCGAGGATCACCGCCAGCCAGGCCGGTGGTGTCCGTCCGGTCGGCTCGTGCAGCACCAGGTGGAAGCCGGCCGCCGTGGTGACCACGCCGGCGATCATCACCAGATGGGTGTACGGGGCGCTGAACAGGAACTTGCTGGGCGACTCGGCGGCCTGGATGGCGGTCGGCAGCAACTCGCCGGACTTGTGTACGTAGATCCGCCAGAGCAGCAGCGTGGTCAGGAACGCCACAGCGAAGGCCCCGATGTTCTCGGCCTCGTTGTGCTCCATGCTGAACATGGTGCCGATCGTCAGGATGGCGTCGCCGAGCGCGATGATGAAGAACTGCTGGTAGCGCTCGGAGAGATGCTCCGCTGTGACGTTGCGCTGCTTCTCGGGCACCACCCCGAGCCCCGGCACCGGGTACGCGAGGCGGAAGCCGACGTAGTCGATGGCGAGCGCGATGGCCCAGCACACGATCCGGGCGTCCCCGCTGACGAACGCGCCGATGAGCCACGGGATCGCCGATACCGCGAACCAGAGGAAGATGCGGGCCGCCCGACGCTGGGTCTGTGGTTCGCGGCGTACCGCTGGCATCAGGAACAGGCCACGCCCGAGGTGGATCGCCACGTAGGTGCCGGCGAAGACGAGCCCCCGGTCGTTGAACGCCTCCGGGATTGCCGTGGTCATCAGCAGCGCGCCGAACATCACGGCGCTGATCAGTAGCTTGATCTCGGTGCGTTCCGGGTTGTACAGGTCGGTGACCAGCGTGGTGATCGTCCAGGTCCACCAGACGGCGGCCAGCATGATCAGTGCCTCGGCGGCGCGGTGCCAGTCGAGCTGCTCGACCATTCCCCGTGAGATGAGCGCCAGCGCGACCACGTACACCAGGTCGAAGAAGAGTTCGAGGAGGGTGACCCGGCGTGGGGCCTCCGGGTCGCGTACCGGCGGACCGCTGGCCCGTGGCGATCCGGGCTGCGGCGCGGCGAGGTGCACGGGATCTCCTGCGGAACCGCTCGACTCGATGGACCTGTCCGATCCACCTCTACGGACGGTAACGAGCGGGCGAACGCGGGATTCCGCGTTCGCCCGCTCGTCCCCCGACCGGGTCGTGTCGGGTGGTTATCCCGCTTGCGGGGATGGCGAAGGCTTCTCGCCGCCACGGGGGGCGGCGAGGGCGTCAACCAGGCGGCGGGCCGAGCCGGCCAGGTTCCATCGTTGGGCGAGCTCGAGCAGCCGGTCCGGGTCGGCCGGCGCGCTCGGCAGCGCGGTGGGCAGCTCCGGCAGGGGCACGTCCAGGGCGACCCGGACCACGGTCGGCGCGACGCCCAGGTAGTCGCGTGCCGCGACCAGCTTGGCGCGCAGGCCCGGTGCGAAGGACGAGTCGGAGTCGTCGAGGGCGGCCAGGATGCCGGCGATGCTGCCGTACCGCTCGATCAGCCGGGCGGCGGTCTTGTCGCCGACGCCGGCCACCCCGGGCAACCCGTCGCTCGGGTCGCCGCGCAGCGCGGCGAAGTCGGCGTACCGGTCGGCTGGCACACCGTAGCGGGCCCGCACGGCGGCGTCGTCGCAGTCGTCGAGCTTGGCGACGCCGCGCCCGACGTAGAGCAGCCGGACCGGTCGGGCGTCGTCGACGAGTTGGAACAGGTCCCGGTCGCCGGAGACCACCTCGACCGGGCCGGGCTGGGTCACCGAGAGGGTGCCGAGCACGTCGTCCGCCTCGTAGCCGGTCGCGCCGACCGCTGTGATGCCCACAGCGGTCAGCACCTCCAGGATCATCGGCACCTGCGGGGAGAGGGTGTCCGGAACGATCTCGCCGCCCTGCGGGGCGACCCGGTGCGCCTTGTACGACGGCAGCAGGTCGACCCGCCACGCCGGGCGCCAGTCGTAGTCCAGTGCGCAGATCATCCGGTCGGCGCCCCGCACCCGGATCAGGGTGGCGAGCATGTCGAGGAAGCCGCGCACCGCGTTGACCGGGGTGCCGTCCTCGGCCTTGGCGGCGGACTCCGGAATGCCGAAGTAGGCGCGGAAGTAGAGGCTGGCTGCGTCGATCAGCAGGATCGGGGGTCGGTGTGCCACGCCGGACAGCCTGGCACAACCGTCCGACGATCTGGCGTACGCCCGGCCGCTGGTGGTGTCAGCGTCGCTCGTTGGGCCGGTAGACGGTGTCCCGCCGGGCCAGGTGCTGCACGACGTAGCTGGTCACCAGCAGCAGGATCGCTACCACCACCTCGACCCAGGCCGCGACGCCGTCGGCGACGGTGACGCCGATGACCAGCAGGACCAGGCCGACGAGTGCGAGGACCCCGGCCCACAGTTGGCGGCGACGGCGGGTCGCCGCCCGGTTCGCCTGGTTCCCTGCCACGTCGGTCCTCCCGGTCGGGTCGCCCGCGCGGGCGTCCCGATCCCAGGCTAGGGCCGCGGGGACGCGCCGGGCCGGAAAACGCAGGCGGAGCACCTGCCGGCCGGTGTGCCGAAGTCGTGACGAGCTGGGCAATCGGGTGGCGACGTAGCGTCGATGTCGTCAGCGAACGGCACCGGTCGGCGGCGGGGTGTGAAATCGCCGTTGTGACAGAGAAGAGGAAATTCTCTGTCACGCCGCTGATGTCGTTCGGGTCTGAGACCGCGTGCCGCTGACGGTGCGTCCACGCCAGGGTGCCCCGGTCACCACCTGGGGCGGTGCGGCCAGGCCCGCTGCGGCATCTCCGCATCGGTTCACCGGCGAGAGCCGGTGTTATCGCTTCTGTCATCAATCCATCACCTTCAGTGACGGCTCTTTCCTGTCTGTCGATGGAAGGCTGTCGATGGCCATCCGACCCGCTGTGCCAGCCGTCGAGGGCCGAGCCGCCCATCAGGGGCAGACATTCCGCCGTTCTTCTTCAGAAGAGGTGTCACATCATGCGAGATGGATTCGCGGATCGAACCAACGACGAGTTCCTGCAAGAGGTGCTGAGCAAGGTCAACGAACTGCGGGCGCGGCACGGATCGTCGTTGCTCACCCTCGACCTGGAGCTCGTGGAGTACTCGAAGTCGCGGGCGTCCTTCATGGCCGAGAAGGGCAATCTCACCCACGAGGGTCTGCGACCGGACACCGGTGAGAACGGGTCGTGGGCGGGCGCCTCGACTGGCCCGACGGCAGGCTCCGGGACCGCTGCCGTCGACTCCTGGTACAGCGAGATCAGCAACTACGACTTCGCCACGGGGAAGGCCATCGACTCCACGAAGGCCATCGGGCACTTCACCGCGCTGGTCTGGAAGAACACCACGAAGCTGGGCGTGGGGCGGGTCGCCGGCCAGGGCACGAAATGGTGGGAGACCTACATCGTGGCCAACTTCTCGCCGCCCGGAAACATGGGAGGCCAGTACGTGATGAACGTGACGTCCGCGAGCTGAGACGCCGACCCCCGGGGGGCGTACCGGTGGTGACCGGTGCGCCCCCCGGGGCTGCCCCCGAACCGCCCTCAGGGCCGAGGCGACGGGTATGCCCGCCCCGCCCCGGCCCGTTCGTCGACGGGAATGTCGCCGTCCCCCGTTCGTCAAGCCGGCGCGTTCCAATCTGGAACGGACTATAGTCGGACGGGACCAATGGAGGTAGCCGGTGCGGCGAGAGGATCTCGCCGATGCGGACTGCGGCATCGCGCAGGCGCTCGGCGTACTGGGGGACTGGTGGACGTTCCTCATCGTGCGTGACGTCGCCGGCGGGACGACCCGCTTCGACGGGCTGCAACGCGAGCTGGGTGTCAGTCGGCGGGCGCTGACAGAGCGCCTCGGCGCGCTTGTCGAGCACGGTGTGCTGGAGCGCCGACCGTACTCACGACACCCGCCGCGCTACGACTACCTGCTCACCGCGAGGGGCGAGGGGCTGTTGCCGGTGCTGATCGCGCTGCAGGAGTGGGGGACGAGGCATCTGATGGGTGACGGTGACGTGACCGCGACGGCCGACGCCGGCTCGGCCGAGGCGCGCCGCGTGCACGACCTGGTCGGCCGACGGTTGCCCGATGTCGTCCTGACCGCCGCCGCCGGGCAACCGGTGGCGGTGGCCGCGACGGGTGCGTGGACGGTCCTCTACCTGTTCCCCGGGGCGTACGCGCCGGGGACGCACGGCTACCCGCCCGGCTGGGCGGAGATCCCCGGCGCCCGTGGGTGCACCCTGGAGTCGACCACCTACGCCGAGCGTCATCCGGACTTCGTGACCGCCGGTGTCCGGGTGTACGGCATCAGCACTCAGCGGCCCGACCAGCTCGCCGACTTCGCCGCGTACGCCGAACTGCCGTTTCCGTTGCTGTCCGATCAGGACGGTCGACTGGGGGCGGGACTGCTGCTGCCGGTGTTCCGCGCGGGCGGGGTGACCCGGTTCAAGCGGCTGACCCTGCTGGTCGACCCGACGGCGGTGGTGCGGGCCGTGCAGTTCCCGGTCACCGACCCGGCCGGCTCGGTGCAGGAGATGCTCGCGGTGGTCGGTGAGCACGCAGGGGCCCCCGGCTGACGCCTTCGCGTCGACCGGGGGCCCTACGAGCCGGCTGGTCCGGGGCCCTGCGGGCGCCAGCGTCAGGCCGGGAGCGTCCAGCGCTGGTTGGCGCCGGCGAAGCAGTCCCAGATCTGCAACCGGGTGCCGTCGGCGGAGCTGTTGTCACTGGCGTCGAGGCACTTGTTCGACTGCGGGTTGCGCAGCGTGCCGTTGGACTGCGCCTGCCAGACCTGCGCGCCGCTGCCGTTGCAGTCCCAGAGTTGGACCTTCGCGCCGTTGGCGGTGGAGCCGCTGGTGATGTCGGCGCACTTGCCGAGGGCGCGCAGCGTGCTGTCGCTGGCCACGGTCCAGGTCTGCGCGTTGGTGCCGTTGCAGCCCCAGAGCTGGACGGCGGCGCCGTTGGCGGTGCTCGCCGAGGCCACGTCGACGCACTTGCCGGCGATCCCGGTGATCTGACCGGTGCGACCGGTCGGCGGCGGGGTGGTGCCGCCCATGATGGTGTCGTACATGGCGCTGAGCAGTGAGGTCGAGCCGCTGGTGTCCTGCGACAGCTCCCAGTTCATCACGCCGCCGGCGTTTGCGAGGGCCCACTGCGTCTTGCGCTTGACCGTCGGAATGCCGTTCCAGCACTGCTGGCTGCCGCCGATGGTGGCGCAGTCCCGGTTGGCGTTCGCCGGGTCGAGTCCGACCAGGTACGAGTAGTTGTAGTAGACGGGGCGGCTGTAGAACGGGATGCCGAGGACGGCCTTGCTGGCCGGCAGGCCGCGGGCCTTCCACAGGTTGATGCTGTTGATCGACCAGTCGTAGTTGGCGTGTGGGCTGCCGCCGTCGTACGCCATGATGTTGAGCCAGTCGACCTGGTTGAACACTGCCGTCTGGACGCCCTGGACGCTGCCGCCCTCGCTGACCACGGCGGCGGTGAGCAGCTTGCCGCGACTGTGCAGGGCGCTGCTGAGCTGCGTCATGAGCGCCGTGTAGTTGTTGGCCGAGGCGCCCGGGTCCGGGTACTCCCAGTCCATGTCGACGCCGTCGAGGTTGTACTGGTTGACGAAGTTGATCAGATTGTTGACGAAGTTCGTGCGGCTGGTGGCGTTGGCGGCGAGTGTCTCGAAGGCCGAGTCGTTGCCGTCGTTCCAGCCGCCGACGGCGATGGAGACCTTGACGTTGTTGGCGTGCCCCTGGGAGACCAGCGAGGAGAGCCGCGCCCCGTCCACCCCTTGCAGGGTGCCGTTGCTGTTGGGCAGGACGAAGGCGTAGTTGATGTGGGTGAGCTTGTTGTACTGGATGGTGTTGATGTTGCCGGCCCAGGAGGGCATGTAGCCGACGCTCTTGAAGTTGTTCGGCAGCACGACGGCCTGCGCGGGGGCGCTGGTGACGGTGAGGGTGGCACCGGCAGTGGCCAGCGCGAGCAGGCCGGCGGCGAGGGCGCGGCGCAGTGGTGAGGACATCGGGGGCCTTCCCGTGGGCGGGGGACGACACCCGCCCGCGCAGGGTTGTCGCGGGCGGGGGGTGCGGGGACGCAGGGACGGGTGGGCCTCGAGGCAGCCAAATCTTAAAGAGTGTTAACTGTCCGCGTCAATCAACGTCGATGGATTTTCCGACGATCGGTGTCGATATGGGGTTTGCCCAAACGACCGTTAAGCTGACGGGGTGGGAATCGACGAGCTGTATCCGCCGGATCGGTTGATCGCCGCGCAGCGCGCGACGGCCGCCGCCGGTCTGGACGCCCTGCTGCTCACGCCCGGCTCCGACCTGCGGTATCTGACCGGGTACGACGCCCACGCGGGGGAGCGGCTGACCTGCCTGGTACTGCCCGCCGAGGGTGAGCCGACCCTCGTCGTGCCCCGGCTCGAACGCCCGGCCGCCGAGGCGTCCCCCGCGCCGGCGACCGGAGTGCGCATCGTCGACCACGTCGACGGCAGCGACCCGTACCCCCTGGTCGTTGCCGCCCTCGACGGCCCGGTCGCGGCGGTCGGGCTCGCCGACCGGATGTGGGCCGAGCAGGTCCTCGGCCTGCGCGCGGCGCTGCCCGACGCCGCGCAACGGCTCGCCGGGGAGGTGCTGCGCGAACTGCGGATCCGCAAGTCCCCGGCGGAGGTCGCGGCACTCGCCGAGGCCGGCGCGGCGATCGACGAGGTGCACCTGCGGATGGGCGAGTGGCTGCGCCCCGGTCGCACCGAGGCCGAGGTCGCCACCGACATCGCCGCGGCGATCCGCGCCGCCGGGCACGTCACAGTCGACTTCGTCATCGTGGCGGCCGGGCCCAACGGCGCCAGCCCGCACCACGGCACCTCCGACCGGCCGATCGGCGTCGGCGAGCCGGTGGTTGTCGACATCGGCGGCACCATGGCGTCGGGCTACCGCTCGGACTGCACCCGCACCTACCTGGCGGGCGGGTCGGCGCCGGCCGACTTCCTGGACTACTACGCGGTGCTGCGCGACGCCCAACGCGCCGCCGTCGAGGCGGTGCGGCCCGGGATCACCGCCGCGGCGGCCGACGCCGCTGCCCGCGCGCCGATCGCCGCCGCCGGCCACGGTCCCGCGTTCCTGCACCGCACCGGCCACGGCATCGGCCTGGACGGGCACGAGGAGCCGTACCTGGTGGCCGGCAACGACCGACCCCTCGACGCCGGCATGGCGTTCTCCATCGAACCGGGCATCTACCTGGCGGGCCGGCACGGCGCCCGCATCGAGGACATCGTCGTCTGCACAACGGACGGCGTGCAACGGCTCAACACCACCCCCACGGAGCTCATCGCGCTATGACTGTCGACCGGATCCTGCCCACCGACGAGGCCCACGACCTGCTGGGTCTCGCCACCGAGCTCGCCGACGGCGAGCTCGCGCCGAAGGCCGCGGCCTTCGAGGAACGCGCCGAGTTCCCCCGCGAGGTGCTGCGCACACTGGGCCGCGCCGGCCTGCTCGGCCTGCCCTACCCCGAGGAGTACGGCGGCGCGGCGCAGCCGTACGAGGTGTACCTGCAGGTGTTGGAGATTCTGGCCAGCCGTTGGCTCGCTGTCGCCGAGGCGGTCAGCGTGCACACCCTGTCCTGCTACCCGGTGGCGGCGTTCGGCAGCGACGAGCAGCGCAAGCTGCTGCCGGACATGCTCGGTGGCGAGTTGCTGGGCGCGTACTGCCTCTCCGAGCCCCAGGGCGGCTCGGACGCGGCGGCGCTGACCACCCGGGCGGATCGCGACGGCGACGCCTACCTGGTCTCCGGCACCAAGGCGTGGATCACCCACGCCCGCACCGCCGACTTCTACAACGTCTTCTGCCGCACCGGCGGACCCGGTCCGAAGGGGATCTCCTGCCTGCTCGCCGACGCGGGTACGGCCGGCATCACCCCGCAGGCGGCCGAGCGGACGATGGGGCTGCGCGCCTCCCCGGTGGCGCAGATCGCCTTCGACGACGCGCGGGTGCCGGCCGACCGGTTGATCGGCGGCGAGGGGATGGGCTTCACCATCGCCATGTCCGCGCTGGACTCCGGCCGGCTGGGCATCGCGGCGTGCGCTGTCGGGCTGGCCCAGGCCGCCCTGGACTACGCAGTCTCCTACGCCCGGGAGCGCCAGCAGTTCGGGCGCTCCATCATCGACTTCCAGGGGCTGGGGTTCCTCCTCGCCGACGCGGCCACCCAGATCTCCGCCGCCCGCGCGCTGACCCTGGCGGCGGCCCGGCTGCGCGACGCCGGCCGCCCGTACTCCATCGAGGCCGCCAAGGCGAAGCTGTTCGCCACCGACATGGCGATGCGGGTGACCACCGACGCGGTGCAGGTGCTCGGCGGCGCGGGTTACGTGGCCGACCACCCGGTGGAGCGGTACATGCGTGAGGCGAAGGTGCTGCAGATCGTGGAGGGCACCAACCAGATCCAGCGGATGGTGATCTCCCGGGCACTGGCCAAGGGCTGACATCGGCACGTGGTGGTGGGCCGCGGTGGGTGCGTCACGGCCCACCACGGTCCGCCACTCGGGTACCTCGTCGCCGTGCGACGGTTTTCCCGGTAGGTTGCACGCCGTGGAGGAGATCGACCGCGCTATCGTCGCCGCGCTGACCGCCGACGGCCGTCTGTCGTACACCGACCTGGCCGAGCGGGTGGGGCTGTCGGTGTCCGCCGTGCACCAGCGGGTCCGTCGGCTGGAGCAGCGCGGGGTGATCAAGGGGTACGCCGCCAGGGTGTCGTTCGAGGCGCTGGAACTGCCGCTGACCGCTTTCGTGGCGATCCGGCCGTTCGATCCGTCGCAGCCGGACGACGCCCCGGAGCGGCTGGCCCACCTGCCGGAGATCGACTCCTGCTACTCGGTGGCGGGGGAGGACTTCTACCTGCTGCTGGTGCGGGTGGCCAGCCCCACCGACCTGGAGCGGGTGCTCCAGGAGATCCGCACCTCGGCGAACGTCACGACCCGGACGACTGTGGTGTTGTCCACGCCGTACGAGAACCGGCCGCCGAAGATCAGCTCTGCGGCACCGAGTCGGTCGCGGTCCCGGGCGCCGGAGGAGCCGGCTGGTTCCACCGCAGGATGACCTGCCGGCCGTGTTCGTGACCGAGCGCGCTGACGGTGGCGGTCTCCAGGCGTAGCCGTCCGCCGGCGGACGGGGGCAGGCCGATCCAGCGGGCACCGAGCACCCGCAGGCTGTGCGCGTGCCCGACCAGCGCGACGGTGCCACGGTCGAGCAACGGCGTGACGCGGGCCAGCACCCGGTCGAGCCGCTCGCCCACCTGCGCGGGGGACTCTCCGCCGGGGCAGCCGTCGGTCCAGATGTTCCAGTGCGGATCGTCGTCGTGGATGTCGACTGTGGTGCGGCCCTCGTACTCGCCGTAGTTCCACTCGCTGAGGTCCTCGTCGACGGTGTCGACGGTGAGCCCGGCCAGCTGCGCGGTGCGCAGCGCCCGGGAGCGGGGGCTGGTCAGCACTGTGACGAAGCGCCGGCCGGCCAGGAACGCGGCCAGGGTGCGCGCCTGTCGCTCGCCGTCGGGGGTCAGCTCCAGGTCGGTGTACGAGGTGTGCCGCAGGCTGGCGCTCCAGGTGGTCTCGCCGTGCCGGATCAGCAGGAGCTCTCCCATCCGGTCAGTTAACCATCGTGGGGCGGTGCCGACAGGCGACCCTCCCACTACCTATCTTCCTAGGATGCCTTAGTGGGTGTGCCGACCGGCACTGCCGGTTTCGGCACCCGGAGACCGGGCAAGCGAGCCGGGACAACCGCCAGACCGAGGAGGCGCGATGAGCTTCACCGAGAAGGCAAAGAACAAGGTTGAGCAGATGGCCGGCGCCGCGAGGGAGCGCGTCGGCGATATGACCGACAACGAGCGGATGCGTGGCGAGGGCGCCAGCCAGCAGAGCGACGCGCGCGCCAAGCAGGCCGGTCAGAACGTCAAGGACGCTGGTCGCAACGTGAAGGACTCCTTCACGAAGTGACCTGAGCGGTCCACGGGTCCCCGGGCGCACCGTCGCCCGGGGACCTGTCGTGCCGGGGTTACCGCGCTGCCCTCTGCGCCGCGATCTTGCACTTACTGCTCCGACATAAGGGATATTCAAACCGATCTTGACAACGGAAAGTGCAAGATCGACGGGTCGGGCGTGAGTGGACGGGGCAGTGAGACGTTTTCGCGTCTGCGATGATCTGCGGCGTGATCCGACCCCGGCTCCGCCCACTGTGGTGTGGCGTACTGGTTGCGGCGGCCGTTGTCGGCAGTGTCGCGTGTACGGCGTCCCGGGTACCACCGCCGGAGGGGCCGGTCTTCGTCGGCTCGTCCGCCTCTGCGGCCGCGCCGCAGGCGGTTGCGACGCCGACGGCTGCCGCCACCCCACAGGGTGCCCCGACGCCGACGGTTGCGGCTGTTCCGGGGGCGACGCGGGTGGGGAGCAGGGCGCCGGTGGTGGATCACGGGCCGCGCACCGGCGCCACTGTCGCGCTGACCTTCGACGCGGACATGACCGACGGGATGTTGGCCAGCCTGCGGGCCGGCCGGGTGAAGTCGTACGCGAACCTGCGCATCCTCGACCTGCTGGAGCGCGAGCAGGTGCCGGCGACGTTCTTCCTGACCGGCAAATGGGTGAAGCGGTATCCGGACGTGACCCGGCGGATCGCCGGCAACCCGCGCTTCGAGTTGGCCAACCACACCTACGGGCACGCGGCGTTCACCGCCGACTGTTATGACCTGCCCCGGCTGCCGGTCGACGAACTGGCCGGCGATGTGGCGAAGACGTTCGAGGTGATCGCGCCGTACGGGGGTCGGCAGACCCGGTACTTCCGGTTTCCGGGGTTGTGCCACGACGCGGCGGCGTTGGACGCGTTGGCGCCGCTGGGTGTGACAGTTGTCGACGGGGATGTGGTGAGCGGCGATCCGTTCGCGACGGCGTGGAAGCCGTTGGTGCGGGCGGTGTTGGACCACGTACGCCCCGGCTCGGTGGTGATCATGCACGTGACCGAGGCGAACGCGGCGATGACCGATGAGGCGTTGCCGCACATCCTGGCGGGGTTACGGGAGCGAGGGCTGGTGCCCGCGCCGTTGTCCGAGGTGCTGGCCGAGGGCTGAGGCTCAGCTTCCCTGCACGTCGTCGACGGTCAGGACGATCTTTCCGCGGCGGGATCCGTGCTCGGCCGTCTGGTGCGCCTCGGCCGCCTTCTCAAGCGGGAAGGTGGCTTCGATGGGCACCCTGAACCGGCCCTCGGTGAACAGTTCGGCTGCGGCGGGCAGGCCGTGGCGGCCGTCGGGTTCGCCGGCCAGTTGCCCCATGGACAGGCGGACGCCGTGGGTGGGGGCGGTGAAGTCGGCCAGGGTGAGCACCGCTGTCGGGTCGCCGGTGAGGTGGAGCAGTTCGGGCAGGGACCCGGCGCCGGCGACGTCGAGAGCTCGGTCGATCCGGGTCACGCCCAGGGCGTCGAGGCGGCCTGTGAGGTCGGGGCCGTAGGTGACCGGTGTCGTCCCGAGTTGGCGGAGGAGGTCGTGGTTGTCGGCACGGGCGGTGCCGATGACGTGGACGCCGCGGGCGGTGGCGAGTTGGACGGCGGTGCTGCCGACGCCGCCGGCGGCCCCGTCGACGAGGAGCGTCATGCCGGGCCGTAGGTCCAGCATGTCGAGGGCCCGGGTGGCGGTCTCGATGCTGGTGCCCGCCGCGCCCGCCTGGGCCCATGGCATGGTGGTGGGTTTGTGCGCCCAGAGTTGTAGTACCGCGAACTGTGCGCTCGCGCCGCCGAGTCTGGCCAGCTCGACGATGCCGAAGACGTCGTCGCCGAGGGTCACGCCGTCGACGTCGTCGCCGATCTCGTCGACGATGCCGGCCGCGTCGACGCCCGGGATGTGTGGCAGCGGCAGTTGGGCGCTCATCGGGGTGCGGCCGGAGCGGAGGCCGACGTCGACGGGGGAGACACCGGCGGCCTGGACGCGGATGCGGATCTGGCCGGCCCGGGGCTGTGGTGCGTCGGTGCTGCCGAGGTGGAGTACCTCGGGACCGCCGAACCGGTCGTACTGCACGGCGAACATCAGGGGCTCCTCTGCCTGGGAAGACGGGGTGATGGTCGTACCGTAGGCCGGAAACGGAGCAGGCGTTCCGCTGTGGGGTCAAGTGAGAGGGAGGCCGGTCGGAGATGTCTCAGATGCAGCGTGCCGATGCCCGGTTCAACCGTGACCGGGTGGTGGCGGCGGCACGGGAGGCGTTCGCGTCGGCGGGGCTCGAGGTGCCCATGCGGGAGGTGGCGCGACGGGCGGGGGTGGGTGTGGCGACCCTGTACCGGCACTTCCCGACGCGTACGGAGTTGGTGGCGACGGTCCTGGCCGAGCGGGTGGACGACTGCGGTGTGCGGATGCGCCGCGCGCTCGACGACCCGGACCCGTGGCGGGCGCTGTCCGGCGTGGTGCGCGAGTTCGCCGAGCGGCAGATCCATGACCGGGCGCTCAACG
The DNA here is from genome assembly GCF_040649935.1 of Micromonospora sp. NPDC048842. Taxonomy (NCBI): domain Bacteria; kingdom Bacillati; phylum Actinomycetota; class Actinomycetes; order Micromonosporales; family Micromonosporaceae; genus Micromonospora; species Micromonospora sp. NPDC048842. Next base: position 143,900 of record NZ_JBEZGK010000014.1, on the reverse strand, counting down.
AGGCGTTGTTGGGGCCGGGTGAGGTGAGTGCGGCGTTTCAGCGGGAGCGGCGGGAGCACGCGCAGGCGTTGAACGTGCTGGTCGGGCGGGCTCGGGCGGCGGGTGTGCTGCGCGACGGCGTCGACGCGGACGACGTGCGGGCAGGCCTGTTGGCCATCGCGTCGCTTCGGCGGTTGCCGGCGGCGACGAGCGCCCGGGTGATCGGTCGAGTCGCCGATCTGGTGCTCGCCGGTATCCGCGCCTGACCGGTGTGGGCTGTCACAGTTGTCGTCGCAGCGGACATGGACTGGATGTGAGCTCAGGGACAGAGCAGGACGAGGACCGCTTCCGGTGGGTCTACGCCGAGGACTTCGAGGCGTTGTTGGCGTACGCGTTGCGTCGGGTCGCGCATCCGGAGGATGCGGCCGACGTCGTCGCCGAGACCTTCCTGGTGGCGTGGCGTCGCCGGCAGGACATTCCGGTCGGCGGTGAGGCTCGGCTGTGGCTGTACGGGGTGGCCCGGCGGGTGTTGGCCAACCAGCATCGTGGTGGCGTTCGCCGGCAGCGCCTCGGTGAGCGGTTGCGCCAGCAGATCGTGGTTTGGGTCGCCGATCCGGGGAGTGAGGTGCCGGAGCGGCTTGCCGTTCGGGCGGCGTTGGCGGGTCTGGCCGAGGTGGACCGGGAGGTGCTGATGCTCACCGTGTGGGAGGGGCTGCGGCCGCATGAGGTGGCCGCGGTGCTGGGGGCGACTCCTGCCGCGGTGCGGACCCGGCTGGCGCGGGCGCGGGCGAGGTTGCGGGGGCTGGTCGGTGACGACCCGGGGCCGCCCGGACATGTGCTGGATGTGTTGACCGCGCCTACCCGTACGGAGGACTGATGAGCGGCGATGAGCGTGTTGACCGGCTGGTTCGGGATGCCGACCCGGGTGGGCTCGGTGGCGTCGGGGACCTCGCAGGGGTGAAGCGAACCCTCTTGGAGGAGATCGTGTCCGAGTCGGGGGTCGAGAGCGTCGCCAGGATTCCGCGGCGGCGGTTGCGGGTGCGTCGCTTCGCAGGCGTGGTGACGGCGGCAGCGGTGCTCATGAGCGTCGTGCCGGCCTCCATGGTGTTGCGGGGGCAGGCCGAGGGCGGTGGGGTTTCTCCGATCGTCGCCCCGGCCGAGGGGGTCGTCTTTTCGCCGTTGGTGATGGCGGCGGCGCAGCGGAACCCGCGGCTGCTGATCGATCGGTCTGGCTGGAAGGTGACTGATCTGTCGGGGTTCACCGAGGAGCTGGGCATGATCCGTTTTCGCCGGGGTGGGCAAGAGTTGGAGATGAACTGGTATCCGGCGTCCGGTTATGCGGGTCGTTATGCCGATCGACTCCAGGTGAATCGGCCGAAGTCGGTGCGGGTCGATGGCTGGCCGGGTGACCTGTTCGAGTATTCCGGCAGTGATTTTGCGGTGCTGACGCGTCCCCGCGAGGACATGTTCGTGGAGATGAGGACCTCCGGGGACTGGTCGCGTAAGGAATTCGCTCGGGTTCTCGCGGACATCGTCCGGGTGGACGCGCGGACGTGGTTGGCCGCGCTTCCGGCGGAGATGGTCATGCCGGTGCGGGAGCGGGCGGCGAAGGTGCTCGCCGACGTGCCGCTGCCGCCCGGGTTCGACGTCGCGGCGTTGGAGGACATTGGTGTGAGTGACTCGTACCATTTCGGTGTGGGTGTGACGTCCCGGGTCGGCTGCGGGTGGATCGCGGAGTGGCAGCGGGCGAGGGCGAGCGGGGACGAGGCCGGGGTGCGGCGGGCCGCCGACGCGTTGCGGAGCAGTCACGGGTGGCGGATGCTGCGGGACATGGACAAGGCCGGCGACTGGCCAGAGGTGTTCTGGGAGTACGCCGACGAGATCGCGGCCGGGACGTTGCGGGCAAGCTATTCGCAGGGTCTGGGCTGCGCCTGACCACGGAGTGCGCGACACCCCCGGGAGTGGTCTCCCCGGGGGTGTCGTCGTCGGTGGGTCAGTCGTCGCGGTGGTCGTTCCACCACTGCTGGCCGTCGGCGGGCAGGGTGTCGATCGGGTCGTAGTAGGCGTAGCGCTTGTTGAGCGCCTCCAGGTCGGCGGATTCGATGGAGGTGCGGTAGTTCTTCGTCCAGTAGGAGATGCCGCGCTCACGGTCGTAGTCGGTGAGCATGTGCACCCAGCGCTTACCGACGAAGGGGACGTCGCAGACGATGCGGGGGGTGGCGTAGCCGGGGAGGTAGCCCATGATGTCGTGCTGGAGTTGCTGGGCGTGCCAGACCGGGACCCGCCAGTGTTCGGCGTTGGGGATCATGTCGCACATGTAGAAGTAGTACGGCAGGATCCCGGCTTCGCCTTGCAGGGCGAAGCAGAGGTCGAGCAGTTCCGGGGTGGTGGCGTTGACGCCGCGCATGAGGACGCCCTGGTTACGGACGTCGCGGACGCCGACGTCGAGGGCGGTCTGTGCGGCCTTGGCGACCAGTGGGGTGAGTGACTGGGCGTGGTTGACGTGGGTGTGGATGGCGAGGTTGACGCCGCGGCGGGCGGCGGTGCGGGCCACCCGCTCCAGGCCCTCGACGACGTCGGGCTGCAGCCAGTGTTGGGGCAGGCCCATGAGGGCCTTGGTGGCGAGCCGGATGTCGCGGACCGTCTCCAGTTCCAGCAGGCGCATGAGGTACGACTCGAGGTTGCGCCAGGGGACGTTGGCCACGTCACCGCCGGAGACGACAACGTCGCGGACGCCGGGGTGGGTCTTGAGGTAGGCGATGTGGGCGTCGTAGCGGTCGACGGGCTTGAGGGTGAGTTTGAGTTTGTCGACGGCGGGGGTGGAGTTGCCGACGAGGTCCATGCGGGTGCAGTGCCCGCAGTACTGGGGGCAGGTGGAGAGCAGTTCGGCGAGGACCTTGGTGGGGTAGCGGTGGGTGAGCCCTTCGGCGACCCACATGTCGTGCTCGTGGAGGCTGTCGCGGCTGGCGTAGGGGTGTGAGGGCCAGTCGGTGCGTCGGTCGGAGGCGACCGGGATCATGTAGCGGCGGATGGGGTCGGCGAGCAGCGCCTCGGTGGTGAGGGTCGCGAACGGCACCATCGTGTTGATCATTTGTGGTGGCACCAGCATGGACATGGTGGCCATGGCCGACTGGTCGGCTTCGAGGTCGGCGTAGAAGGTTTCGTCGATCAGGTCACCGAAGACGGCGCGGAGCTGCTTGATGTTCTTGACGCAGTTGACGCGCTGCCACTGGGCGGATTCCCACTGGTCGCGGGTGACGTGGCGCCAGCCGGGGAAGCGGGTCCAGTCGGGTTCGACCAGGGGGCGGCGGTGGTACTCGTAGGGCTGCCCGGCGGTCGGTGTGGCGGCCGGGACGTGACGGGGGTGCGGGATGGTCTGGGTCACGGCCCCTCCTCGGTGTTACGGCTGATCATCGAAGCCCGAAGGCTACTGGAAAATATTCGGTACAGAAACTAGTCTGCCGTAAGTTTTCCCGTTACGCGAGCCTTGACCGGGGCTTCGGGCGGCTGGCAGGGGGAGGTTGGCGTGACGTCACCGGTGGGACTGCACCGCGTCGTGCAGCCGGCGGGGGTGCTGCCGCAGGCGGCCTGGCGCCTGGACACGTCGGCGGCGATCGCGCCGAACGAAGTGCGGATCCGGGTGCAGCGACTCAACCTGGACGCGGCGAGCTTCCGGCAGTTGTCGGAGAAGCACGGCGGCGACGGTGACGCGGTCCGCGCCGAGGTGCTGGAGATCATCGCGACCCGGGGGAAGATGCAGAACCCGGTGACCGGTTCCGGCGGGATGCTGATCGGCACTGTCGAGGAGGCCGGTCGACGGTCCCCGCTGGGGCTCCGGGCGGGGGAGCGGGTCGCGACCCTGGTGTCGTTGACGTTGACGCCCCTGGTGATCACCGATGGGTTGGCCCGCTGGGACGGGCGCAGCGAGCAGGTGCCCTGTGACGGGTGGGCGATCCTGTTCGCGCGCTCCATCGCCGCTGTGCTGCCCGACGACGAGGACCCGCAGTTGTCGCTCGCCGTGCTGGACGTGTGCGGGGCGCCCGCGCTGACCGCCCGGGTGGTGTCGCGCTACGTCGAGGAGCGTCGCCGTAGCGGTGATCCGACGCCGGTGCGGGTCGCGGTGATCGGTGGGGCGGGTAAGAGCGGGTCGCTGTCACTCGCCGCGGCGCGACGGGCGGGCGCCGCGCGTACCGTCGGGGTGGTTCCGGTGGCGGCGGAGCGCGACGCGCTGACGGCAGCCGATCTGGCGTCGGTGGTGGCGTTGGCCGACGCGCGTGACCCGGTGGGGTTGTCCACTGCGGTGACCACCGCGCTGGGGGTGCCGGCGGACGTGACTGTGGTCTGCGTGGACGTGCCGGGGTGCGAGCACGGGGCGGTGTTGGCCACCGCCGACGGCGGCACGGTGATCTTCTTCTCGATGGCGACGAGCTTCTCCGCTGCCGCGTTGGGCGCGGAGGGGTTGGCGGCGGACGTGACGATGCTGGTGGGCAACGGGTACGTGCCGGGGCACGCGGAGTTGGCGCTGGGGCTGCTGCGGGCCGAGCCTGGGGTGCGTCAGCTGTTCGCGGCGCGGGTCGCGGCACACTGAGGTCATGACGAACCCCTCGACGTTGTACCGCGGCGGCGTGCTGCACTGCCCCGCCGACCCGAGCGCCACCGCGCTGCTGGTGTCCGGTGGGCGGATTGCCTGGTTGGGGACCGACGGTGACGCGCCGCCGGCCGACCGGGTGGTGGACCTGGGCGGGGCGTTGGTGACGCCGGCGTTCGTCGACGCGCACGTGCACGCCACCGACACCGGGTTGGCGTTGTCGGGGTTGGCGTTGTCCGGGGTGCGCTCGGCGGGGCAGCTGCTCGACGCGGTGGCGGGGTTCGCGGCGGGTCTGCCGGCGGACGCGGTGGTGCTGGGGCACGGCTGGGACGAGTCGGGTTGGTCGGATCCGACGTTGCCGGACGCCGCGGCGCTGGACCGGGCGGCCGGTGGTCGGCGGGTGTACCTGTCGCAGGCGTCGATCCACTCGGCGTTGGTGTCGTCGGCGTTGCTGGCGGCGTGCCCGCAGGCGGCGCAGGCGGCCGGGTACGACGCGTCGGGCTGGTTGCGGCGCGACGCGCACCACGTGGTGCGGGCGGCCGCGCAGGCCTCGGTGAGTCGGGCGCAGCGGGTCGCGGCGCAGCGGGTGGCCCTGGCCCACGCGGCGTCGTTGGGGATCGCGGCGGTGCACGAGTGTGGTGGCCCGGAGATCTCCGACGAGGAGGACTTCACCGGTCTGCTGGGCATCTCCGGCGCGGGTTTGCCGGAGGTGTACGGGTACTGGGGTGAGTTGGGTGGCGCGGCGCGGGCCCGGGAGTTGGGCGCTGTCGGCGCCGGCGGGGACCTGTTCGCCGACGGGGCGTTGGGCTCGCGCACGGCGCACGTGTCGCAGCCGTACGGCGACGGTGACGGCTGCGGGCACGGGTACCTGTCGGTCGAGCAGGTCCGCGATCACCTGCTGGACTGCGCGGCGTACGGCATGCAGGGCGGTTTCCACGCCATCGGTGACGCGGCGATCGGCACCGTCCTGGACGGGTTCGCGGCGGCGGCGCGGACGGTGGGGGTGGAGCGGCTGCGCGCGGCCCGACACCGCATCGAACACGCGGAGATCATGAGCAAGGCGTTGATCGCGCGGTTCGTGGAGTACGGGGTGGTGGCGAGCATGCAGCCGGCGTTCGACCGGTTGTGGGGTGGCGCGGGCCGGATGTACGAGACGCGGTTGGGGTTGGACCGGGCGTTGGAGTCGAACCCGATGGGTGCGATGCACTCGGTGGGGGTGGCGTTGGCGTTCGGGTCGGATTCGCCGGTGACGCCGCTGGACCCGTGGGGTTCGGTGCGGGCGGCGGTGGCGCACCACAACCCGGCGCAGCGGATGAGTGTGCGTTCGGCGTTCGCGGCGCACACCCGGGGTGGGTGGCGGGCGGTGCACCTGGACGTCGAGGGGGTCCTGGCGTTGGGTGCGCCGGCGACGTTCGCGGTGTGGTCGACGCCGGCGGGGGTGGAGCGGGGTCTGCCGGTGTTGCAGGCCGAGGACCCGGAGGCGCGGGGTCCGGAGGACCCGACGCCGTTGCCGGTGTGTCGGCGTCTGGTGCTGCGCGGTGAGGTCATCTACGAGGAAGGGTCATCATGACCGGGAAGCTTGATCTTGATCCGGTGCTGGTGGCACGGGCGCGGGAGTTGGCGCGTCGGGCCGGGCAGCCGGTGGTGGACCTGGCGCGCAGCCACACCACGGTGTCGGTGGAGCGGGCGGTCCTGCGGTTGGCCGGGGTGACCGGCGCCGACCCGGACGGCATTCCGTGGGTGAACCGGCTCGTCGACGCGGTCGCTGCGGACGTGGGGTTGGGTCACGGGGTGGCGGTGCCGGTGTTCGACGCCCTGGTCCGTGAGGGCAGCACCGACGTGACGTTGCTGGCGCAGAAGGCGGCGGCCGGGTCGGTGCGGTTCACCCAGCCCGCCGGGCGGGCGGCCACGGCGGCCCGCTCGGCGGCGCGTAAGGCTGTCGGCGCGGGTATTCGGCGCATCGACCGGCGGCGCGCCGAGCGGGACCGGCTGGTGAAGCGCCACGGCGACCCGGCGCAGCGGCCGTGGATCTACCTGATCGTCGCCACCGGCGACATCTATGAGGACATTCCGCAGGCGCAGGCGGCGGCGCGGGCCGGTGCGGACGTGATCGCGGTGATCCGCTCCACCGGGCAGTCGTTGCTGGACTACGTGCCCGAGGGCGCGACCCGGGAGGGTTTCGCCGGCACGTACGCCACCCAGGAGAACTTCCGGCTGATGCGCGCGGCGTTGGACGAGTCGTCGAAGGAGGTGGGCCGCTACGTGCGGTTGACCAACTACGCGTCCGGGCTGTGCATGCCGGAGATGGCGACCCTGGCCGGGTTGGAACGCCTCGACATGATGTTGAACGACTCGATGTACGGGATCCTGTTCCGCGACATCAACCCGGTGCGCACGTTCGTCGACCAGCGGTTCTCCCGGCAGGTGCACGCCCGCGCCGGGATCATCATCAACACCGGTGAGGACAACTACCTGACCACCGCCGACGCTGTCGACGAGGCGCACACGGTGACGGTGTCGCAGCTGCTCAACGAGTTCTTCGCCCACGAGGCGGGGTTGGCGGACTGGCAGTTGGGGTTGGGGCACGCGTTCGAGATCAACCCGGAGGTGCCGGAGTCGTTCCGGTTGGAGTTGGCGCACGCGTTACTGGCCCGGGAGTTGTTTCCCGACGCGCCGTTGAAGTGGATGCCGCCGACGAAGCACATGACCGGTGACGTGTTCCGGGGCAACCTGCTCGACGGGTTCTTCAACCTGGCCGGCGCGCTGACCGGTCAGGGCATCCTGCTGGTGGGGATGATGACCGAGGCGGTGGTGACGCCGTGGTTGTCCGACCGGGACATCGCCCTGCAGAACGTGCGTTACGTCCTCGGCGCGGCCGGTGGGTTGCACGAGGACTTCGTGCCGGCGCCGGGCGGGTTCATCCGCCGCCGCGCCAACCAGGTCCTCGGTGAGGCACTGGACCTGCTGGACCGCATCGGGGAGCAGACGCTGCTCACGGCGATCGCCGAGGGCACCTTCGGGATCATGAAGCGGCCCGCGGACCGCGGCAAGGGCCTGTCCGGGGTCGCCGCGCACGAGGCCGACTACTGCAACCCGGCCACCGACATCCTGGAGGCGGCGGCGTGAGCGGGGAGAAGCAGATCGTGCGCCCGTACGGGGACACCACCGGTGACGGCATGGTGCAGGTGTCGTTCACCCTGCCGGTGGCCCACGACAAGCGCGCCGAGGGCGCGGCGGTGCAGTTGGCCAACAAGATGGGTATCGACCCGGCGATGGTGGTGCACGCCAAGCCGATGGGCGACGGGTTCACGTTCTTCGTCGTCTACGGGCGGGTCAACCACCTGGTCGACCTGGGCGCCGTGCAGGTGGTGGAACGCGACTTCGCGTTGCTGTCGGCGAAGGACGTCAACACGGTGATCAAGCAGCGGTTGCGGCGCAAGCTGTCAGTGGTCGGGGCGTGCATCGGCACCGACGCGCACACGGTGGGCATCGACGCGATCCTCAACGTCAAGGGCATCGCGGGGGAGAAGGGCCTGGAGTACTACCGGGAGTTGAAGGTCACCAACATGGGCGCGCAGGTCAGCGTGCCGGAGTTGGTGGAGACCGCCCGGGCGGAGAAGGCCGACGCGGTGCTCGTGTCGCAGGTGGTCACCCAACGCGACGCGCACCTGCACAACACCCGGGAGATGTCCGCGGCGTTCCGGGAGGCGATGCCGGCGGGGCGGCGTCCGCTGCTGATCGTCGGTGGTCCCCGCTTCGACGAGACGATGACCGACGAGTTGGGCGTGGACCGGATCTTCGGTCGGGGCACCACGCCCGGCGAGGTGGCCAGCTACCTCGTGCACGCCCTGATCACGCAACGGAAGGCGATGGCATGACCGACGCACGGCTCGGGTTGACGGTGACGCACCGGCGGTATGTGCCGTACTCGCACGCCCACTACGCCGGCAACCTCGTCGACGGGGCGTACGCCCTCGGGTTGTTCGGCGACGTCGCCACCGAGGTGTGCATCCGCACCGACGGCGACGAGGGCCTGTTCGCCGGGTACGCCGACGTGCGCTTCCACGCGCCCATCCACGCCGGGGACGTCATCGAGGTCACCGCGCAGGTGTCGCGGGTGGGCACCCGCAGCCGCACCCTGGAGCTGAGCTGCGCGGTGGTGTGCCGGGGCCGACCGGAGCGCTCCGCGTCCGCCGCGGAGGTCCTCGACCCGCCGATCGTGGCGGTCACCGCGACCGGCACCGTGGTCGTCCCCGCCGGAAAGTCGTGACCCTGGCGGTCTGCGCCGACGTCGGCTCCACGTACACGAAGGTGGCGGTGGTGGACCTTGCCGCCGGTGTCCTGGCCGGCGCGGCGTCGGCGCCCACCACTGTGGGCACCGACGTGCTGCACGGCCTGGACGCCGCGGTCGCGGCGGCCACCGCCGGGCTCGGCGTGCGCGAGATGCCCTGGTACGTGTGCTCGTCGGCCGGTGGTGGTCTTCGGCTGGCCGTGATCGGCTACGAGCCGCTGGTCACCGCGCAGGCCGGCCGGCGGGTCGGGTTGTCCGCCGGCGCGCACGTGGTGCACGTCGCGGCCGGTCGGCTCGGTGCCGCCGACCTGACGGCGTTGCGGGCGGCCCGCCCGGACGTGGTGCTGCTCGTGGGCGGCACCGACGGCGGCGACGCCGACACGGTCACCCACAACGCCACCCGCCTGACGCGGGCCCGGTGGCGCCGGCCCGTGGTGTACGCGGGTAACGCCGACGTGCGCGAGCAGCTCACCGGGTTGCTGCGTGACGCCGGGGTGCCGGTCACCGACGCCGACAACGTCCTGCCGCGCATCGGGGTGCTCGCCCCCGCGTCGGCGCGGGCGGCGATCCGCGCGGTGTTCCTGCGCCACGTCATCGGTGGTAAACGACTGTCGCGGGGTGCCCGGTTCGCACGGTTGGTGCGGGCGGCCACCCCCGACGCGGTGCTCACCGGTGTGGAGGTGCTCGCCGACACCCTCGGCGGTGACCTGGCCGTGGTCGACGTGGGTGGGGCCACCACCGACGTGTACTCGGTGCTCACGCCCGACGAGCGGGCCACCGGGCCGGGCCGGGAGGTCGCCGGCAGTCTGTGGCGGGCCCGCACCGTGGAGGGCGATCTGGGCATGCGGTGGAGTGCCCCCGGGGTGGTGCGGGCCGCCGCGGAGGAGCGGCTGCTCGCCGACGGTGAGGCCGACGATCTGGGTGCCGCGGCGGCGCGCCGCGCGGCCGACCCGGCGTTGCTGGCCGTCGACGACGTCGAGCGGGCCGTGGACCGGCGCATCGCCACCCTCGCCGCGACGGTGGCGCTGCGCCGGCACGCCCGGGGCGCCGCCACCGGTGAGCGGGCCGGGCGGGACCTGCGCGACGTGCGGATGCTGGTGGGCTCCGGTGGGGTGCTGCGGCACTCGCCGGCGGACGTGTCCGGGCGGGTGCTGACGGCGGTCCTGGCCGACCACGCCGGCGGGTGGGCGCTGCCGCGCGCCGCCGCGGCGGTGGTCGACGCCGACTACGTGTTGGCCGCCGGAGGGCTGCTCGCCGAGGAACACCGGGGGGCCGCGCAGGCGCTGCTGCGTCAGCATCTGCGGACGCATTGAGACTCGCCGACCCGACACGCCGTGTCGCAACACACGACAGGCCGGCTGCGGGTTGACAACCGACGGGGGTCGGCACGTACCGTCTTTGAGTCCTACCACGGGAAGCGGCTGTTGTTCGCTTCGTCCCTTCGTCCGCTGGCCGAGCGACATTTTTGAGCGTCATCGTCGCGGCGGCCAGGTCCAGCGGGCGGGGGTCGGCGGGGCGGCGCGAACCGGCCGCGGTTACCGGTGTACGGGCAGGGTGAGGTGCACGGCCAGTAGACAACGGCCCGGCGGGGGCAGCCAGTCCACGTCCGGTCGGTCCGAAGGTCGTCGTGCCCCATCCTCGCCACACCGGCCGGGAAGGGCCTGGGAGCATCGGGGCGCGGCGCGAGCCGCGCCCCGATTTCATGTTCCCCGGGCGGTTCGTGCCCCGACGGCCCGACGCGGCCGGTGCACCCGCCAGCCAGGTAACCTTCGCCCCGTGATCGAGGTGAAGCGGTGACGACCCTGGACCGGGACGAGACCCACACGCCGGCGGCGCTGCCCCGGCCGGTCGTTCCCGGTCGGCCGCTGCCGCTGCGGGTCGCCGTGACCCTGGCCGTGGCCGCCGGGCTGGCCCTGCTGGTGGCGTTCCCCCCGTACGGGGTGTGGCCGCTCGCGCCCGTCGGGGTGGCGTTGCTGGCCGCCGCCGCGCACCGGCGGCGGTTGCGCGCCGGCGCCGGCCTGGGCTTCCTGACCGGTGTGGCGTTCTTCGCCCCGCTGCTGGCCTGGACGAACCTGCACACCGGCTACCTGCCGTGGGTGCTGCTGTCGCTGCTGCAGGCCGGCTACCTGGCGTTGCTGGGCGCGGCCACCGCCTGGGTGTCGCCGCTGGTCGACCGCGCCCGCTGGGCGTGGCCGGCGCTGACCGGGCTGCTCTGGGTCGGGCAGGAGGCGCTGCGCGACCGCACCCCGTTCGGCGGGTTCCCGTGGGGGCGGTTGGCGTTCAGCCAGGACGGCTCACCGTTGCTGCGCCTGGCCGCGCTGGGCGGCGCCCCGTTGGTCACCTTCGTCGTGGCCCTCATCGGTGGGTTGCTGGTCACCGCCGTCTGGCGGGGCTGGGTCACCGCCCAACGCCGCGTAGCTGAGCCCACCACCGCCCCGAGCGACGCCGCGCCGGGCGCTGAGGGCCCGCTGGACGGCCCGGCACGCCCCGGGGGTGCGGCGGCGCGGCGGTGGACGCCAGTGGTCGTACCGGCCGTCGTGGCCGTCGCGCTGACCGTCGGGGGTCTGCTGGTGCCGGTCGCCACCGCCGGGTCCGGCGACACCGTCACCGTGGCGATCGTGCAGGGCAACGTGCCTCGGCTGGGCCTGGACTTCAACGCCCAGCGGCAGGCGGTGCTCAACAACCACGTCGACGCCACCATCGAACTGGCCGGGCAGGTCGCCGCCGGGCAACAGCGGCGACCCGACCTGGTGGTGTGGCCGGAGAACTCCAGCGACATCGACCCGCTGCGCAACCCCACCGCCGGTGCGCGCATCTCCCAGGCCGCCGACACCATCGGCGCGCCGATCCTGGTCGGCGCGGTGCTGCTGGGCCCCGACGCCGGGCAGGTCCGCAACGCGGGCATCCTGTGGCGCCCCGGCACCGGTCCGGACCTCGGGCAGTTGTACACGAAACGCCACCCGGTGCCGTTCGCCGAGTACGTGCCGCTGCGCGACGTGGCCCGCATGGTCAGCAAGAAGGTCGACCTGGTCCGCAGCGACTTCGTGCCCGGAAGCACCCCGGGCGTGGTACGCGCCGGCCCCGTCGTGCTCGGTGACGTGATCTGCTTCGAGGTCGCCTACGACGAGGTGGTCCGCGACACCGTCACCGGCGGGGCGCAACTACTGGTGGTGCAGACCAACAACGCCACCTTCGACGTGGCGGAGGCCCGCCAGCAGATGGCCATGGTGCGGTTGCGGGCGGTCGAGCACGGACGGCCGGCGTTGATGGCCTCCACGGTCGGGGTGTCCGGGTTCGTCGCACCCGACGGGCGGGTAAGCGATGCCACCGGGTTCAACACCCGGGAGGTCGTGGTGCGGCAGTTGCGGCTCGACGACGGACGCACCCTCGCCACCCGCCTCGGCTGGTGGCCCGAGGTGGCGTTCGCCGCGCTGGCCGCGGCGGCCCTGGTCGGCGCGGCGATGCTGCGCCGGCGGCAGCGGGTCAGGCCCGGATAGCAACAGCCGGTACGCCGGCGGGAGCGGAGGAACCGTGATCCAGGCGACCGATACGATCCGACGCGCGGACGAGGTGCCCGGGGTGGGCCGGGTTCTGGTGGTGATACCCACCTACAACGAGGCCGACAACATCGCCGTGATCGTGGGCCGGGTCCGGCGGGCCGCCCCGGCGGTGCGGATCCTCATCGCCGACGACAACAGCCCCGACGGCACCGGCGCGATCGCCGACGCCCTCGCCGACGGCGACGCGCACGTGCAGGTGCTGCACCGCCAGGGCAAGCAGGGCCTCGGTGCGGCGTACCTGGCCGGGTTCGGGTGGGCGCGCGAGCGTGGCTACCAGGCGGTCGTGGAGATGGACGCGGACGGCTCGCACGCCCCGGAGGACCTGCCGGCGTTGCTGGACGCCGCTCGCGACGCCGACGTGGTGATCGGCTCCCGGTGGACCAGTGGCGCGCGGGTGCTCAACTGGCCGCTGCGGCGGTTGTTGCTGTCGCGTGGCGGCAACCTGTACGCGCGTCTGGCGCTGGGCATGCCCGTCTCGGACGCCACCGGCGGTTACCGGGTGTACCGGATCAGCGCGTTGGACGCCATCGACCTGGAGTCGGTGACCTCGCAGGGCTACTCGTTCCAGGTGGAGCTGTCGCGGCTGGCGCACCGGGCCGGGGTGCGGATCGTCGAGGTGCCGATCACCTTCGCCGAGCGGGAACGCGGCGACAGCAAGATGAGTCCGAAGATCGTGGCCGAGGCGCTGTGGCGGATCACCGCCTGGGGGGTGCGCGACCGGCGTCAGGCGGTGCGCCGGGGCCTGCACGGCACCGCCACCGGCCAGGCACGGTGGCCGTGAGCGCGGCCGTGTCATGCTGGATGAGCGGGACACGTCCGTGGTGTCCGCAGGAATGGCGATGAGGTGAGATGCGCCGAGGACTGAGGTTCGTACCGTTGGCCCTGTTGCTGGCGGTGGTGCTGGAGCTGGCGGTGTTCGTCGGTGTGGGACGGGCGCTGGGGTTCGGCGCGGCGGTGCTGCTGGTGTTCGCCGCGTCCCTGCTGGGGTTGGTGCTGCTGCGCCGCGAGGGGATGCGCGCCTGGCGTGGGTTCCGCGCCGCTGCGGCGGCCGGGCAACCCCCGGGTGGGCAGGTGACCGACGGGCTCGTGGGGTTGGCCGGAGCGCTGTTGCTGGCGGTTCCCGGCCTGGTCAGCGGGCTGGTCGGGTTGCTGCTGCTGGTGCCGCCGGTGCGTCGACTGGCCCGCGCCGGAGTGCGCCGCGCCACCGAGCGGCGGGTGTCGTCGATGGTCGCCGGTGACCTGTTCGGGCCCCGCACGGTGCGGGTGCGCCAAGGTGCGCCGCAACCCACCCCGCAACCGACTCCACAGCCGGAACAGCCGGTGGTGGTCGACGGCGGTCGGGCCATCGAGGGCGAGATCGTCGAACCCGGCCGGCACTGAGACCAGGCCAGCTACACCGCTGAAGACAGACACGACGGCGCCCCCGGGGAGAACCCCGGGGGCGCCGTCATCGTGCGTCGTGCGGCTCAGACGCGGCCGCGGCGGGTCCGAACCTCCTGTAGGCGCTCCTCCAGGATGTCCTCCAGCTCGGCGATGGAACGCCGCTCCAGAAGCATGTCCCAGTGGGTACGCGGCGGCTTGGCCTTCTTCTGCTCCGGCTCGCTGCCGTCGACGAGTCGGGCGACGCTGCCGTCGAACTTGCATTCCCAGGTCGTCGGGACCTCGGCGTCGACGGCGAACGGCACCTCGAACTGGTGGCCCTTGGCGCAGAGGTACTCGCGGGTCTGACGCGGCGCGAGCTCCGTGTTGCGGTCGGATTCATAGCTCACCGCGCCAAGGCGGCTTCCGCGCAGCATACGCTCGCCCATGATCGACTTCCCCTCGTTCGTGGTGCTGGTCTTCTGGGTGTAACGGTGCGTCCCCGTCGAGCCATTCCCGCCCGAGGGCGTGAGGCATCCACGGGTGGGCCGGGACCAAGGGTAGCCGGCCGGGACAGTCACCCGGTGAGGTGATCCCCAGGCGGGTCGGGACAACGGTGTGTGTCCGCCGCCACCGGGGTGGTTAACCGCCCGAGCCTACCTAAGGTTGCGCCACGATCATCAGGTGGCCTCGCTGGGAGTGGCGGCGCCGAGGCGGGCCAGCGCCAACGCCAGGTCACTGACCTGGTCGCCGAGCTGCGCCACCCGCCGCTGGGCGAGGTCCCGGTCGGTCTCGGCGGCGTCGAGTCGTACCGTCAGGGCGGTGCGGTGACCCTCGGCGGTCGCCGCGGCCTGCCGGGCCACTGTCAGCTCGGCGGTGAGCGTGTCGCGCTGGGCGGCCAGGGCCTCCACCTCCGCGCGCAGCCGCGCGGCCAGCTCCGCGGCCTCCTGCCGGGCGCCGTCGGCCTGCCGGGCGGCGACCTCGGCGCGGTCGCGGGCCCGGTCGGCCTGCTCGCGCGCCCGGGCGGCGTCGGCGGCCTCGGCGCGGGTCCGCGCCGCGTCGGCGCGGGACTGCTCGATCTGTCGCCGGACGTCCTGCACCTCGCCCTGCCACCGCCCGGCCCGCTCGGTCGCCTCGGCGGCGGCCCGGCTGGCCCGTTCGGCCTCGGCGCGCAGCGCGTCGCGTTCCACGCTCAGGTCGGCCACCCGCTGCCGTTCGGCGTCGCGCTCCGTGCGCAGGTCCCGCGCCTCGACGCGGGCCTGGTCGCGGTCACGCTCGGCCTGGGCGCGCAGCGCCTCGGCGGCGCTGGCATCGTGGCGTGCCTGGTCGCGGGCGGCCTCGGCGTGCTGTGCCCGCTCGTCTGCGGTGGTGGCCTGCCGCTGCGCCAGCTCGGCGCGCTGGCGGGCGTCGTCGGCCTCGGCGCGGGCCTCGCGGGCCTGCTCGCGGGCGCGCGCCGCGTCGGCCGCCGCGATCTCGGCGTCGTCGCGGGCCTCGTCGCGTTCGGTCTGCGCCGCGGCGATCTCGGTGGTGGCCTCCGCGCGGACCTGCGCGAGCTGCCGCTGCACACCCACCGGGGACAACTCGGCGTGCAGCGACTCGGTCAACGTCTCGACGATCTGGTCGAGTCGGTCCACCGCCTCCCAGGTGCGGGCGACCTGCCCGGGCAGACCGGGGGCGTTGCGGTGGCGCATCCGGCTGTTGCGGGAGGCGCGCTGACAGGCGCCGTCGTTGTCGCGGCAGTAGCGAAACGGTCGGCCCGCGCCGACTCGCTGCGGCACCGGCGCTCCACAGTGGGCACACGGGCGGGTCTCGGTGGTGCTGGGCTGGGCGTCCATCGAGGGCGAAGTCTAGTGCCGGACGATCAGCTCGCCGCCCGGGCCGTCGCGTCCAGGGTGTAGCGGCGTTGCAGCAGCAGCGCCACGAGCATCGCCACCGCCGGCAGCAACCCGAAGCCGTAACGGACCGCTGCGAGCGCGGCGTCCGGCTGCACCGGCGACTCACCGGCGCCCGACGCCACGAAACCGCCCACTGTCAGGCACAGCGCGTACGCGTACGGGCCCAGGGCCGCGCCGGTGGCCTCGGTGGCCGTCCACACCCCGGTGTAGGTGCCGGCCCCGGTGCTGCCGGCGTTGCTGGCGGCGCGGATCACGTCGGGCAGCATCGAGAACGGCAGCAGTTGCATGCCGGCGAACGCGACCCCGAGCACCGCCACCGCGGCGACCAGCACCGGCAGGCCGGCCGGTCGGCCCACCGCCAGCACCAGGGAACCGATCGCGAACGCGCCCTGCGCACCGAGCAGCGCCCGCTGCTTGCCGACGCGTCGGGCCACCACCAGCCAGGCCGGGGTGACCAGCAGCGCCGGCGCCACGAACGCGGCCACCAGCACCGTGGTCAGACCGGGCGCGCGCAACTCGTACTCGGCGTAGTAGGGCACCCCGGCGAGCACCAGGTGGGTGGTGGTGGACATCGCCAGGTACGCGGCGACCAGCCACCGGAACTGCGGATCGCGCAGCGCCGTGCGCAATGCCCGCCACCCACCGTGCCCGGACGCGGCGCTGGCCGGCGCGGACCCGCGCAGCCGGGCGATGCCGGCGACACCGACCAGCATGGCCACCAGCATTCCCACTGCCAGGACCACGCCCATCCGCTGGTAGCCGTCCCGCGTCGCGGCGTCGCCGCCGGTGAGCAGCGGGGCCAGCAGGCCGGAGACCAGGATGCCCAGGGTGAGCACCACCATCCGGAACGCCATCAGCCGGGTGCGTTCGTGGTAGCCGATGCGCAGGTCGGCCGGGGTGGACAGGTAGGGGACCTGGTAGGCGGCGAAGAGCAGGTTGCCGGCTATGAAGAACACCGCCACCCACGCCGCCGCCGGCGCGCCGGTCAGGCCGCCGGGCACCGCGAAGAGCGCGGCGAACGCGACAGGCAGGGCGCAGCCGAGCAGCAGCAGGCGACGACGGTCGCCGCGTCGGGTCTGCTCGACGTCGGCCCGGTGCCCCACCCAGGGGTGCAGCAGCACGTCGGCGATCTTCGGCAGCAGCAGCGCCAGGCCGGCCAGCCACGGCCCGACGGCCAGCACGTCGGTGAGGAAGTAGAGCAGCAGCAGGCCGGGCACTGTCACCCAGACACCCATGCCGAGCGAGCCGGCCGCGAAGCCCGCCAGGGGCCCGCGCGGCAGCGTCGCGTCGGTGGCGGCCGCGGGCCGCCGGTCCAGCCCGGTCATCGCCGCATCCTCTCCGCAATCCAACGGTTGCTGGATTCTAGGGGCAGAATGGCGGCCATGACCATGCCCCGCCGCCGCCCGGGTCGGCCCCGCCGCGACGAGAGCCGGCCGACCCGCGAGGTGGTGCTCACCGCGGCGACCGCGCTCTTCGCCGAGCGGGGCTTCGACGCCGTCGGGCTGCGCGAGGTCGCCGCCGCCGCTGGCGTCGACGTCGCCACCGTCGCGCACCACACGGGTACGAAGGCGGCGCTCTACGACGCGTGCTTCGCCCGGGTGTTCGCCGCCGAGCGGGACGTGCTGACCGACGCCGCCGAGCAGGCCCGTGTCGCTCTCGACGCCGGTCCGGACGCGGCACGACGGGCCCTGCACGAGCTGGTCGACGTCTTCGTCGACTTCCTTGAGGACCGCCCCGAGACCACAGCGCTGTGGCTGCGCCGCTGGTTGGAACCGCAGCGGCACGCCGAGCTCGACCAGCGCTACGCCGATCCGTTGTACCGGCTGGTCGCGGAGCTGCTCACCGCCGCCGCGGCGACCGGCGCGCTGGCCGAGCCGACCCCGCACATCACCGTGCGGAGTCTGGTGTGGGCGACGCACGGGCACGTGGTGGCGCTGGCCGCGGGCGCGCCCGGCGCTCGGGAACGGCGCGAGTTCCGGGCGTTCGTGCATCGCCTGCTCGACGGCCTGTACGGATCGCCGACCCCTTGACGGGCCGCCGCCACGCGACGATTATCCATCGGACGTTGGATTAATGGGGGCGGCAATGGGCGTACCACAGCGGGTGGCGGTGATCGGGGCCGGCGCCGCCGGCCTCGCCGCGGTCAAGGCACTACGCGACGCCGACGTGCCAACTGTGGGCTTCGAGGCCGCCGAGCAGGTCGGTGGCCTCTGGGTGTACGGGGCACCCGACTCGCCCGCGTACCGCACGCTGCACCTCAACACCAGCCGTGGTCGCACCCAGTTCGCCGACCACCCGATGCCGACCGACTGGCCCGACTACCCCGACCACCGTCGTGTCGCCGGTTACCTCGCCGACTACGCCACACGCTTCGGGCTGGCCGACACCATCCGGCTGCGCCACACCGTCGAGCGGGTCACCCAGCACCCCGACGGCACCTGGACGGTGACCGCCAGCGGCCCGACCGGCCCGGTCGAGGTCACCGTCGACGCCGTGGTCGTCGCCAACGGGCACAACCGGGTGCCCCGGCGGCCCGACCCCGGCTACCCCGGCACCTGCACCGCCGAGCAGATCCACAGTCACGACTACCGGGGCCCGGAGCAGTTGGCCGGCAGGCGGGTCCTGGTCGTCGGCGGCGGCAACTCCGCGATGGACATCGCCGTCGACGCGTCGTACGCCGCCACCCGCACCCTGCTGTCGCTGCGCCGGGGTGTCTGGGTGGTGCCGAAGTACCTGCTGGGGCGCCCCTCGGACACCCTCAACGGAGCGTTGGCCCGCCGGCTGCCGTGGCGTCTGCGCCAACGCATCAGCCAGACGATGCTGAGCACCACCGTCGGCAACCCCGCCCGCTACGGGCTGCCCGCACCGACGCACGGCTTCCTCCAGGACCACCCGACGCTCTCCGACGGGTTGCTGTCGCGGCTGACCCACGGTGACGTCGAGGCCCGACCCGGCGTCGCCGCCCTCGACGGCGACCGGGTGGAGTTCACCGACGGCCGCAGCGACAGCGTCGACCTGATCATCTGGTGCACCGGTTACCGGGTGGACGTCCCGTTCCTCGACCCGGCGCTGCTCGCCGGAGGCGCCGACACCCTGCCGTTGTACCGGCACGTGTTCCACCCCGACGCCCCCGGGCTGAGCTTCGTCGGGTTGATGCAGTCCACCGGTTCCGCGTTCCCCCTGGTCGAGGCGCAGGCCAAGCTGATCGCGGCGCACGTCGCCGGCCGGTACGCGCTGCCGGACCCGGAGCGACAGCGCGCCGCGTGCCGGGCCGAACTGCGGGCCGCTACCGCCCGCTGGGGTCAGCGCCGCCCGGCGATGCGGGTGGACTTCGACGTCTACCTGGCCGAGCTGGCCAGGGAGTTGACCGCCGGGACCCGCCGCGCCCGCTCCGGCGCGACGCCCCCGGTGGGGGCACCCCGGTGAGGGACCGAACACTTGCCGGTCGGCGGGTGCTGGTCACCGGGGCGAGCGGGACCTTCGGCCGCCACCTCGGCGCCGCCCTGAGCGCGGCCGGCGCCCGGGTGGTGGGGCTCGACCTGCACGCCCGTCCCGACGACGACGTTCCGGTGCTGGGCTGCGACCTGACCGACCCGGACGCCGTGCCGGCGGCGGTGCGGGCCGCCGTCGACCGACTCGGCGGGCTCGACCTGCTGATCAACAACGCCGGGGTCGGTGGTCCCGCTCCGGCCGAGTTGCCGCCCGACGAGGTGGTCCGCCGGCAACTGGAGGTCAACCTGCTCGCCGCCTGGCGCACCACCGCCGCCGCGCTGCCCCCGCTGGTCACCGCACGCGGACGGGTGATCTTCGTATCCAGTCGGATGGCGGTGCTGCCGCTGCCGCTCGCCGCCGCGTACGGGGTGAGCAAGCGGGCCCTGGTCGCCTACGCCGACGCGCTGCGCCACGAGGTGGGCACCCACGTCGGTGTCAGTGTCGTCTACCCGAGCATGGTCGCCTCACCGATCCACGACAGCACCGCCGAGGCCGGGCTGTCCCTGCGAGGGGTGTCGCGCCCCGAGCCCGTCGAAGGGGTGGTCGCGGCGATCCTGCGGACCGCCACCGCCCGACGGGCGCCCCGGGACGTGGCCACCACCGCACGCGGCAGGTTGGAGATGGCCGTCGGCCGGCACGCGCCCGCGCTGGCCGACCGGCTGGTGCGCCGTACCCTCGCCGCCCGGCTCGCCGCCGGTGACCTGGACGCCGCGCCGCTGGCCGCCGGGATGCTCGGCCGCCATCGGGGGCACTGAGCACCGGGTCAGGGCGTGGCGACGGCCGCGCGGGAGCGGTCGGCGGCGATCCGTACGGCCAGCGCCGCGAGCGCGGTGCCTGTCACCCACCGCTGCACCCGTAGCCATCCCGGCCGGCGGGCGAAGAACCCGGCCAGCGCGCCGGCGGTGAGCACGATCAGCGCGTTCACGATCAGCGCCACGGCGATCTGGGTCAGACCGAGCAGGAGGCTCTGCATCGCCACGTGGCCCCGCGTCGGGTCGATGAACTGCGGTAGCAGCGACACGTAGAGGATCGCGATCTTCGGGTTCAGCAGGTTGGTGACCAGGCCCATGGTGAACAGGCGCCGGGGCGGGTCCGGCGGCATCGGCGTGGGCGTGAACGGCGAGTGCCCACCGGGACGCAGCGTCCGCCAGGCCAGCCAGAGCAGGTAGCCGGCGCCGGCCAGCTTCACCACCGCGTACAGCGTCGGCACCAGGACGAAGACGGTGGCCAGGCCGGCGACGGCCGCCGCCAGGTAGACGCCGAAGCCGGCGGCCACCCCGAGCAGCGAGACCAGCCCGGCACGGCGGCCCTGCGCCACCGAGCGGGACACCAGGTAGACCATGTTCGGGCCGGGCGTGAGCACCACCCCCAACCCCACCAGCGCGATGCCCAGCAGTGCACCAGTACTCACCACGACGCTTCCCCCGTTCGGTAATCCCCACAGCGACCGTAATCGGGATGAACGTCCCATTCCAGGGCCACCTGGCAGGCCGTGGCCTGCGATCCGGGCTGATCCATTCGCGTTCGGTAGGACGGCAGCACTTCGGCGGGAATGCGCACAGTCGCGGGCGTGCTGACCCCTGACAAGCGCGTGTCGCCTGCCGGAGGCGGCGCGTTACGGTGGCCAGGGAGGTGCCGCACGGTGACAGAGGCGTGGGAAGCGTCAGTGGAGGCGAAGATCCAGGATGCCGTTCAGCGCGGCGAGTTCGACGACCTGCCCGGCATGGGCAAGCCGATCCCCGGTCGGGGAGCGCCGTACGACGAGGCGTGGTGGATCAAGAGTTTCCTGGAGCGCGAGGCGCTCCCCAGTGACCTGCTCCTGCCCACGTCCCTGCAACTGCGCCGACGCATCGAGCAGGTCCCCGGCGAGGTCCGTGACCTGCCCACCGAACAGTCCGTCCGCGATTTCGTGGGGCAGTTGAACGCCCAGATCGTGGCGTGGCTGCGCTTCCCCGACGATGGCCCCCGGGTCGCGGTGCGCCCGGTGAACACCGAGGACGTGGTCCGCCGTTGGCGCGCCGAGCGTGCCCGCCCCAAGGTGACGACGACCGCCGCCGACGCGGCGGCCGTTCTGCCGCCGGCACGCCGGCCCCGCCGTAGCTGGTGGCGGCGGTGGCGCCGTCGGGGCTGACCCCCGGGCCACGGCCACGGCAGACTGTGCCGATGTTGATCGAATCGCTGTCACCCGACATGCCCTCGACGCCGGGTGTCGCCCTGCGTCAGTGGTGCGCCGACGACCTGGATGAGCTGGTGCAGGCGTACCGGGATCCGGTCCTGCGCCGCTGGACCAGAGCTCCGGTGACCACCGCCGCCGAGGCACGACGGTGGCTGGAAGGCGCGCAGCGCGACTGGGCCGACGGCCGGCGGTACACCTTCGCCGTCCTCGACGAGCAGGCCGACGGTGCCCGGCTGGTGGGCAACGTGGTGCTCAAGGGGGTCACGCCGGAGCGCCCGGCCCCGGAGGTGGGCTACTGGACGGCGTCGTGGGCGCGCGGCCGCGGCGTCGCCCCGCGCGCGGTCACCGCGCTGAGCCGCTGGGCGTTCGACAGGTTCCCCGAGGTGGCGCGTCTCGACCTGCTGCACCAGGTGGACAACGTCGCCTCCTGCCGGGTGGCGCAGAAGTGCGGCTTCGTGTTCCAGGAGGTGTTGCCGGCCCGGCCGCCCTTCCCACTCGACGGCCACCGGCACTCGCTGCACGCCGGCTAGCCGGACGGCACTCTCGACACCCTCCCCGCGCCGACCGTCCGACCTGTGGCGAACGGATCCGAACAGGTCCGAACGCTGGCTCTCGGCCTCGACGACGCGAACGCGGATACGGTCTGGGCCGAGCGCCCAGACGAGGGCCGGCACGGGAGGGACGGGGTGACGTGACCGAGCGCGCCGCGACGTACGCCGAGGTGTTCGCGGTACGCGAGTACCGCCACCTGTTCGGTGCGTACCTGCTGTCCCTGGCCGGTGACCAGCTCACGGCCGTGACCGTGGCGTATCTCGTCTTCAGCGAAACCGGCTCGGCCGCGCTGGCGGCGGCCGCCTACGCCAGTTCCTACCTGGCCTGGCTCACCGGTGGACCGCTGTTCTCCGGCCTGGCCGACCGGTTCCCCCGGCGAAGCGTGATGATCGCGTGCGACCTTGGCCGCGCGGCGCTCATCCCGCTGGCGGCGCTGCCGGACCTCCCCGCGCCAGCCCTGGTGGTGCTCCTCTTCGTGGTCAACCTGATGCGGCCACCGTTCGTGGCGGCGCGGGCGGCGTTGATGCCGGAGGTGCTCGACGACGACCGTTACGCGGTGGCCAACGGCGTGGACAATATCTGCGCCCAGGTTGTTCAGGTGGTCGGCTTCGCCGTCGGGGGGAGCCTGGTGGCGGTGCTGTCGTTGCGCGGTGCCCTGCTGGTGGACGCCGGCACGTTTCTGGTGTCGGCTCTTCTGATCGGGATCGGTGTGCGTTCCCGCCCCGCGCCTCGAGCACGGTCGAGCCCGACCGGTGAGGGCCGGGCGGTCGGTCTGCGGGTGATTTTCGCCGATTCCCGGCTGCGGTCCTACGTTCTCCTCCTGTGGACGGCCAGCGCCTTCACCTACGCGGCCGAGGGATTGATGGCGCCGCTGGCCCGACAGTACGGTGGCGGCGCCGCCACCGTCGGGCTGTTGCTGGCGGCGGCGCCGTTGGGGATGTCCCTCGGCGGGGTCGCGTTCACCCGGTTCTGTCCACCGGCGGCCCGCCAACGGCTCATCCTGCCGTTGGCCGCGACGTCGGCCGGCGTGCTGGCGGTGGCCTGGCTCGTCCCTCCGCTGTGGATGATGCTCCTGCTGTTGGTGCTGGCCGGAGCCGCGAGCGCCTTCGCCATCCCTCTGAACGCGTTGTTCGGCCGGGCGGTGCCGACGCAGTACCGGGGACGCGCCTTCGGGGTGGCCATCACCGGTCTCAGTGGGCTACAGGGGACGGCGATGGTCCTCGCGGGTCTGGGCGCCGACCGGTGGCCGGCCACCACTGTGATCGGGTTCAGCGGCCTGGCGGGCGCGGTGGCGGTTCTCGCTGTCGTGCCGCTGTGGCAGCGGCGACCCGACTCCAGACCTGCGAGGTCCGAGTCTCCGGTCGAACAAGCCCGAACGACTCCGAACGCCGACATCAGTACCGCCGAGGCAGGTCGTGGCCGACGCTGAGGTCACCTGGCGGGCACGGGGCCCGTCACCGAGCAGAGAGGAGAAGGGCATGCGCAGCGTTCGCAACCGTGGCATCAGCTGGACCTGACCCTGACGCTCCAACCGGGTGGTCGCCCGGAAGGCGACCACCCGCCCCTCAACGTTGGTGCGAGTCAGTCGACTGCGGCCCGCCAGCTCCAGGAGGTACGTCGGGCCCGGCCGGGCAGCTCACCGCGGCCGGTCATCCAGAGCAGCACCTCGGGTACCGCCCCGGCCGGGGCGTCCGGGAAGAGTCGCCGCAGCACCAGCGCGCTCAGCCGCTGCGGCGGCTGCCACGGCACACCGAGACCGAGGGTGACGTCGTGGGTGTGCAGCACGGTCTCGGCCACGCCCATGGCGGCGAAACCGGCCGGATCACACGGACCGAAGTGCCAGGCCCGCACGTCCGACGCGGCGGCGTCGACGGCGGCGGCGAGCAGACCGGCGCAGGCCCGCACCACTGTGAGCACCTGCGTCGGGCTCGCGTCGGGGGAGACCCGCAGGTCGTACGGCAGATAGCCGTCATCCGGGCGGCCGGTGACCTGGCCCGCGTACGCCAGGAGGTCGTGCGCGACGTGCGCCGCGGTGGTCCAGCAGCTCCAGCTCAGCGAGCCGGCCGGCACCGACCAGTCGCGTTCCCGGTGCGGCAGCAGCACCCGGGTCATCTCGTCGGCTGCCTCCCGCAGGTCGGCACCGGTCACCGCCGACATTCGCCAACCCGCCGGGCAGCACCGGACGTGGGAATCCCGTTATGGGTGAAGAAAGTCGAGGCATGCAAGAATCCATCCTTGCATATGGGTGGAGGCGAGCGGAGTGTTGCCCAACCTCGTGGTGGACACGACGGTGCTGCCCCCGGCGGACCGGTTCGCGTTCTGGTACGCCCTGGTCGCTCAGGAGACAGCGCCGGCGCACATCAGCAGCGGCCACCTGGACAACTTCGTGGCCTACGCGCAGGCCATCGATCTCGGTCGCATTCGGATGACCTCGCTGCGCTACCCGTCGCTGGACTCGATCCGGCCCACGAAACTGGTCCGCCGAGCCGAGGGGGACATGTATCAACTCGCGCTACCACTGACGGGTCGCAGCTCCCTGATCCAGGACCGCACCGAGTCCACGCTGGAAGCCGCGAACCACTTCACGCTCCTGGACACCGCGCGGCCGCACGTCGCCCGGCATCACGCTGACGGTCCCGATCCCGCCACCACGATCACCGTGCAGATACCGCACGCGGCGCTGCCCCTGGCACCGGACCGGCTCCGCCGCCTGCTGGCCACGCCGATGCCCTCGCACGTCGGCGTCGGCGGCCTGTTGGCCCACCACCTGCGCGGCATCGCGGCGCACCCGGAGCAGTTCGAGCCGGCCCAGGCCGAGATCCTGGGCGGGGTGGCGGTGGACCTGCTCACTGCCGCGCTCGCTCAGTACCTCGACATCGAGGACACCCTCTCACCGGAAGCGCGGCAGACCGCACTGCGGGCCCGGGTCGTCGAATTCATCGACCGCCACCTCGACAATGACGAGCTCAGCCCTCGCAGCGTCGCCGCCGCCCACCACATCTCACCGCGGTCGCTGCACCGCCTGTTCGAGGCGGAGGCGACGACGGTCGCCGAACTCATCCGCGCCAAGCGCCTGGAGCAGTGCCGGCGTGATCTCGGCAACCCGCTGCTGCGGCAGCCGATCCATGCCATCGCCGCCCGCTGGGGTTTCCCGGACAAGGCCCACTTCAGCCGCCTCTTCCGTGCCCACTACGGACGTTCGCCGCAGGAATACCGCAGGGGCGTCGCTCGCCAGGATCGGTGACCGCCCTCCCGACCGCTACCGCCGGCGGTCGGTCGGGTCGTCCTCGACGAAGTCACGGATCGCGGCGCGGACGCTCTCGCCGTACGGGTCGTCCGGCAGTCGCACCAGGTGTTCGCGGGCTCGGGCGAGGTGTTCCCGGGCCGGACCGACGTTGCCCAGGCGCCGGTGGCAGTCGGCCAGGTTGAGGTACAGCGACGGCAGGAACGCCTGGACCTGGAGCGAGGACAGATACCGCTGGGCGCGTTCGTCGGTCAGGTCGGACACGGCGGCCAGGGCACGTTCGTCCCAGGCCAGCTCCGCCTCGGTGGTGTCCTGCAGGTCGGCGAGATAGTGCGCCAGGGTGCAGCGGTGCAGGGCGTCACCGGTGGGGCCGAGTTCGTCCCACAACGCGGTCAGGGCGTCGCGGGCGGGGCCGTGCTGCCCCGATCGGCCGAGCTGCACCGCCTCGCCGATACGGGTCATTGTCGGGTCGGGAGTTGGTTGGTCGTCCATGTCGCCGATGGTCGGGCCTCGACAGGGTCGAGGGTCAAATCCGCCACGTGTCAGAAAATTACAAAGCACTGCCCAGATCTTGCACTCCAGTGTCGAGTTTCCCTAGGCTGCCGGGGTGAGCGAACATTCGCTGGTCGAGGCGAGAGATCTGACGAAGGTCTATCCAGCACGTGGGTCCACTGCGGAGTTCCGGGCGGTCGACGGCATCGACTTCGCACTTGAGCGGGGGGAGTCGTTCGGGCTCCTCGGCCCCAACGGCGCCGGCAAGTCCACCACCATGCGGATGATCGCCGCCACGTCGCCGATCAGCGGCGGCAGCCTGCGCGTGCTGGGCATGGACCCGATGAGGCAGGGGCCGGAGATCCGCGCCCGGCTGGGCGTCGTCACCCAGGACGACTACCTGGACAACGAGCTCACCGTGCGGGAGAACCTGCACATCTACGGGCGATACTTCGGCCTGTCGCGGGCCGTCATCCGGGACCGCGCGACCCGACTGCTCGACTTCGCCCAGCTTCAGGAGAAAGCCGGCGACCAGGTCGAGACGCTCTCCGGCGGCATGCGGCGGCGGCTCACCATTGCCCGCTCCCTGATCAACGAACCGGACATCCTGCTGCTCGACGAGCCGACCACCGGCCTCGACCCGCAGGCCCGACACGTCCTGTGGGACCGGCTCTTCCAGCTCAAACAGCAGGGCGTGACGCTCATCCTCACCACGCACTACATGGACGAGGCCGAGCAGCTCTGCGACCGGCTCATCGTGGTCGACCACGGCCGCATCGTCGCGCAGGGCTCACCCCAGGAACTCATCACCAGGTACGCCACCCGGGAAGTTCTCGAACTCCGCTTCCGCCTCGACGAGCGCGACACCGCGGCGGAGAAACTGCTGACATCGGTGCTGGCCACCGGCGGCAACGACGACGAGGGCCGCGTCGAGCTGCTCCCCGACCGGGTGCTCGTCTACACCGCCGACGGCGAGGCGGCCCTCGCCACGGTGCACGCCATGTCGCTCACGCCGCTCACCGCGCTGGTCCGCCGCGCGACGTTGGAGGACGTGTTCCTCAAGCTCACCGGCCGATCGCTCATCGAGTAGCAGGAGAGGTCACTGGTGTTTCGTGTATTCAGGTACTGGTTGACGCGCTACCGGCGTACCTGGCGGGGCTCGATCGTGATCAACGTGTTGAACCCGTTGCTGTTCCTCATCGGCATCGGCGCCGGGCTGGGCGCCCTGGTCGACGACAACGCGCCCGCCCAGATCGCCGGCGTCTCCTACGCGGCGTTCTTCGCCCCGGGCATGCTGGCCGCCGCCGCGATGCAGAACGCGTTCCTGGAAGGTGCCCCGGGGGTCGCCCGCGCTGCCGGCTTCGGGGCGTACCGCAGCGCCACGCCAACGCCGCTGAGACCGGAGCAGCTCGCCGCCGGGCACCTGCTCTTCATCACCTTCCGGGTGCTCATCGCCAGCGGTGCCTTCATCGTGGTGATGGCCGCGTTCGGGTTGATCGGGGGATGGTGGGCCCTCGGAGCCCTGCTCGGCGCGACGCTGACCGGGGTCGCGTTCGCGGCACCCGCCGCCGCGTGGGCGGTCGGCGTCCGCAAGCTGCGCCACATCGACACGGTGTTTCGCTTCGTCATCATGCCGCTCTACATGTTCTCCGGCACGTTCTTCGCGGTCTCGCAGCTGCCCGAGTGGATCCGACCGGTGTCCTACCTGCTGCCGCTGTGGCACGGGGTGGAGCTGTGCCGCACGCTCAGCCTCGGCACGGCGACGATCACCGGCAGCTCCGTCCACATCGGCTACCTGCTGGCACTCGCGATCGGCGGCTTCCTGGTAGCGCGGGTCACCTACCGCCGACGGTTGCACCCGTGACGGCCCACGCCCAGAGCATCGTGGAGGCACCATGACCACCGTCGTCGTACCCACCTGGACGAGACGCCGGGCCCTGGCGCTCATCGAACGCAACTTCATGATCTACCGCCGGTCGGTCACGCCGCTGCTCAACGCGCTCGTCGAACCGATCCTGTACCTGCTGTCGATCGGCGTCGGCGTCGGGATGCTCGTCGGCACGGTCCCCGGCGTCGACGTCCCGTACGCCGCCTATGTGGCCCCGGCGATCCTGGCCACCACGGCGATGAACACGGCGTTCAACCAGACGAGCTTCGGTGTGTTCATCCGGATGAGGGTCGAGAAGACCTACGAGGCGATCCTGCCGACACCGCTCTCCGTCACCGACATCGCCGTCGGCGAGGTGACCAGCGCGATGATCAACGGGCTGCTGACGTCGATCGGATTCCTCATCCTCATGGCCGTCGGTGGGCTGCTCACGTCAGCCTGGGTGCTGTTGGCCCTGCCTGCGTCGCTACTGATCTCGTACGCGTTCGCGGCCGGCGGGCTGGCCGTCACCACGTACCTGCGAGACTTCCCCGACTTCCAGTACATCCAACTCTTCATGCTGCCGATGTATCTGTTCGCGACGACGTTCTACCCCCTGTCGGTCTACCCGGAGGCGGTGCGGCCCCTGATCCAGGTGCTGCCGCTCTACCACAGCATCGAGCTGGTCCGGGAACCCGCGTTGGGCCACCTCGGCTGGGAGCTGCTGATTCCGGTGGCCTACCTCGTCGCGTTCGGCTCGATCGCGATGTACGTCGCCACCCGTCGAATGACCCGGGCAATGCTGCGCTGACCGGCTCGAGATCGCGTCATCGCTGGGCGACGATGGCCTCGAGCACCGAGCGGACGGATGTCGGGTGGTGGCCGATGACTGCCTCCAGCGTCGGATCGGTCACGGCGAACTCCTTCTCTCGTGCCGCGCGGTACATGCCGAGAGTGAAGTCGGCCGCCGCCGGGGGCATGCCACGCGCGATGACGGATGCCCTCCACTCGTCGTCCTGCGCGACGACCCGTTCGACGGTGCGGCCCGTGATGTCGCTGAGGATGGCGGCCACCGCTTCGAGGTCGAGCGCCTCCGAGGCGGTCAGCGGTGCCGTCACCCCGTCGAGGACGCCGTCCTCGCTGAGGGCGACGGCTGCGGCCTCGGCCAGGTCGGCGTGCGCGGTCCAGGACACCGGGCCGTCCGCCGGCGCCACGAGTTGCCCGGTCTCCAGGGCCGTGCCGATGGAGAAGCTGAGCGTGCTCGCGTAGAACCCGTTGCGCAGGGCGGTGAAGGGAACTCCCAGTCCGGCCAGGTGTTCCTCGGTCGCGGCGTGCGTGGGCTGGGCGGCGAAGAGCGAGTCCCGGGAGGCGGCCTGGTGGCTGGTGTAGAGGATCCGGTTGGCTCCCGCGTCGTGGGCGGCGTCGATGGCGGCCCGGTTCGCGACGAGCGCGCCGGGGCCGCGGATGGCGGCGGAGACGATGAGGACCTTGTCGGCACCCTCGAAGGCGTGCCCCAGCGTGGCCGGGTCGGTGAAGTCTCCGACGCGCACCCGCACACCCCGCTCGGCGAGGCCGGCGGCCCTATCGACGTCACGCACGCTCACGCCCACGGCGTCGGGCGGTAGCCGGTCGAGCAGGCGGTCGACGATCTGGGACCCGAGGTTTCCAGTGGCACCGGTGACGACGATCATGATGACACTCCTTGTTATCGTTGATACGCAGCGAACGTTAGCATCGGTAAATCGTGGATAACAAGAGACTGTTAGCATCGGTACATGGTGACGACGCAGGACACCCGCGACGACGTCCGTGCGGGCATCGTCGCGGCGGCGACCCAACTGCTGCGGGAGAAGGGCGCGAACGCGGTGACGACGCGCGCCGTCGCCCAGGCCGCGGGCGTGCAGGCGCCGACCATCTATCGCCTGTTCGGCGACAAGGACGGCCTCATCGACGCCGTCGCCGAGCACGTCATGGCCACCTACGTCAGCGGCAAATCGGTCGCAGCGGACGCCGCGACGGGCGACCCGGTCGCTGACCTGCGCGCCGGATGGCGCGCACACGTGAAGTTCGGCCTGACAAACCCCGAGTTGTACGCGCTGATCGCCACCCGGGGGAGCGGTGCACCCTCGCCGGCAACAATCGCCGGCCTCAAGGTGCTACGTCGTCGCGTCCGACGACTCGCCACAGCCGGCCTCCTCCGGGTCGACGAGGAACGCGCGCTAATGATGATCCACTCGGCGGGCAACGGCACCATCCTCACACTGCTGGGAATGCCCGCCGACCAGCGCGACCTCGGTCTGGGTGAGGCCATGCTCGACGCCGTGCTCGCCAGCATCCTGGCGACAACTCCGGTCACACCCGACACCACCGCGAACGCGGTCGCGGTGACCTTCGCGACGGTGCTGCCCGACCTCGCGGGGCTCACCGACGCCGAACGCGCGCTGATGGCCGAGTGGCTCCACCGGTCGCTGACCCACCAGACGCCGTGATCACCTGGCGAGGAAACAACTCGACGCGACCGCGCCGGGGGAGATAGCTTGCAGTCGACTGCGACACCGCCCGAGGAGGTGAGACCCATGAACGTTGTAGCGATGTGGGTGCTCCCCCTCGCCGTCCCGGTCGGGCGATTGACGTAGGTGTCGCCGGGAGCGCCTTGCCAACACGGCACTCCCGAAAGGCAACACCTATGTACCCTCCGCGATTCACCGCCGAGCCGCCGTCGACCGATCGCACGCCCCGAACGTACGACGTGATCATTGCCGGCTGCGGGCCGACCGGTGCGATGCTCGCCGCCGAACTACGACTGCACGACGTACGGGGCCTCGTACTGGAGAAGGAGACCGAGCCGGCATCGGCCGTCCGCATCGTCGGCCTGCACATCCGCAGTCTCGAGCTGATGGCGATGCGCGGGCTGCTGGACCGCATCCTCCCGCACGGGCGGCAGCGTCCGGCCAGCGCCTTCTTCGCCGCCATCCCCAAGTCCGCGCCCAAGGGCCTGGATTCCCGGTACGCCTACCTGCTGGGCATCCCGCAGCCGGTCATCGAACGTCTACTCGAAGAGCACGCCATCGAACTGGGCGCGCAGGTCCGGCGCGGTTACGCGGTCGTCGGTCTCGAGCAGGACGACGAGGGTGTGACAGTCGAGCTGGCCAACGGGGAACAGCTGCGATCGCACTACCTGGTCGGCTGCGACGGCGGGCGCAGTACCGTGCGCAAACTGCTCGGCGTCGGCTTTCCCGGCGAGCCCGCAAGGACCGAGAGCCTGATGGGCGAGATGGAAGTGGGCGTCCCGCAGGAGGAGATCGCCGCCAGGGTGGCCGAGATCCGCGAGACCCATCAGCGATTCTGGCTCCGGCCGGCAGGCGTCGGGGTCTACAGCGTCCTGGTCCCCGCCGCCGGGGTCAGCGACCGCGCCGAACCGCCCACCCTCGACGACTTCGCACGCCAGTTGCGCGCCATCGCCGGGACAGATTTCGGCGTGCACTCCCCGCGCTGGTTGTCCCGCTTCGGCGATGCCACCCGGCTGGCCGACAGTTATCGGGTCGGGCGGGTGCTGCTGGCCGGTGACGCGGCGCACATCCATCCGCCCATCGGCGGACAGGGCCTCAACCTGGGTGTCCAGGACGCATTCAACCTCGGCTGGAAACTGGCCGCGCAGATCCGCGGCTGGGCGCCGGAGGCACTGCTGGACACCTACCAGGCCGAACGCCGTCCGGTCGCCGAGGCGGTGCTGGACAACACCCGAGCCCAGACGGAGCTGCTGTCCACCGAACCGGGCGCACAGGCGGTGCGGAGGCTGCTCATCGAGCTGATGGAGTTCGACGAGGTGAACCTCCATCTGCTGGAGAAGATCACCGCCGTCGGCGTCCGCTACGACTTCGGCGCCGGCCCCGACCTGCTCGGTCGCCGCCTGCCCGACATGGACATCACACAGGGGCACCTCTACGGTCTGCTGCACCGCGGCCGCGGCCTGCTGCTGGACCGCACCGAACGCCTGACCGTCGGCGGCTGGTCAGACCGGGTCGATCACCTCGCGGATTTCACTGCGGCACTGGACGTTCCGGCCGTCCTGCTGCGCCCCGACGGCCACGTCGCCTGGATCGGCGACGACCAGCAGGACCTGGACGAACGCCTCTCCCGCTGGTTCGGCAAGCCCGCCCACTGATCTCGGGCCGGCGGCCTCAACGTCAAGGTTGGGGAATTCGCGGGGGCATAGCCGAGCACGGGGAATCCTTGCCCGGCCATGCCCCCGGCCGACGTCATTGTTGTGCGGCTGTGGCCTCAGGCGTGCGTGTGGCGCTTCTGTCGAACATCCCCGAGGAACTCGCCGCTTACTACGAACAGCACCACATTCGCTGGCTGCACCACATCGAACTCATCGCCTTCTCGTGCCGCATCGGCCAGGCCAAACCGGTGGGCGGACAGCTACGGGTGATCCGAGTTCGGTGAGAATCGGGTGTAGTCGATCGGCCAGGGCCGGGTCCGAGCGAGTGAGCTCTGCAGTCAGGGCCGTTGCGGCGGCCGAGAGTGCGCGACGTAACTCAGTCTCGTCCGTGGAGCGAACCAGGGTCGTTTCGAGCGGTCCGGTGATGTCGGCGGGTAGTAGGTGGACACCTTTGGCGTAGCTGGTGGGGTGGCCCAGACGCTGGCAGGCGAGCGCGATTGTCTGGGTGCGCATGGCGCCGATCCAGTGCTCCGCTTGCCAGTATCTCCCTCGTTCGATGCTGATCCGCGCGTGTAGTGCGTGGTGCCATGCCAGGCCGGCGATCTCGTCGTGGCGGTTCGTCGTGGCGGCCGGGGGTGTTGTCGATTGCCCGAACACGAGTCGCCAACTCGGGCCTCGCGGCCCGAATTCGGCTTCCGGGCTGAACGCGAGGTCGACTTCCAGGCAGCGAGGCAGGAGGAACACCCGGTAGATCGCAGACCCGGACGTCAGATCCCAGTGGTGGACTGCGGCGAAGTCCCGATACAGCTGTTGTGTCCAGCGATGCATGACGGCGTCGAGCGGGTCGCTGACCGCGAAGGCCAGATCGATGTCCGACCAGCGATCCTCATCGCCGGTGGCGTGTGAGCCGGTGATCGCGGCGGCGACGACAGCGGGATCGTGTTCGGCCAGGTGCAGCAGCCGCTGCCGGATCAGGTCGCGTTCCTCTACGGAGAACATGGGTTCAGCTGCTCCATGAGCGTGTCGTCCTTCATGCCGTGCTGCCCTGTTGATCCTGACAGACTGCGCGCATGACAGGTCTGACAGCCGAACTCGTGGTCGATGGTCGTGGCCCGCAGACCCCGGCGCTCGCCCCGAACGGGCGCCTGCTCTGCTACGTCCTGGCTCCCATCGGCCGGACCGGTGACCACCTCGACACCGAACTCTGGCTCGTACACAACGATGGCGCCGTCGCGTCACGCCGGGCGACCGGCGACACCGCGACCGAGTCCCAGCCGTGCTGGTCGGCCGACTCGGAAATGCTGTTCTTCCTGTCCGACCGCGCCGACCGCGGTACCCCGCAACTGCACGGGCTCACCCTCACCGACGGCACGATGACCACGTTGACCAGTTGGCGCGGCGGCGTCCTCGACCACCTGCCGCTCAGCAACCCCAACCTGGTCGCTCTGCTCGCCGAGGACGAACCCACCGAGCAGGACACCCTCCGTGCCCGGGACCGTCATGACGCCATTGTCGTCGGCAAGGGCGAACCACGTGCTCGGTTGCGCCTGCTGGACCTGCGCACCGGCCGGGTCACCACCCCGAGTGTGTTCGGTGATCGGCACGTCGTGGAACTGCGGCAACGTCCCGACGGCGGCCCACTGGCCGTGCTGACCTGGGCCAGCGCTGACAACGACTACGGTCCGCGCACCGGCCAACTGCACCTATTCGACCCCACGACCGGGACCGTGGAGAACCTCGGACCGGTCGACGTCGACGCGCGATCTCTGACCTGGTGGCACGGCGCAGACGGTTGGCACCTCGGATACATCGCGCTCACGCCACCGGGACTGCAGGCCGGCACCGCCGTGTTCGACCTGGCCATGGAGAGCCGCGTCCTGCGCAACCGCACCGCTGGTCTCTCGATGTGCCCCACCGAACTTCGCCAGACCGACGCCGCCCCGCTGGTGGTGCTCGCCGACGGCCTGAACACGACCCTGTCTCGGCTCGACCCCACCGACCTCACGACACTGTCGCATCACCCTGGACGCCTCGACAACCTCACCATTACTGCTACCGGCGACGCAATCGCGCTGCTCACCGGCACCCGCTATCAGCCCCCGAACGTTCACATCGGAGCGCCAACCGGGCCGCTGCGAAGGATCACCAACACCCGGCCGGAGCTGGACGGCATCGCACTCGGCACTCAACAGCCGCTGGCCTACCGCGCCGCCGACGGGCTCGACCTGGACGGCTTGCTCGTACTGCCGGTCGGAAGAACCGCGTCGGAGGGCCCGTTCCCGCTGGTAACGATCGTGCATGGAGGCC
The DNA here is from genome assembly GCF_040649935.1 of Micromonospora sp. NPDC048842. Classification (NCBI taxonomy): domain Bacteria; kingdom Bacillati; phylum Actinomycetota; class Actinomycetes; order Micromonosporales; family Micromonosporaceae; genus Micromonospora; species Micromonospora sp. NPDC048842. Next base: position 109,933 of record NZ_JBEZGK010000014.1, on the reverse strand, counting down.
CGTACGATCGCTACGCCGATCGTTGCCAGCTGTTCTGGTTCCCCAGTGCGCAGTGGCTGGCCGCCGCCGGCTACGCGGTGTTGCTGCCCAACCCGCGCGGCGGCCAGGGCCATGGCCACCAGTTCGCCGCCAGCGTCGCCGGTCGGGTCGGCCAGCAGGAGTGGACCGACATCCTGACCGGCATCGACCTCCTCATCGCCGAGGGCATCGCCGACCCTGACAGGCTGGGCATCGCCGGCTGGAGCCACGGCGGCTTCATGTCCGCCTGGGCCGTCGGCCAGACCGACCGCTTCCGCGCCGCGCTGGTCGGCGCCGGCGTCGTCGACTGGGGGATGCTCGCCGCGACCGGGGAGAACGGCCAGTTCGAAGCCGCGCTCGGTGGCAGCACCGGCTGGTCCGGCATCGGACCACACCCACACGACGCGGTCAGCCCGATCTCCTTCGCCAGCAACATCCGCACTCCGGTGCTCATCCTGCACGGCGCCGAGGACACGAACGTTCCCCTCGGACAGGCCGTGTACCTCCACCGGGCGCTGCGCCACTTCGACGTCGAGCACGAGTTCGTGATCTACCCGAGAGAGGGCCACTCGATCCGGGAACGCCACCACCAGATCGACGTCCTGCACCGGACCCGCGCCTGGTTCGATCGCTGGCTCTGACCCTGATCGGGGGCGCGTGGATCAGATGTTGTTGCTTCCCGACCGGTCGTCGCTGACGACAACTCGCCGCCCTGACCCGTCGGCGGACCTCGACCGCGGACGGGCCACGCACGTCTCGTGAGCAAATAGGCTGGCAGTGCCGGCCGTCGTAGCTGATTCAGGCGACATCCCGGCCCAGGCAATCGGCGTGCGTGGTGATCCACGTAGCGTCGCGTTGGTAGAGCTCGACGTGACGGCGAATGTCCTCCTGTCCCTGAACAGCCCGCGCCTCGGTGAAGGCGGCGAGGTCGTGTAGCCGATGGACTGCGACCTGGAGGATGCGAGCAGGATCTTGCTCGGAGCCGTAGGCACCGCAGAGCAGGCGCAGCCGACGTGCCCGCTCGCCCAGGTCACTGTCGATTGCGTCGCCGTTGTCGGGATGGGCCAGCGGCACCAGTCGGTAGGCAAGGTAGGCCAGATCCCACGATCGGGGACCGGGCGAGGCCGTGTCCCAATCGATGACGCCGGTCAGTCGCCGGTCGCTGAAGACCATGTTGTACGGCGCGAAGTCGTTGTGACAGATGACCTCAGCTGGCTGTCGTACCGGGAACTGCCATACTCCGCCGACGGTGTCGAAGCTGGCGCTGGCGTGGTGAAGGCGTGCGAGGTAGACACCTGCGTCGGTGAGGACGCCATCGCTCCAGATCCAGTCCGGCAACGGGTACTGCGGCACGAGGCCCGGCAGGTACGAGACGCTGTCGCGTCCGTGCTCATCGGTCCCGAGCGGTTGCGGAGCCCAGGTGCCGCCGCGCTCACGCAGGTGCCGTAGGAGGCGTTGAATCGTCGGGCTCCACGCCCCGGCGGTCCGCCGGACAGTGGCACCGACACGTGTTGCACCCCCCATGTTGCCGCCGGGTAGCGCTTCCTCCTGCTCGCCGACTGCGTTCGCGCTGTGGTCATTCATGCCGACATCCTCAGCGCGTGTGGGCCGCAGAGCCACCGCGTTCCCGAGGCGAGGCCGAAGCCCGGCGGAGCCAATTACTGGATTGTTATTAACAACGATCCAGTAATTACCTGGGACGAAAGGTGCGAAACGTACATGCATCATAATGACAGTTATGCTGCCTAACGACTGGGGATGGTGTAAGCCCCAGACAAGCCAACTGTCCTGTCCCGACGGGCTTGATGCGGACCGCTGCCGGTGAGGCGTCTGCCAGGATGACTTCCTCGATCGGTGGGGCGTGCTGTGCTTTTGCGGTCATGGATGGAGGAACGGCGTGGGCGTCGTGCGGGGGCAACTGCTTGACCACGTCGCTGACATGGTTCCGACGATCCTGGACCTTGCGTGGCGGACCGCCGCGCCGGGCACGGTACTCATCGTCGACGGGTTGTTCCTGCACCGTGACGAGCTGGTGCAGTTCTGGGACCTCTCCGTCTTCCTTGACGCGCCGTTCGCGGTCACCGTGGCACGGATGGCTCGACGCGACGGCTCGCATCCGGATCCCGAACATCCCAGCCTCGGCCGCTACGTCGGCGGCCAGCGGCTGTACTTCGCCGCCTGCGCGCCGCACGAACGCGCGGACGTCGTCATCGACAACCAGGATGTGACCCGACCGGTCCTCGCCAAGGCCGACATCGGTCGACGATGATCGGGATGAGTGAGAACGAGCCGAGCCGGACCGCTGGTTCTCATGGGCAACTTGATCGGCGTCATTCGGTGACTTAGGAGGGCGGATCGATGAAGTTTCTTCTCACGTCGTCGGGCATCTGCAATCCGAGCATCTCCGACGCGCTCGTCGACCTGCTGGGCAAACCGATCGTCGAGGCCACGGCCCTGTTCGTCCCCACCGGTGTCTACCCCTTCCCCGGCGGAGGCGAGAGGGCGTGGAAGGCGATCCACGGCCGGCCTTCGATCCCGCTGTCCCAGCTCGGTTGGAAGTCCCTGGGGGTGTTGGAGCTCACCGCGCTGCCGACCATTCGAGAAGAGAACTGGGTCCCGGCGGTCCGGGGGGCCGATGCCCTTCTGGTCTGGGGCGGCGATGTGCTGTACCTGACCTACTGGATGCGCCAGTCGGGCCTGGCCGACGTCCTGCCGTCGCTGAGTGACACGGTTTATGTGGGGGTCAGCGCCGGGAGCATCGCTGTCACCCCGTACAACTGCGACGCCGAGTTCGACAGTCAATTCGTCCCTGACGGCAGCGACATGGCCCAGGGTGCCGACCGGGCGCTGGGGCTGGTGGATTTCACGCTCTACCCCCACCTCAATCATCCGGACATGGAGGACACCGACCTGTCCGACATCCAGAGGTGGGCGTCCAAGATCCCGGTCCCGACGTACGCCATCGACGACAACACCGCCATCAAGGTGGTCGGTGGCACCGTCGAGGTCATCTCCGAAGGAGACTGGAGACTGATCAACCCCTGACCGGGACGTCCCTCCAGACACCGACGCGAGCGCTTGCTGGTCACCGGGTTGCGGGGCGCCTGCTACCGCGGCAACCGCACTGCTCCTGATGCTTCAGATCGAGTTGCGATACCCGTCGGGTACGACGCCGCAGTTTCGGCAGGCCCTTCCGGGGCGGGAATCGTCGTCGCCGCAGACCAGGCATCGTCCGGCCAGGTCGACCCCTGCGGCGTACGCATCGAGCACCCGCTCCACCACGATCGAGAGCTCCCCGGTGGGATGCTTCCGCGGATCGGGGCAGTAGGCGATGTCGTGGCAACCCCACGAGTCCCACGGATGCGGAGTGGTGGGGGTTCGTCGGCCCGCCTGCTTCTGCAGTCGCCGCTGGGCCGCGAAGGCGACTGCCCTTGCCAGCACCAGAGCGCGGGCTGTCTCGAGTTCACCGAGGGCCCGGACCAACGACGGGGGATCGCCTTCAACGTCGCGGGGGATGCGGTGCCGGGTTGCCAGGTGGTGCCAGGTGGCGTGGAAGCCGTACGGCGCGAAGTGGTAGAGGCAGTCCCGTAGATGCGACCGGCGCCGTCGAGGGCTGAGGCTCTCGTCCCGCACCCGGCGGGCGGTCGCGGGGAAACTGGTCATCTCAGGATTATCGCTACGAGCGGCCGTACGCGGCGCGGGCCTGGGCTACCTCGGCGGCCTCACGTTCACGCCACCGGCGCTGAGCCTCCCGGTTGCAACTGCGACAGACCCGACGGTACCGGCCGGTGGCCGGGTCGAGCTCACGGTCGTGTCCGTTGCGGCACTGTGCCGGCTGGTTGCGGCTGCGGCAGGCCTCGGCCCGGCTGAGCTGGCGCAGATGTGTCGGCTCGATACAGTCGGCGGCGGCACAGGTCTGGTCGACGTCGAGGGCGGGGTCGTACCCGCCGACGAGGACGACGTACGCGGCAATGTGCGCCCACGCGCGGCCAGCGACCTTCTGGTGCACCCCGCGTCGCCGCCCGTAACCTTCGATGACCAGGCAGCCGTTCTCGGTGCGGTGTGAACGCTCCAGCAGGTAGGCGCGCAGCGACTCCTCGGTGTGGTACCGGGACAGACCCTTCACGGCTGAGAGCACATTGTCACCGTACCCACGGCACCCAGCATCGTCGAACGACGCTTGCCTGCCTGCTCGACGGCCAGTCGGCGTCACCGACATTCTTCGAGTTCGGTGACGCCGACGACCGGCTCAGGTGCGGATGCGGTAGTGCAGGGAGGCCACACCGTTGCTGAATCGGCGATTGCTCAGTAGCTCCAGCTCAAGGCGGGTGCCGCTGGGCAGCCCGGGCTTGCCTCCGCCGGTGAGGATGGGATGGATCAGCAGGTGGCACTCGTCGATCAGCCCGGCCTGGAATGCCTGCGCCGCGAGGTGTGCGCCACCGATGGTGAGGTCACTGGTGGCCGAGGCTTTCACGGCGCGTACCGAGGCGGGGTCGAAGCTCCGTTCGAGCCGGGTGTTGGCGGTCGAGGTCGCGTCCAGCGTTGTGGAGTAGACGATCTTGTCCGCTGTCTGCCAGACGTCGGCGAAGTCGGCAGTGAGCTTCGATCGCGACGCGAGGGAGGGCTCGGTCTCCCAGAGGGCCATCGACTCGTACAGGCGCCGGCCGTAGAGGTAGGTGCCCATGGGCCGGACCAGGTCGGTGACGAACGCGAAGTAGTCGTCGTCGGGTGGGGTCCAGTCGAAGCGGCCCTGTTCGTCCTCGATGTAACCGTCGAGGGACACGTTCGTCACGTAGATCAGCTTGGCCATGGCGCTACACCTCGACGTCGACTGCGACGGGGTGGACATTCCTCAGTGCCGCGTCCAGCTTGGTGAAGGCCTCGTTCCAACCCTGATGGGCGGGACCAAGCACCCGCCCCGGGAGCCACTGACGGATCTCGAGGCGCGTCCGTCCATCGGCCTCGTCGTGGAACTCGACCCGCATCCTTGTCTCGTGCGGCTCAACGCCCTCCGGCAGGTGCCCGGTGACGTGCGCGACGCCGTCGAGCAGTTCGCCGTCCACGACGTGGGTGAGGTCGATGTGGACCTCGACTCGAAGGCCGGGTTGGCTTGGAAAGACCTCGGTCCACCGCTGGTAGCCGCCAGGCCGAACGTCGAACTCCATCTCGTCGCGGGGCAGTGAGTTGCCGATCGGTCCCCACCATGCCGCCAGGTGGTCCGGGTCGGTGAACGCTCGGTAGACCAGCTCCCGTGGCGCGTCCACCACTCGCGAGATGACGATTGGCGGCTTGTCGCTGTCCATCAGTTCTCCTTGTCGTGAGCCTTGCTCGGGGGTTCCCGGTCGGGAAAAGCCGAGCCGTGGGCCGTTCGGTCCGCGGGGCGGCCGGCGGCCTGCACTGCCGTGAGGTGGGCGTCGAGGCGGGTGAGGGAGGTGTCCCAGATCCGCCGGTAGCGGTCGATCCACTCGGCCGCTTCGCGCAGCGGGGCGGCCTCGATGCGACTCATCCGCAATTTCCCCGACCGGGTGCGTGAGATGAGCCCGGCGCGCTCAAGCGCCTTGAGGTGCCGCGACACCGCCGGCATCGAGATCGGTAGCGGAGCGGTGAGCTCGGTGACCGTGGCGTCGCGGTCGGCCAGCTCGGCGAGGATCGCCCGTCGAGTCGGGTCGGCGAGCGCCGAGAACACCGCGCTGAGTTGATCGCTGCCAGACACCAGAGCCTCCCAGTCACTTAACCAACACGTTAAATGTAGTGCGGGATGAACGCGTGTCAACACGCCGAGGCATCGCTGCGGTCAACGGACCGCCGTAGCGCGCGTCGATCACTGACCCCAGGGCGGTAGCCAGACCTCGATGTCGGGCGACTGCACTCGCCGGGAGGCGAGGTAGTCGCGCAGCGCCCGCAGCGCGGGATGGGGGTTGTCGTCGCGCCAGATGAGTGACATGGGGTAGACGGGCGCCGGGTCGCGCACCGGTACGCGCCGCAGGTCGTAGCTGTCCGGCCACAGGTACCGGGTGCGAACGCCGGCGAGTGTGGCCAGCTCCGCTGAGTCGGCGATCTCGGCCAGCAGCGCCTCGTTGCCAAAGACCGGCCCGACCAGGTCGATGGTGAGGCCGAACGCGGCGGCGAGCTCGTCGTAGTAGTCGGCCCATTCGGTGCCGGGGGCCATGCCGGGCATCCAGATGCGGTGCTCGGCGAGCTGCGCGGGCGTGACGGTGCGGGCGTTGGCGAGCGCGTGGCGGGGGCCGACGAGCAGTTCGTGGTGCTCGTCGATCACGCGGGTGGTCCTGATCGCGGCGGGCAGGTGACGCGCGGCGACGGTGACGGCGTGGAAGGTGGCGTCGATCGTCCCCACCTCGACGGCCGCCATCGCGGCGTGTACGTCGGCGTCGAGGGTGACGACGTCCAACTCGATGTGGGGATGCGCGCGGTGGAAGTCCTGCAACAGCACCGCTGGTGCGATCCGTCGGCTGTGCACGTCGACGCGCAGCGCCCGTCGGCCGGGGCGTACGGAGGCGTCGGCGCGCGCCTCGGCCCGGAGCAGTTCACGGGCGTGCGGCAGGAAGGTCTGACCGTCGACGGTGAGGTGGGTGCCGCGCGCCGTGCGGGTGAACAGTCGTACCCCGAGGTCCTTTTCCAGTGCGGCGATGCGCTTGGAGACGGCCTGCTGGGTGATCGACAGCGCCGCGGCGGCGTCCTGGAACTGGCCGGCGTCGACGGCGGCGACGAAGGTGCGGACGGCGTCGAGATTCACCCGGCAAACCCTACTGACACAACCTCGGGTTGTGGCGCGCCGCTCATGCGGTTGTTTGATCCCTCGTCACTGGGCTTGCTTTGATCGCGCGGTCAACGACGGGTTGTCGGAAGCGGGAGGTGCGGGCTTGTCCACGAGGAGGGCCATGGGGCGGCGGTTCGGCTGGTTGTGGGCGTCGTACGCGGTCAGCGCCTACGGCTCGGGGCTGGGTTTCGGGGCGTTGCCGCTGATCGCCGTGCTGGTGTTGCAGGCCAGCCCCGCCCAGGTGTCCGTGTTGGCCGCGCTGGGGCCGGCCGTGGGCGCGCTGATCGCGTTGCCACTCGGGCCGTGGGTGGAGTTCCACCGCAAGCGGCGGGTGATGATCGCGATGGATCTGGCCCGGTTCGCGGTCCTGCTGACGATCCCCGTCGCGTACGCGCTGGGCCGGCTCAGCTTCGGGCAACTGCTGGTCGTCTCGGCAGTGCTCGCCACTGCCAAGATCGCCTTCAACGCGGCCAGCGGCGCCTTCCTCAAGGCCCTCGTGCGGCCGGACGACCTGCTGGTGGCGAACGCGCGGTTCGAGTCGACGACCTGGAGCTCGATCGCGCTCGGGCCGCCGCTGGGCGGTGCCGCGGTGGGACTGTTCGGGCCGGTCGTCACCGTCGTGGCCGACGCGCTGAGCTACCTACTCTCGGCGCTGGGCCTCACCGCCATTCGCGGCACCGAAGAACGCCCCCGTCGCACCGGCGCGGGCCGGGTCCGGGCCGGGGAGCTGTTCGACGGCTGGCGGCACCTGCTGACCCACCCCGGTCTGCGGGCGCTCTACCTCAACCAGTTGCTCGTTGCTGGGCTGATCATGGCCACCGAGCCGCTGCTGGCAGTGCTCCTGCTCGGCGAGCTGGGCTTTCCGCCCTGGCAATACGGCCTCGCCTTCGCCGTGCCCTGCGTCGGCGGACTCATCGGGTCACGCCTGGCCCGTCGGGTGGTGGCCCGCCACGGCCAACACCGGATCATCCGCACCGTGGGCACGCTGCGCGCGATCTGGCTGATCGGCCTCGCGTTCGTCCAACCCGGCGTGGTCGGTCTTGCCACGGTGATCGTCGTCGAGTTCGCGATCATCATCAGCATGAGCCTGTACAACCCGGTGCTCGCCACCTACCGCCTTCAGCAGACTCCGAAGGATCGCATCGTCCGTACCCTCTCTGCCTGGTCGATCGGCAGCAGCGCGACGATCGCCATCCTCAGCGCGCTCGGTGGGCTGCTCGCGCAGGCCACCAGCCCGCGTACGGCGATCACGGTCGCCGGGCTGGTGATCTTCGCGAGCCCGCTGCTGCTGCCCCGGCGCCCGGACGCCGATCGGGCGGCACCGGAGCGCTCCGCATGTGTCTCTACGATCGCGTGATGTTCCAGCCGACCTACCCGATCCGCACCGCACGGCTCACCCTGCGTCCGGTCACGATCGACGACCTCGACGACGTGTACGCGTTTCAGCGCCGACCCGACGTCGTCCGGTGGATGCTCGGCGCGGAGCCGCGTACCCGTGAGCAGTCGCGGGTTTCGGTGCTCGCCATGGCGGGCGAGGACGCGTGGCGCGCGGAGGGTGACTGCCTGACGGTGGCTGTGGTCACCGACGCCGGGGTGATCGGGATCGTGGAGTTGGTGTGGCGCAGCCGGCTGGAGCGTACCGCCGAACTCGGCTTTGTCTTCCACCCCGACCACGGCGGTCGCGGGTTGGCGACGGAGGCCGCCACGGCGATGCTGGCCTGGGGGTTTGCCGAGTTCGGGTTGCACCGGGTCTACGGGCGGTGCCACGCTCGCAACACCGCGTCTGCCCGGCTCATGGCGCGGCTCGGCATGCGGCAGGAGGCACGGCATGTCGAGAGTTACCTGTTCCGGGGGGAGTGGGCAGACCAGCTCGTCTTCGCGATCCTGGAGCGCGAGTGGCGGGCCGGGACCCGCACGCCGCCGTCGTGATCGTCCGTCACGGCGACGTGCGGATCAGGTGGACACCTCAGGCCTGGCGGCCGAGCCACTCCCGATAGGCGGTGGGCGCGATGACGGCGTCGTCGCCTGCGATGAGGACATCGCCGGACATGGCGGCGAACATGCCGGCGCCGTTGTCGGTGGTGACGGTGCGCTGGTCACCGCGGGCGGCGAGCGTGATCCGCCCCAGCTCGTCGAGGGCGAAGACGTCGGGCCCGGCGACGTTGCGGATGCCCTGCAACGGCGCGCCCATGCTGACCTCGGCGACGGCCTGCGCCACGTCGGCGGCGGCCATCGGCTGCACCGGCGTGCTGGGCAGGCGGACCGTGGTGTCGTCGGCCGTCCAGGACAGGATCGACTCGACGAACTCGAAGAACTGGGTGGCCCGGACGATCGAGTACGGAATGGGACCGGCCGTGAGGATCTCCTCCTGGAGGGTCTTGGCGCGGTAGTAGTCCAGGTCGGGCACCTTGTCGACGCCGACGATGGAGAGGATCACCGCGTGGCGGACGCCCGCGCGAGCGGCTGCGGCCAGCAGGTTGTCCATGGTCGTCTGGAAGAAGGCGGGCGAGGCCTCGTCGAAGGTCGGCGAGTTCGTCAGGTTGACGACGACCTCGGCACCGGCGAGCCCGTCGGACAGGCCCTGCCCGGTGAGCAGGTCCACCCCGGTCGACGGCGACAGCGGCACCGCCTCGTGCCCCGCGGCCTGCAGGATCTTGACGACCTGCGACCCGATGAGGCCGGTCCCGCCCAGTACGGCGATCTTCATGCCATGCACCTTCCCGTGACTGTGTGGCCCGACTGGCTGAGGTTCAGCCGTTACTCGGACCTTCCTTGTCCGAGTAACTATACTCGGACACAATGAGTCCGAGTAACGGGGTGGCTAGGGTGATGTCATGAAGATGTCCGGCGGGGTCGAGTGGGCGCTGCACTGCTGCGTGGTGCTCACCGTCAGCCACACGCCCGTTCCGGCGGCCAAGCTGGCGGAGCTGCACGACGTCTCCAGCAGCTACCTCGCCAAACAGCTCCAGGCGCTCGCCCGCGCCGGCCTGATCCACTCCGTGCAGGGCAAGTCGGGCGGCTACGTGCTGACCCGCGCACCCGAGAGCATCACCCTGCTCGACGTGGTCCGGGCCGTCGACGGGCCCGGCCCGACCTTCGTCTGCACCGAGATCCGCCAGCGCGGCCCGTTCGCGACCCCGGCCGACGCCTGCACCACGCCGTGTCCGGTGTCGCGCGCCATGTGGGCGGCCGAGGACGCGTGGCACCAGGCGCTCGCCGCGGTCACCATCGCCGATCTCGCCCGCGACGTCGACGCCACCTCGGGCCCGGAGACCCTGGTCGGCATCCAGGCCTGGCTGACCGGCGGAGCCTGACCCAACCCGCCAGCGCCGGGTGAACACTGTCAGCCGGTGTGGCGTACCTCGATGTCCCAGATCTGCGCCCACGGACGCCGCAGCCCCCGGCACACGTGGATCGGGCCGCCGTTCTCCTCGTTGTCCACCTCGACGCGCTGGTCCACCCGCCCGGCGAGGGTGCACTGCTCGAACCAGGTGGTGAGCTGGTCGGGGCGCTCCCAGCCGACGGCGATGACCACGTCCGCGTCCGCGGGCGGCCGACCGAAGTCGACCATGCTGTTGTGCCCCGAGTACGCCCGGGGCAGACCACGGGCCGGCCCGTAGCGGGCCACGGCACCGGCCTCGCCGTAGTTGCCGGTGAGGACGACCGCCCGCGAACGCTCCTGCGGCGGCAGCCCACGGTGGACGGCCGCGAGAGAGTCGGCGAACTCCGGCCAACCGATCGTCTCGCCTGCGTCGTAGTTGACGTCGACCACGAAACCGGGCAACCGGTCGGCCGGCAGCACCGGCAGCAGCAGCACGACGTTGGGCAGCAGGAACGGCACCACGCCCAGCGTGAGCAGCCCCCGACGCCACCAGAGCGACCCGCGCGAGGCCCATGCCACGGTGACCAGCGCCCCGGCGGCGGTGAGGACCAGCAACAGTGGCGCGTCGTAGTAACCCTTGCCGCCGGCGATCAGCACGACGCCGACGACGACCACCCAGGCCCAGCCCACCGCCCGGTAGGCCCGCCACGCCGGTCGGCGTAGCAGCGCGACGAGGCCGGCGATCCAGATCGGTACGGCGTACGGGCTGATGATGACGAAGTGGAGGGTGAATGCCTCCAGGCGGCCACTGTAGGAGCTGTCACCGTCGGAGATGGAGGCCGCCACGCCGAGCTGCGGGAAGCCGTTGGCCGCCTGCCAGATCAGATTCGGCGCGGCCAGCAGCACGGTGATCCCGGCGGCGGCGAGCACCCACCGGTCGCGCAGCAGCCGACGCGGCCCGGCGATGAGCACCCCGGCGACCAGGCCGACGGCCAGCAGCGCGGGCAGCAGCTTGCTGAGCATTCCCACACCGAGCGCCAGCCCGATGCCCAGCGCCCAGTGGCTGTCACCGGTGCGCAGCAACCGCACCGCACACCACGCCGCGACCAACCAGACCAGCAGGTCGACGGTGGTGGTGCTGAGCAGGTGACCACTGGCGAGCACGATGCCGGAGAGCGCGGCGAGCACCGCCGCGAAGAGCTGCCCGCCCCGGCCGGCGCCCAGTTCCCGAGCGATGGCGGCGACCAGCAGCACCGCACCGCCGGCCAGCACCGCCGACGGGGTACGCAGCACCACCAGGTTGCCCGGGGCGATCGTGTCGAGCAGCCGGGCCAGCACCGGGACCAGGGGCCCCTGATCGACGTAGCCCCAGTCGAGGTGCCGACCGGCGAGCAGGAAGTACAGCTCGTCGCGGTGATAGCCGTAGCGGCCTGCGAGAAGCAGGAGCGTCACTGTGGTCGCAGCGGCCACCAACCACGGGCCACGGGTACGAATGCCGGGCTCCGGCGGCCGCCCCGACGGCGGCGACTGGGTCGGCCGCTGAGGTCGGTCGATCTCGATCGCGGGCTCGCTCACCCGCTCATGATGACCGGCGACGTCGCCGCGTGGGTGCCCCTACCGGCGTTCGGCACTGTCCCGAATGCGGGTGGCCGAGGCGGGTGCGAAGATCAGCTTTGTCACTTGGACCGAAAGGACGATATGCGCTATCGCACTCTGGGCAGCACCGGCACCGTGGTGTCGACCCTGTGTCTGGGCACGATGACCTTCGGCGCGGAGACCGACGAGGCCGGCAGCTTCGCCCAACTGGACCGCTTCGTCGAGGCCGGCGGCACCTTCATCGACACCGCTGACGTCTACTCCACCGGCGTCTCCGAGGACATCATCGGACGCTGGCTGCGCAGCCGACCCGACCTACGCGACAGCCTGGTGATCGCCACCAAGGGGCGGTTCCCGATGGGCCCGGGAACCAACGACGCCGGCCTGTCCCGGGTGCATCTCACCCGCGCCCTGGACGCCAGCCTGCGCCGACTCGGCGTCGAGGCCGTCGACCTGTACCAGGCGCACGCCTGGGATCCGCTGACCCCGCTGCCGGAGACGCTGCGGTTCTTCGACGACGCGATCAGCGCCGGCAAGATCCGCTACGCGGGGGTCAGCAACTTCACCGGCTGGCAGTTGCAGAAGGCCGCCCTGCTCACCCAGCACCTCAACCTCACCCCGATCGTGACCCTGCAACCGCAGTACAACCTGCTGGCCCGGGAGATCGAGTTCGAGTTGGTGCCGGTCTGCGAGAACGAGGGCATCGGCATCCTGCCGTGGTCACCGTTGGGCGGCGGGTGGCTGACCGGCAAGTACCAGCGTGACAGCACGCCCACCGGGGCGACGCGGCTCGGCGAGAACCCGCAGCGTGGTGTCGAGGCGTACGCGGGCCGCAACGCTGAGGAGCGCACCTGGCGGGTGCTCGACGCGGTCCGCCAGATCGCCGCCGACCGCGACGTGTCCATGTCGGCGGTGTCCCTGGCCTGGCTGGCGGCCCGACCGGCGGTCACCTCGGTGATCCTCGGCGCGCGGACCACCGAGCAGCTCGACGACAACCTGACCGCCGCCGACCTGGTCCTCGACGCCGAGCAGATGCGGCTGCTGGACGAGGCGAGCGCCCCGCTGGTGGGCGACTACCCGTACGGCGCGGCCGGCGTGCGCCAGCGTGCACGTGACCTGCCGGCCGGATCATGACGTCGTTTCCCGAGCCCACCGACCCTGCCGGCAGCCGCACCGAGGTCTTCCTGCGCTACCTGGACTACTTCCGTGAGTCCGTGGTGGCCAAGGTATCGGCGCTGGCCGAGCCGGAGCTTCGGCACAGCCGGCTGCCGTCCGGATGGACCCCACTGGAGCTGCTCACCCACCTGCGCCACGTCGAGCTGCGCTGGATCGAGTGGGGTTTCCAGGGCCGGGACGTCGCCGAGCCGTGGGGCGACCGCCGCGACGACCGCTGGTACGTGGCTCCCGACGAGACCCGCGCGGATCTGGTGGCGGCGCTGCGGGCGCAGGGCGAGCACACCACGGCCGTGGTGACGGCGCACGACCTGGCCGAGGTCGGCGCGCCGGGCCCGCGCTGGAGAGGCGCGGACCCGGCGTCGCTGGAGCGGGTGCTGTTCCACCTGGTGCAGGAGTACGCCCGCCACCTGGGCCATCTCGACGTGGTCGCCGAACTCGCGGGCGGCCCGGCCGGGAAGTGAGGCCGTCGGCTCGATAATGGGCTGATGCCGCTGCTCGTCGCACCAGCCCTGCCCGCCGGGAGCCTCGCCGCCCAGGAGCAACCCCACCTTCCGGTACGTCCCGGGCTGGCCCTGCGGCCGTGGCGCGACGACGACGCCCCGGCCGTCCGGGTGGCCTTCGACTGTCCGCAGATCCAGCGGTGGCACGTCCGGCGCATCGACGGCGACGACGAGGCGCGGTCGTGGACGGCCCAGTGGGCCGGTCGTTGGCGTGACGAGACGGCCGCCAGTTGGGCGATCGTCGACGCCGACGACCGACCTCTGGGTCAGGTGGGGTTGCGGGGCGTGCTGCTGGTTGAGGCGTCGGCGCAGCTGTCGTACTGGTTGTTGCCCGCCGTGCGTGGTCGGGGCGTCGCCACCGAGGCGCTGCTCGCCCTGACCCGGTGGAGTTTCACGCGGGCCGGTCTGCACCGGCTGGCCCTGGAGCACTCGACGGTCAACGCGGCGTCGTGCCGGGTGGCCACGCGGGCCGGCTTCACCGAGGAGGGTATGGCCCGGGGGTCGGTTCGCCACGCCGACGGCTGGCACGACATGCATCTGCACGCACGGCTGCGCACCGACGGCCCGATCTGATCAGATGGTCGGCGCGGGTGGCGTCGGCGTCGCGCCGTCCTCGTCGGCCCGTCGCATCGCCCGCGGCAGTCGCAGCGCGACGACTCCGGTGGCCACCAGCCCGCCGACGCCCGCGACTATCAGGGTCACCGGGGCGGACGTGGCGTCCAGCAGGACACCACCCGCGAGGTAGGACGTCGCGGCGGCGACCCCGATCGCACCGTACAGATTGCCGAAGACCCTGCCGAGCATGCCCGCTGGCACCGTACGTTGCAGCAGCGTGCTGGAGGCGACGTCCATGGCCGCCAACCCGAACCCACGGACGGCCTGCAGGGCGATCGCGGCGGCGACGGCCCAGGCCAGCCCGGTCAGCAGGTTGCCGACACTACTGACGGCGAAGCCCGCGATCAGCAGCAACGGCATCGACGCCCGGGTGCCCCATCTGGACAACATGGCGTATCCGGCCACCAGTCCGACACCGACCGCGCCCAGCAGCAGCCCGACAGCTGATTCACCGACGTGGAAGGTCTTCTGGGCCAGCAGCACCAGGGCCACGTCGTCGACCCCGTTGAAGGCGACCACAGCGGTGAAGCCAAGGAAGATCACCCGTACCGTCGGAACACTCAACAGATAGCCGATGCCCGCTCTGGCCTGTCGCAGCAGGGACGGCTGGTGCCCGTCGCCGGTCGCCGGCGGAAGTGAGGGGAGCGTCGCGAGCAGTACGGCCGAGACCAGGAACGACACGGCGTCGACGAGCAGCACACCACGCAGTCCGACCAGCGGGAACAGGGCCGCTGCGAGTAGGGGGCCGACCGCCTCCGCCGCGTTGGAGCCGAACCCGAGGGTGGAGTTGGCGGTCTCCAGGTCACTGTCACCGACCAGTGCGGGCACCGCCGCCCGAGACGCTGGTTGGAAGAGCTGCGAGGCGGTGGCGCGAATCGCGACGAGAGCCAGCAGCATCGGCAGCGAGGGCATTGTCAGCACGATGACCAGCAGGACCACAGCTTGGATGAGTTCGCAGACGACCATCAATCGTCGGAGATTGAGCCGATCGGCGAGGGCGCCGGTGAAGGGGCCCAGCAGGGATGGCGCGAAGTCTCCGACAAGGAGCAGAAGCGCGACTGCCAGCCCCTTACCCGTCGTCTCGGCGACGTGGAAGATCAGCGCGACAAGGCTGAGTGAATCGCCCGCGTACGAGACGAGCCGTGCCGAGAAGAGCGTTCGGAATGGCCTGTTGCGGCGAAGCAGCTGGGTGGGACGCAACGGCGCAGCGTCTGCCGTGGCGGACGCTGCGCCGGACATCTCGAACTTCCCCTGTCGCCGAGGGTTGCGGTGAGGCGTGGTGCTGCCGATACCCGGGACTGGTGAACCAGCCTGTGGGTGAAGGTAGCCATCACAGCGCCGGTGAGCGCGGTATTTACCGTTGCCGGGGAGCTGATTCAGGAACCGACCGGGACGTCGGTGGTGGTCCCGTTGGCGTCGGTGACCCTGACCTCGGTCGCATTCGCGGGCAGGAGTGCCGCGGTGCGGCCGGCGTCCTGCCACTGGCCGTCGCCGGCTCGGTAGCTCAGCGCCGCCCCTTCGGCGGCGACGAGAACGCCCTGGTCGTCGGGCAGTCGTAGCCGCACAGGTAGGGGCGCCGACCAGTCCGCTGTCGTGCTGGCCACCGCTTCGAATGGAAGATATTTTCCGGCGAGCAGCGCGATGACGTGGGACGGGCCGTCGTCGTACTGGACGGTTTCCACGAGGAGCCGCCGGCCGTCGGGGGTTGCCCCGTAGACCCACAGGAGGGGAGAGCCGTTGTGCGTGTGCGCTCCGGCAGTGTCGAGGTATTCGGCGAGGGCTTCGGTCGGCGCGTTCACCTCTTTGACAGCCGGGTCCATCCCCCAGACCTGTTCCGCGCCGGGCAACGTGTGGCGAATCAACGGCGGCGCCGGCCGATCCTTGTTGCCGGGGAACAAGACCTCGCTCGTGCCCTCGATAGGCATCGCGTTGCGCCGTTCAACAGGAGTCCGGGAGAGCGCGACGGTGAGCTTCGTGCGCTGTGGCGGCACCGACAACACCGCCGCACCGTCTTGGAACGCCACCGGCTCGAAGGTCCGCTCGATCTTGCCATCGGGCGCATACCGCAGTTGCGCAGAGAACTCCACCGGTTGCCCGAAGTCGAGCACGAGCAGCACGTCGCGCTGCGGTCCGAGCAGTATCGCCTGCTCGAGGCCGTCCGTTCCGGTGTCGGTGGCCTGCGTCAGGGTGCCGACGCGCGGCCCGTCGGCGGTGGGTTTGACGAACCCCATCGTCATGCCGTGCGCGCTACGTTGGGCGACGTAGGCGGCCGAACCAGCGGGCGTTCGTCCTGCCCACACGACGTTCGGTTCGCCGCGCGGCCGATCATCGGCCTGCTCGGTGCCGCGCTGCCACGCCTCGCGGACCTGCCGCAGGTACCCTTCGTCGGCGGCCAGATCGCCGCGAGTGGGCTCGTCCAACAGCGGCGAAGCGACTTGTGGATCGCCGGCGTTGCCGGGCAGGTCGAGGACGCCGGCCACGGGAACGGCCACCACGGCCGCGCAGACCGCCGCCAACACGGCTCGCCGGCGCACCACCCGCCGCCGCCCGCCCCGACGCACCTCAGCGAGCAGGTCCGGCGGGCTGACCAGGTCATTCGTCGCGCGATGCAGGATGCCGCGTACGTCACTGTCGTTCATGGTCATCGCGAGCTCCCGGTTCCAGTGATGGGCATGACGAGGTTCGATCCGGCCAGCGCCTCTCGCAGCCGAGCGACCCCACGGGAGGCGTGACTCTTCACCGCGCCCTCGGAGCAGCCCATCGCCGCCGCGACGTCGACGACCGGCAGGTCTTCGAGGTAACGGAGCACGACAGCGGCCCGCTGCCGAGGTGGCAACGCCCGCAGCGCCCCGACGACCAGCTCGCGAACCGCCACCACTTCGGCGTGGTCCCGGGCAACCCCGTCGTGGTCGCCCAGCGACTGTTCCGGACGGCGGGCACGCCGCCGCCACCGGTTGATCGACCGATTGACCAGGGCACGTCGCGCGTACGCCTCCGGGCTGCTCTGCACCCGACGCCAGCGCACGTACATCTGCTCCAGCACCTCCTGAAGCAGGTCCTCCGCCGCGTGCCGGTCCCCGGTCAGCAGGAAGGCAACCCGCAACAGCACCCCCGACCGTGAGCGGACGAAGTCGTCGAACTCCGCCCCACGCAAATTTCTCATCTGACCTCCCGGCCTCGTCAACCAGCAAGACACCAGGTGGGGTCGCGGGGTTTACCGGTCCGGCAACTTCGCGCGGGTCGGACCCGGTGATCCGGGTGGCGCGGGTGGTGGACGGCCAGCGGTCAGTAGGGGCAGGACCGCCCGTCGCGCACCATCTGCGCGTACTCGGCGCCGGTGATGCGCAGCCGATCGGTCTTGGTGCCGTCCTTGGCCCGACAACCGTCGAACGGACTGAGGTAGATCCAGGCGTAGGCCGAGTCGTCAGCGCGTCCGGTCACCTCGAACGGCTTGTCGCCGGGTGCCGAGATCACCATTGTCTGGCGTCGTCCGTCGGCGAGGTAGTCCAACTCCAGTCGCCATCGGCAGTGCTGCTTCGCGCTGAGCGCTCGTACCTGGATGACGTTCTTCTCACCCTTGGGCAGGGTGATCTTGTGGGTGGAGAAGAACGGGGCGCCGGCATCCTCGCCGTCCGGGTCGTCGACGAGCATGCGGGGATTCGGTCGATCCACGTGCGTCACGAGGACGATCTTCTGGGAGTCGCCCTGGGATTCGTTGGGTTCCTGAATCCCGGTGAGTGGGGGGCGGCAGGGCTCGACGAGGACGGGCCGGAGGTCGACGGCCTCGGCGGCCTCGTCCCGGGTGCCGACGAGGGTGATCTCCCAGGTGCTCCGTTCGATGTCGACAGCGCCGGCCTCGATGGTCGGGTCGTCCGGCCGTTTGGCGTCCAGGCGAGCCAGGTCGGAGCTGGCGGGGTAGACGTAGTCGAGCGCACCCTCCTGCGGGTACGGAACGTGCTTCAGGTCCAGGACGACGACAGGCCCCCGCCCGGCCAACTGCTCGGCCAGCTCGTTCGCGGGCTTCCACTGGTTGATCGCGCCGAGAACGACGGCGCCGAGCCAGGCGGCGACGGCACCGACCACGATCGTCAGCAGCCAGGTGACGGGACGTTTCCACCAGGCGACAGGTGCCGGCACCGGGGCCTTGCGGCGACGCGGACGCTTGTTACGTGGACTCATGGACCGGAGTCTCCTGCGTGTCAGTGGACGTGTCCGTGGACGTGTCGGTGTCGAAGAGCCGACGGGCCAGCAGCACGGGCAGCGCGACGAGCCAACCCCAGGCCGCGCCGAACCGCAGCGAGGAGGTCAATTGCGCGCCCAGGGACTCCCACGGGGCGCAACCGGTGGGGGAGTCCGAGATGGCGCAGCCGACGAGGACATCGGACGTCGCGGTCAGCGCGGACGCCGCGATCGTGGCACCCCAACAGACGACGACGAGCCCGAGGCGGTGCCCGGAGTTTGGCAGGCCGGGGAGCAGCGCCCAGAGCAGGAGCCACAGCACCAACAACAGGGCGAGGGCGAGCACCGACCTGTACACCCAGACGTCCATCGACAGGGGATTCGGATCGACCTCGTGGGTCAGCCGGTATTCCACGTCATCGGGTGCGCGTGGCGGCGGGGACAGGGCGGGGCGGGACAAAAACACCCTGAGCAGCGCCAGGAAACCCCTCCCCGAATAGCTGTCCCACACCGCCTGGGTGCCGTTGACCAGCATGAGGACCAGCACCGGAAGGACGCCGGCCAGGGCAAGGTTCGCGCTGCGCCCCCGTACGTCGCCGATCAGCGGAACGCGGGGCGCGGCATCGACAACCGCGACCTGGGTCTCGTCGTCGCCCTCGTCAGCGCCTTTGTCTCTGCTGAGCCGGTCCAGCAGCAGTATCGCCAGGCTGGTGCCACCGACCAGGGATGCGTTCGTGAACGCCAGCAGGCAGCCGAGAAAGAGGGCGTCGGACGTCCAGCCGGTCAGCGTCAGGTGCGCGCTGGCGAGGAGCGTGGAATGGTCCAGTGCCTCGTTGGCGTACCAGCCGGCGGGGGCGGTGTGGACACGGACCACGAGGGTGGCCCACCAGAGCAGGTCCCCGATCGCCGTAGCGGTGAGGGCGGCGGCCGCGCCGGTCATCGCCGCGACGAACGGGTGCGTCCGCTGGGTGACGAGGCCGCAGGCCAGGTACGTCGACACTGCTATCAGCAGGATCACGACCCAGCGGATCAGTGGCGTCACCGCGTCCATCATGGGAGCGGCCGTGGCGTCGAGAGGGGCGAAGAAGGCCATTCCCTTCCCGAGGAACGTCGGAAGGTCGACAGCGGTCCGGGCGACGGTGAACGGGCCCGTCATGGCGCGGGCCTTGGCGGCGACCACCACATACAGGGAGATGGGGCCCGCCGTCGAGAACACGGCGACGAAAATCCTGAATGGTCGGCTCATCTTGCCGACCTCATCCCGGTGCGGGTCGTCACGCCGTCAGTCTCCCGCATCGCGCTGACTCGTACAGACCCCGGGAGGTGGTTGACGACCGCCTCAGCGGGTCTCCGCCCAGCCGACAAAGCGCGGGGTCAGATCGGGCAGCGCGACGTCCGGGTTGAGCTTGGTGAAGTCGGCAGTGGCTTCCTCCTGGACCTTCGCCAGGTGGCGTGACTTCGTCGCGATGGCCCGCGACGCCGGCTGACAAACCACATCGGACGTTGGCTCCCGGCGCTGGCCGGGAGCCTTCGTCGTGGGTGGGCCCGGCCGTCGCTCACCGCGCATCGACGATCGATCTGATCATCGCACGGCGGCGGGGTCGGCCGGTTGCGGTTGCGGGGTCGCCGGCCAGGTGAGTCGGCGTACGCCGGGCACGAGGGCGGTGCCCGCGCAGGAGGCGAGGACCAGCAGGCCCGCGACGGCCAGCGGGACGGGTGCGCCGAACGCGTCGGCGGCCAACGGCGCCAGGGCGTAGCCCAGCGGCATGGCGCCCAGCGACACCAGCCAGTCGTACGAGGTGACGCGGGCCAGGACCTCCGGCGGGAAGTGGTGCTGCACGACGGTCTCCCACACCGGGTTGAGGTAGCCGAGGGCGGTCAGCGCCACCGCGTAGGCGACGATCACCGCGGGGGCCGGCGCGGCGACGGCGAGTAGGAACAGCGGCGCGGCGTAGCAGGCCAGCCCGAGGTTGGCCAGCAGCACCGGCCGGTGCAGCCGGACCCGCCCGGCCAGCAGCGATCCGCTGAGCATCCCGATCGCGCCGGCCTGCAACAGCAGCACCCAGGTCGTCTCGCCGCCCAGGCGGTCGATGGCGACTGCCGGTCCGAGGGTCATCAGCACGGCGGCAGCGCCGTTCCACACGCCGTGCCCGAGCAGGCTGGTCCAGAACCAGTCGCGGGCGCGTACCTCGCCGAAGCCGTGGCGCAGGTCGGCGAGGACGGAACGGCGGGGCACCGGCACGTGGCGGACCCGCACCAGCGCGAGTAGCGCGGCGCTGAGCGCGAACGACGCGCCGTCCAGGATGAACGCCCAGCCGGGTCCGGCTGCCCAGACCAGCGCACCGGCCAGGGCCGGTCCGGCGAGGCGGCTGGTGTTGGCGGTGATCCCCATGAGGGCGTTGGCACGCTGCCGGTCGGCCGGTTCGACGGTGCCGGCGACCAGCGGGGACGCTGTCGGAATGGCGAACGCCGAGGCGGTGCCGCCGAGCGCGGACGCCACCACCACTGTGGTCAGCGACGGCTCGCCGCCGAGCAGCTCCACGCCGACTGCGAGCTGCGTGGCGCAGCGGACCAGGTCGGCCAGGAGGGCGACCCGGCGGGCGTCGAACCGGTCGGCCACCACGCCGCCTAACGGCAGCAGGACCAGCCGGGGGACGACCGCCGCGGCGAGGACGACGGCCAGCGCGCCGGTGGAGCCGGTGGCCCGCAGCACGGCCAGCGCCAGCGCGGCGGGCACCACCGCGTCGCCGAGGGCGGAGATGGTGCGACCCAGGAACAGCAGCCGGAAGGAGTGGTTGCGCAGTGGGTGAGCCATGCCCACAACATACTTCGACGTCGAATATTTCGGCAATGAATATTTCGGTGCTGAGGTAAGCTGACGCGGTGACCACGACTCCGGACGCCGTCGACCGGCACATCGAACGCTGGCTGCCAGTGGTGCCCGACCTCGACGCGGACGTCGAGGGGGCGGTGACCAGGATGATCCGACTGACCCGGCATCTGCGGGCCGTCAAGGAGCGGGTCCTGGTCGACCTCGACCTGCCGGCCCACGAGTACGACACCCTGCACGCCCTGGCCGGCCGCGGTGGCCGGGCCGCACCCTCGGACCTCGCTGCGGACCTCACGATGGCCCCCGCCTCGATCACCGCGCGGGTGGACGCGCTGCTGCGGCGGGGCTTCGTGCAACGGATTCCGTCGACAGTCGACCGTCGCCGCGTCGACGTGGAGCTCACCGAGGCGGGTAAGGCCGCGTGGCGCGGGGCGATGGAGGTCCAGGGTGCCGAGGAGCATCGCCTGCTCGGCGCGCTCACCGCGACCGAGCGGCGACACCTCTCCGACCTGCTGCGCCGGGTGCTGCTCGTCGCCGAACAGCCACCGAGCACGCCGCAGACCGACTGAACGGACCGCCTATCGACTGAGCGGGGCCGAAAATCGCCTGGCGGTCCGCGTACCGCTGATGCGAGGGTGACCGGCGTGACTGCGCATGTGCTGGCCGGGGCCCTGGCCGACGACGGACGGCGACGAATCTTCGCGGCGATCGTGCTGGGTGCGACAAGCGCGACCGAGGTCGCCGAGCGGACCGGCCTCCCGGCGCGGGTGGTGCTCACCGGGGTCCGCCGGCTCAGCGACGCGGGCCTCGTCACCGGCGCGGACGGAGCGCTCGCGCCCGACGAGGCGTCGCTGCGGGCCAGCGCGCGTGACAGTCGCCCGGCCGACGACGCCGAACCCGGCGTCGACCCGGTGCTGCGGACCTTCCTGCGGGCGGGCGTCCTGGTGGGTCTACCGGCCCAGCGGGGTCGACGGCGGGTAGTGCTCGCGCACATCGCCGAGCAGTCGTTCGAGCCGGGCACCCGCTATCCCGAGCGGGCCGTCGACGACGCGCTCAAGCCGTGGTGCGCCGCAGGAGGGTCGGATCACGCGACGCTGCGCCGGTATCTGATCGACGAGCAGTTGCTCATCCGCGAGCACGGCATCTACCAGCGGCTCTGACCGTCCGCCGCGCGAACGGTCTGGTTGCGGAGGATCTTGCTAGCCTCGGCGCATGACCTCCTGCACGCCCTCCGATGGCCCGCCGGACCTGTTGTTCCTGCTCTCCTGGGCGAGTCACGCGTTGCAGACCGAGCACGCCGCCGGGCTGGCCGAGCTTGGCATCTCGCCGCGGGCGCACTACGTGCTGGCGCAGGCCCACACCGGTGAGCTGACCCAGCGGGAGATCGGCGAGCGGTGCGGTGTGGACAAGACCACGATGGTCGTGACGCTCGACCAGTTGGAGCGGGCCGGGCTGGCCGAGCGCCGTCCGGTGCCAACGGACCGACGGGCCCGGATGGTGGCTGTGACACCGGCGGGGGAGCAGGTGCTGCTGCAGGCGCAACAGGTGGTCCGGCGCATCCAGGACGACCTGCTGGCAACCCTGCCCGAGCAGGACCGGGAGGTGTTCCTGCGGGCTCTCCTGGGGCTGGTGAGCGGACCACTGGCCAACACCTCCCCGTACGCGCCGGGAGCCCGCTCCGGCTGTTAGTTCCGAGAAAGATAGTTCCGAACAAGACTATCTGTTACGGTCGTACTCGTTCGTGTCCCCTGAACGAGGAGCCGTCATGAGTGCTGTCACCGTCACGACCCCCGCCCCCTCACCACTGCGCCGCCGCGTCCTCGGCGTCGCCGCCGCCGTCGTGGCACCCCTGGCCGTCTGGGTGATCGGCGCGCTGGCCGGAGTCGACTACACAGTCGAGAGCCCGGGCCAGCCCGCCACTGTCATCGGGGCCGGCGCGATCGTCATGATCTCCCTGGGAGCCGCACTGCTCGGCTGGGCGGTGCTGGCGCTGCTGGAGCGGTTCGCCACCCGGGTCGCCCGACCGGTCTGGATCTCGCTGGCCATCGTCGTGACGGCGCTGTCCTTCGCCCCGGTGCTCGCCGTCGAGGCCACCGGCGGCGCCAAGCTCGCCCTCGGCGCGACGCACGTGGCAGTGGCTGTCGCGCTGATCGCCCTGCTGCCCCGCCCGCGCCGGTAGGCGGCCCGCTGCTATTCCCCCCGCCCACCTCGTGTCGCGCTGACCACGGGGTGGGCGAAATCCTCGGGAGTTGACGCGCCAAGGTTGCTAGCATCGCCGTCATGGCACGAGGTATCTGGTCGCAGAAGGTCCGCTCCGCCCGCTGACGGCGGCGCCCTTCGTTCGGCTGAGTTCGCGCTCGCCGTCCCGGTTCCCGCCGGGCGGCCGTTAGCTGCTGCCCGGCTCCATCGCGAGCTGCGGAGCACCGTTGAACCTCACCCCGAACCCCGAAACCATGTCCCGGCCCGTCGAGGCCGGCAGCGCGCACGTGCGCGCCACCGACGTCACGGTGACCCGCGGGTCCCGGCGCGTCCTGACCGACGTCTCGGTCACCGTCTCCGCCCGGTCGAGGGTGGCGGTCGTCGGCGAGAACGGTCGCGGCAAGACGACACTGCTGCACGTCCTCGCCGGGCTGATCACGCCGGACGACGGCACCGTGCAGCGGGCCGGCACGATCGGCCTGGCCCGCCAGGAGCTGCCCGCCCGCGACGGCGAGACGGTCGGCACCCTCACGTCCGAGGCGCTTGCCACGTCGCTCACCGCCCTCGCCGCGCTGGACGAGGCGACCCTCGCCCTGACCGCTGGCGATCCGAGCGCCGAGGACCGCTACGCCGCCGCGCTCGACGCGGCCACCCGCCTCGACGCGTGGGACGCCGAACGTCGCGTCGACGTGGCACTGGAGGCCCTCGACGCCTGCACCGACCGCGACCGTCCCCTGGCGACGTTGTCGGTGGGGCAGCGCTACCGGGTGCGGCTGGCGTGCCTGCTCGGCGCGCGCCACGACGTGCTGCTGCTCGACGAGCCGACCAACCACCTCGACGCCGACGGCCTGGACTTCCTGACCCGCCGGCTCCGCGAGCACGACGGCGGTCTCGCGATCGTCAGCCACGACCGGGCGCTGCTGCGCGACGTCGCGGACCGGTTCCTCGACCTCGATCCGACCCACGACGCGAAGGCACGCATCTACGCCGGCGGTTACGACGCCTGGCAGGACGCGCGACGGCGCGAGCGGGAGCACTGGGAGCAGGAGTACGAGCAGCAGCAGGCCGAGCGTCGACGACTCCAGGACGCGGTGTCGAAGGCCCGCGACCGGCTCTCCACCGGCTGGCGGCCGGACAAAGGGACCGGCAAGCACCAGCGCCAGTCCCGCGCGCCGGGCGTCGTGCAGGCTCTGAACCGACAGCAGGACGCGCTCCAGGCACACCGGATCGACGTACCGAAACCACCGCCGACGCTGCGGGTGCCGGACCTCGGTGTACGGCAGGGCACGCCGCAGGTACGCGCGCAGGGCGTCGCCGTCGACGGGCGGCTCGCCGGCCCGGTCGACCTCACCATCGACGGCGGCGACCGGCTGCTCGTCACCGGGCCCAACGGCGCCGGGAAGTCCACACTGCTCGCGGTGCTCGCCGGAGCGCTCGCACCCACCGACGGGTACGCCTGGACGGCGAGGGAGGCCCGGGTCGCCCGGCTCACCCAGGAGACCGCCGGGCAGGCCCCCGACCTCACCGCCGACGAGGTGTACGCCGGCCAGGTGGGACGGCTGGTGTCGCGTGGGGTGCTGCCCGCCGCCGAGGCCGTGTCGCTCGGATCGCTCGGGCTGCTGGACTCCGCCGCGACGCGTACGCCCGTCGGGCGGATGTCGCAGGGGCAGCAGCGCCGCCTCGACCTGGCACTGGCGCTGGCCGGGCGGCCCACGCTGATCCTGCTCGACGAACCGACCAACCACCTGTCGTCGACGCTTGCCGACGAGCTGACCGCCGCGATCCGCGCGACGAGCGCCGCCGTCGTCGTCGCCACCCACGACCGGCAGTTGCTGCGGGACCTGGCCGACTGGCCGCTGCTACGGGTCGGTGAGCCGCCGATCCGGGCGACCGGATAAAGCCGTTGACCGGGCGGTGATGATCAACAGGTGACCATCACCGCCCGGTCTGCCTGGACGACCAGCACCAGCCGGCCCGACCACCCCGACGCAGTGCTGCTGCTGCGCGCGTACATGACCGAGATGGTGGTTCGCTATCACCGCCGCCCGGCCCTGCCCGGCGAGGTCGACGCGGCGCTGGCCGAGCTGCCCAGCGACGACCTGACCGCCCCGAGCGGGCTGCTCCTGCTCGCCCACCACGGCCCCGACCTGGCCGGCTGCGCAGGGCTGCGCTGGCATCCCGGCTGGGCCGAGCTGACCCGGGTGTTCATCCGCTCCGAGCACCGCGGCGCCGGTGGTGGCGCGGCGCTGCTGGCCGCCGTCGAGGAGCAGGCCAGCACGGCAGGGGCGGACCGGATCCGGCTCGACACCCGGCACGACCTGGTCGAGGCCCGCGCCCTGTACGCCCGGCACGGCTACACCGAGATCCCGGCGTACTCGCGGGGCCCCTACGCCGAACACTGGTTTGAGAAGCGGCTGCGCTGAGCAGTTGACGTCGGCGCGCGGACGCGCTAAATAAGAAGAGGAAGTTGAGTCGACCCGGCTCAACTCATCACCTTCGGCCAGGAGAACCGAGGAGGCATGACCATGTTGATGCGTACCGACCCGTTCCGCGAGATCGACCGGCTCGCCGAGCAGTTCTTCGGTACGGCGGCACGTCCCGCGACGATGCAGCTGGACGCCTACCGCGACGGCGACCACTTCTACGCGGCGTTCGACCTGCCCGGCGTCGATCCGGACAGCATCGACTGCACAGTCGAGCGCAACGTGCTCACCGTCCGCGCCGAGCGTCGCCGGCCCGCCGGCGATGGCGTCGAGCTGGTCGCCGCCGAACGCCCGATGGGCACCTTCACCCGGCAACTGTTCCTCGGCGACACGCTCGACACCGACAAGCTGGAGGCCGGCTACGAGCACGGGGTGCTGACGCTGCGCATCCCGGTCGCCGAGCGTGCCAAGCCCCGCCGGGTCACCATCCAAGCCAACGGCAGCGCCCGCCGAGAGATCAACGCCTGATCCGACACGCTGACGGGTGGGACCGGCGCGCCTGCACGCCGATCCCACCCAAGGCTGAGAGCCTTTTTCACATGGTGTTCTCCGACGCTCCGGTGCTCGCCCGCCCATCCGCGCCACCGGCGCTGCCGAGCGGGCCGGTCGAGGTCACCGAGGCGTGGCTGCGCAACCGGCGGCTGTCCGAGCACACCCGCGACGCCTACCGACGCGACGTCACCGGCTGGCTCCGCTGGTGCGCCGATCACGACCTCGACCCGCTGCGGGCCACGTTCCTGCACGTCAACGAGTACGCCCGCGCGCTGGAGAGCAGCGTCGGCGCCCGCAGCGGCCGCCCACTGACCCCGGCGACCGTCGCGCGTCGACTCTCGGCACTGTCCAGTTGGTACGACTTCCTGGTCAAACTGAGCGCCGTGCCGGCCAACCCGGTCTCCGGCGCCGACCGCCCCCGCGTCGACCGGGACCACTCCGCCACCGTCGGGCTCACCCCCGAAGAGGTGGACGCCCTGCTCAGCGCCGCCGACGCGGACACCGGCGCGACCGCCGTACGCAACCGGGCGGCGCTCGCGCTCCTCGCCGACCTGGGTCTGCGGGTCGGGGAGCTGATCTCGCTGGACCTGACCGACCTCGGCACCGAACGCGGCCACCGCAGCGTGCGTTTCATCGGCAAGGGCGGCAAACAACGTCGCCGCGCCCTCACCCCCGGCACCGGGCACGCCCTGGACGCCTACCTGGCCCAGCGGGCCGCCGCCACCGGCGTGCCGGTGCCGCAGCTCACCGGCCCGCTGCTGGTCACCGCCAGCGGCGCCCGACTGGACCGGCACTCGGTGTTCCGGATGGTCCGTCGGCTCGCCCGCGCCGCCGGCATCCCGGCCTGGGCGAAACTGTCCCCACACTCGCTGCGGCACGCCTTCGCCACCACTGCCCGCTCCGAAGGCGTGCCGTTGGAGGACGTCCAGGACGCCATGGGGCACGCCGACCCGCGCACCACCCGCCGCTACGACCGGGACCGGCACAACCTCGACCGCGACCCGGCCTACGCGGTGTGGGCGGCGCGGTCACGTCGTCGCGGCTGAGTGCTACACGCCCGACGTCGGGTCGTCGGTCAGTCGAGAACCGCAGTGGCTTCGACCTCGACGAGGAGATCAGGCTCGCCCAACGCGCTGACACCCAGCAGCGTGATGGGCTTGACCAGGTCAACTCCCAGCTTCGCACCCGCCCGAGCGACGCCTTCGCCCAACAGGGGCATCTTGTCGGGCGACCAGTCGACGACGTAGATGGTCAGTTTCGCCACGTCACCGAACGACCCACCGATCTCGGCCAGGGCGGTGCCGATGTTGAGATAGCACTGCTCGACCTGCGCGGCGAGGTCCCCCTCGCCGACTTTGCGCCCTTCGGCGTCGCGAGCCACCTGACCGGCGAGGAAGACCAGCTTGGACCCGGTTGCGATCGACAACTGGCGGTAGACGTCAGGCTTCGGTAACCCGTCCGGATTGACGAGAGTGATCGCCATGCTGACTCCTTCTGTCGTTGCGCCGGGCCGTCTCAGCTCTGCGGGCGGGGGCAGATGCAGAACGGCTGCCCGATCGGGTCGAGAAGCACCACCCACCGCTCGCCGCCGGGCTGGAATGCCGGCTTCGACGCGCCCGCGGCGACGAACTTCTCCTCCGCCGCCGCCAGGTCGTCGACGTAAAGATCCAGGTGGTAGCGCTTGTCGCCGGTCTGGTCGGGCCAGGAGGGCGGTCGGTAACCCTCGACCAGCCCGAAGCCGATGGAGACACCACCGGAGCTGATCATCGCGTACTCCGGTTGGCTGTGGGTGACCTCCCAGCCCAGCGCCTCGCGGTAGAACGCGGCGTGGCCGGGGGGATCGGAACTGTCGAGGTTGACCATCGCGAGGTCGGCAGAAGCTGTCACGCCGGCAGTATGCCGCCCGGGCCCGACAACTCCGGCCCGCGACACCGGCCCGCGAGTAAAGGTCAGGGGGCGTCGAGGGGCCAGAACGTCACGCGGGCCGTGCCGTCGCGGCAGATCAGCCCGGCGCCGACCCGGCGGCAGTCGGTCACACCCGCCGGGAGCACCGCTGACACCCGATGACCGTCGCGCCCCACCGTCGCGACCAGGGAGCGCCTGCCGTCCGCCGCCATTCCCAACACCACCAGGGATTCCGTGGTGCCCCGTGGGCCCCCCACGGTGCGCCAGCGCGCCCCGGCCGGCCACGTCCACACCCGCGCCCCGCTGCCCGCGTCGATCGCCCAGCGTCCCTGCTCGTCCTGCCCACAGAGCAGACCCTGGCAGGGCCGCAGGATCAGCTCACCCGGCTGCACCGGCACCTGCCAGCGTCGTACCAGCCCGGGTAGGTCGTAGCCGGTCAACACCACCGCGCCGCCGCTGGGGTGGCGCAGCACCAGGTGCGCGCCGACGACCTGGGGATTGTCCGGGCCGTAGTCGGCCGGCGGAAGCTGTCCCCGCCCGCGTTCGGTGCCGTCACGGGCGTCGAGCAGCCGGACCAACCCGTCGTCCTGCACCAGCAGCACCCGCCCGGGTAGGCCGGGCAGCGCCCGCAGCACCGCAGTGGAGGGCAGCGGGACCGACCACCGGTTCGCGCCGGTGACCGGGTCGACGCCGTGCACAGTGCCCTCGACCCGCCGACCCGGTTCGGCGGCGCTGCGCACCTCGCGCACCGCGACCGCCTCGTTTCCGGCCGCGTACACCCGCTCGGGCCGCCGCCACACCGGCTGGCCGGTACGCAACGACCGCGCGGTGGTCACCCGCGCCCCGAGCGCCTGGTCGCGCTCGACAAGCAGCAACAGGTCACCGGCGACCTCGGCGGACCACCCGGCGGCGGGCGGCACTGTGACCCGCCAGCGCGGCGGGCCGTCCGGGGCGGCCGAGTCGTAGGCGCTCAGCGTCGGCGGGTTCGGCTCGGGGTCGACGACCAGCAGCAGCGACCCCGCGCCGAACACTGTCGCCCGAGCGGGCACCGCCGGCCCGACCTGAGTCGTCAGGCGCGCGGCCGGGGCGGCACCACCGAGTAGGACACAGACCGCCACCAGCACCGCCACCCGCCACCGGCGGGACACCTGCGGCGGTGGCCGAGGCTCCTCCAGTGGCGCGCCCCGGTCGTCACCCAGCTCGATCAGCACCGACATGAGCGCCCACCCGTCCGCTCGCGCCGGCCGGTCAGCAGAGCAGGTCGAGGTGGCGGTGGGCGTCCTCGGCGATCTCCTCGTGCCGCAGCCAGCGGCGCGCCCACAGCCGGGCGGCCAACTCCGCCTGCTCGTCGCCCCACGCGGCGTGCTCGACGAGCAACGCGGTGGTCAGCGCGTACGCCAGGCGCAACGCCAGACCACGGGCGCCCGCGAGCACCGCCGACGCGTTCGGGTCGAAAGTCACCGCTGTGATGGTCTCCTGCAACTGCGCAGCGGCGGCGGCCAGGGTGTCGGCGAGCACCGGCGACAGCGGCCGAGCCAGGTCGACGGCGGCGGTCAGCCGGCTCAGCAGCGGCGCACCGGCGTCCTCCCGGGCCAGCGCGCGCAGCACGTCCACTGCCAGCACATTGGTGGTGCCCTCCCAGATCGGCAGCACCTGGGCGTCGCGCAGCAGCCGGGGCACGCCGGTGTCCTCCACGTAGCCGGCACCGCCGAAGCTCTCCACGTACTCACTGGCGGAGCTGACGGCGAGCCGGCCGGTGGCCAGCTTCGCCAACGGCGCCACGATGCGCAGCTCGGCGGCGGCCTCCGGGTCGGCGCCGACCTCGACCCGGCCGAGCAGGGCGAAGGCGTGCCCGGCGAGGGCGAACGCGCCCGCCGCGTCGACAGCGAGGGTGCCCAGGGTGGCCCGGTGCAGGGGCGAGGACACCAGCGGGCCGCCGGCGACGTGCCGCACCTCGGCGTACGCGCGGGCGTAGGCGAGGCCCCGTCGCATCCCGCCGGCCGCCGCCGCGGCGTTGTGCACCCGGGTCACCACGACCAGTGTCATCGCCCGGACCAGACCGGGCACCGCCGGATCACCCAACGGGAGGGCGTACGCGTCGCGCAGGCCGATCTCGGCGGTGGGAAGCGCCCGGGTGCCGAGCTTGTCCTTGAGCCGGTGCACAGTGACACCCGGTGCGGGTGCGCCCGGCGCCGCGCCGTCGGCCAGCGGTGAGTCGACCGCGTACCGGGGAACGAGGAACGGGGCGAGAACCCGGCTGCCCCGCCCGGCGCCCTCCGGCCGGGCCAGCGCCACCGCCATCGCCGCGTCGGCGGCGGAGCAGAACCACTTTTCCCCGGTCAGCCGCCACGAACCGTCCGCCGCGGGTCGGCCGAGCGTGCTGGAGCGGCCCAGATCGGAGCCGCCCTGCGACTCGGTCATCCACTGCCCGCTGGTGATCGCCGTGGCCGGGTCCGTGGAGATCAGCCGGGGCAGCCACGCGTCGCGGACCGTGGCGTCGACGTCGGGCATGCTGAGCAGCGCCGCCGCCCCGTCGGCCATCGCCACCGGGCAGGAGAACGTCGCCGACTCCGGCCCGTACAGGTGCAGCAGGGCGTGCTGCACGACCCGCGCGGCGGCACCCCAGGTGCCCCGGGCGTCCGGCAGGTAGGGCAGCGCCACCACGGCGTGTCGGGCGGCTGCGGCGCGTTGCGCCTGCCAACCGGCGGAGGTGTCGATCCGGTCGATCCGGGCACCCCACGGGTCGTAGCGGACCAGCGTCGGCGGGTGCGCCTCCGCGTCGGCGTGCGCCGCACGCAGCGGCCCGGTGACGTCGGCGGCCAGGTCCGCGAGACGGCCCTTCGCCGCGGCATGCCCGCCCGAGCCGAGGTGACGCTCCAGCCAGGACCGCAGCAGGCCATCGCCGGCGTACGGGTCGACGGGGGGTGGTACCGGCTGCACGAAGCGGCTCATCGATCGGCTCCTGGCACTGCTCGGGGGTGTGCGCCGACGGTAGACGATGCGGGGCCGCCGCGAACAGGGCACACCCGCCCATCGGGCGCACCCAGTTTCCGGCTTGTCGCCCGTCAGCGTGACCGTCTTCTCTACGGTCGGTAGTCGTGGGTGCGGGCCAGTCGTGGAGCCGACCGGCCCGGCGTCACCGCCCGATGCGCACCGGGTTGGCGTTCGCCGGGTTCGGTGTGGCGCTGTGCTGCGTGGGGGTGGCCGGGTTGGGCGCCTGGAACCTCCAGACCGTCCGGCAGGCCGCCGGCCCGATCCGGGAGACCGCCGACGGTTTCCTCAGCGAGGTGGCCCTCGGCGACAGCGACCGGGCGTACGAGCGGCTGTGCGAGGACGCGCGCAGCCGGTGGAGCGCGATCGGCTTCACCAGTTGGGTGCGGACACCACCGATGGTCACCGACTACGAGATCACCGACGTGTCGGTCGCCACCCGCAGCGGACGACCGCACGGCACGGTGACGGTGAAGGTGACCCGCGACGGCGGGCTCAGCGAGGAACGTCGCCTGCCAGTGGTCCGTGAGGACGGGAACTGGCGGGTGTGCGGTGACCCCTTCTAGGCCCCCGGTCGCCCCGCCGGTCCGCCCACAGCTGCTGCGACCACGCGAGGGAGTGCAGCCGACCACCTCGACGGAACTCTTCTTCGATCTCGTCTTCATCTTCAGCATCACCCAGTTGTCGCACTACCTGCTCGCGCACCTGGACTGGCGGGGCGCGGGGCGTACCGGCCTGTTGCTGGCGCTGGTGTGGCTCGTCTGGGTCTACACCACCTGGCTGACCAACTGGCTGCAACCGGACCAGGGGCCGGTGCGCACGATGCTGATCGGGGTGGGGCTGGGCAGCCTGCTGCTGTCGGCGACGATCCCGGAGGCGTTCGGCTCCACCGGCCTGCTCTTCGCGCTGGTCTACGTCACCGTGCAGGTGGGCCGCACCGTGTTCGCGTTGTGGGCGGTGCAGGGCAGCCCGTGGTTGGTGGCCGGATTTCAGCAGTCGCTGCCGTGGATCACCGGCACGTCGGTGCTCGTGGTCATCGGTGGCCTGGTCGGCGGTGCCGCCCGGGACGCGGTGTGGACGGCGGTGATCGTGATCGAGGTGGTCGGCCTCTCGATCGGCTATCCGCTGCCACGACGGGGACGCAGCCGACCCGAGCGGTGGATGGTGGAGGGTGGGCACCTGGCCGAACGGTGCGCGGCGTTCGTCCTGATCGCACTGGGGGAGTCGATCCTGGTCACCGGCAGCACCCTCACGTCGCACGTGGACCTGGTGACGTCCGGGGCGTTCCTGCTGGCGTTCGGTGGTTCGGTGGCGCTGTGGTGGGTGTACTTCGCCCGATCGGCCCCGGCCGCCACGGAGTTCATCGCCCACGCCGGGGCGCGCACCGGGGCGTTGAGCCGGGTCGCGTTCAACTTCCTGCACCCGGTGATCGTCGCCGGTGTCGTCGTCACGTCGGCGGCCGACGAGCGGTTGCTGCGGGAGCCCGGCGCCCCGGCCACCACTGTCGACGTGCTGCTCACCCTGGGCGGTCCCGCGCTGTTCCTGGCCGGGCACGCCGCCTACAAGGCGCTGTTGTGGCGGACCCTGCCGATCAGCCGGGTCACTGCGGTGGTGGTCCTGCTGGCGCTGATGCCGATCGGTGTGCTGCTGGAGGCACCCGTCGCGGTGTGCGCCGCTGTGGCGTTGGCGGTGACTGTCGCCGTGATCCTGACCGACCGGTTCCGGTCACTGGCGGCCGCGCGGTGACCGGCGCGTCGCCAGGACGCGGTCCACGTCATCCGCAGTTACTGCGCCCGCGCCGTGGCGTGGAGCGGACCACCTCCACCGAGCTCTTCTTCGACCTGGTCTACGTCTTCACGATCATCCAGCTGTCGCACTACCTGGCCGAGAACCTCAGCTGGCAGGGCGTCGGACGGACAGCGGTGCTGCTGAGCCTGGTCTGGCTGGTCTGGATCTACACGGTGTGGGCGGGTAACTGGCTGCACCCGGACCGGACACCCGTGCGGGCCACGCTGCTGGTGGTGACGCTGGGCAGCCTTCTGCTCGCCGCCGCGCTGCCCACCGCCTTCGGCGACAACGGCCTGCTCTTCGCTTTGGCGTACGCGGCGGTGCAGGTGGGTCGCACGGCCTTCTCCCTGTGGGCGATCCGGGGCGAGCCCTGGCTCGGCGACAGCTTCCGGCAGTGTTTCGTCTGGATCGCCGGTACCGGGGCGCTGGCGGCCGTCGGCGGGCTGGTGGACGCCCCGGCCCGGGAGCTGATCTGGATCGCGGTGATCGTCGTCGACTCGATCGGGCTGGCGACCGGGTTTCCGGTGCCCGGGATGGGGCGCAGCAGGCCGGAGCACTGGCGGGTGGAGGGCGGGCACCTGGCCGAACGCTGTCAGGCGTTCATCCTCATCGCGCTGGGGGAGTCGCTCCTGATCACCGGTGGGACGCTGACGCAGCGGTTGGACCGGGTGACCATCGCCGCGTTCCTCCTCGCGTTCGCGGGTTCGGTGGCCCTGTGGTGGGTGTACTTCGACCGGGCGCAGGCCAGCATGGCGGCGTTGGCGGCCGCGGGTGAACGGGCCGGGCGGCTCTCCCGGCTGGTGTTCAACTATCTGCACCCGGTGATGGTGGGCGGCATCGTCGTCACGGCAGTCGGTGACGAGCGGCTGCTGCACGATCCCGGGGAACCTGTCGGCTGGGCGAGCGCGCTGGTCGTCCTTGGCGGTCCCGCGTTGTTTCTGGCCGGGCACGCCGCGTACGAGATGGCACTCGGCGAGGCCGGGGTGGTCGCCCGGGTCGCGGCGACGCTGCTGCTGCTCACGCTGTCCCCGGCGGCGGTGGCGTTGCGGGCGCCGATCGCGGTGGCCGCCGGGGCTGCGCTGCTGATCACTGTCGGGGTGATCGTGGCCGACCGCATGTCGGCGCGGCGGGCTGCTCAGTCGCGGGGGCCGAGGTCGCCGCTGCGGTAGTGCCGGCGGCAGAGCACCTGGTAGCGCACCTCGGCGGTGTCGACGGTGTCGCCGATGACGACCTGGGCGCCCTCACGGACGACCCGCCCGTCGACGACTCGGGCGTTGAGCAGCCCTTCGCGGCCGCACCAGCAGAGCACCTCGACCTGGATGCGGGCCACCTCGTCGGCCAGCTCGAACAGGCGCTGCGCGGCGGGGAACATCCGTGAGCGGAAGTCGGTGGCCAGGCCGAACGCGAACACGTCGACGTCGTAGCTGTCGACCAGCTCGGCCATCTGCTCGACGTGCTCGACTGTGTAGAAGCACGCCTCGTCGCAGATCAGGTAGTCGACGCGTACCCCGTCGGCCCACCGGCCGCGCACCAGGGCCCGCAGGTCCAGGTCGTCGGTGACCTCGATGGCCTCGTGGGCCAGGCCGATCCGGGTGGTGACCTGCGGTCCGAGCGACCTGTCGATGCGGGTGGTGACCAGACCGCGCCGGCCCTGCCGGGCGTGGTTGTAGTTCATCTGCAACGCCATCGTCGACTTGCCGCAGTCCATCGGCCCCCAGAAGAACTTCAACGCCGCCGCGTGCACCGGACGCCCGTCGAGCCCGCGCGCGGCCGCGCACCCGGCCGGGGCGTGTGGCTGGCCGGGGAACGGGTGGGCCAGGCAGGTCGGGGCGGTGGCGGCGTCGTCGGTCACGGTCGGGCAGCCTAGCCGATCGACCGCCCCTGATCTGTCGCGCGCGGGACGCGTGCTCAGAGCACTCGGGGTGGGGTGTTGCCGGCGGCGACGATGGCACGGCGGATCGGCACGGCGGCCAGGAGTAGGAAGCCGACCACGAAGAAGATCAGCAGTGAGACCAGGCCCACCCGGTAGGAGGAGGTGAGTTGGAACACCAGACCGAAGGCGAGCGGGCCGAGCCAGCTGGTGCCCTTGTCGCTGATCTCGTAGAAGCCGTAGTACTCGCCTTCCTTGCCGACCGGGATGAGCTGGCTGAACAGCGACCGGCTCAACGCCTGGCTGCCGCCGAGGACCAGGCCGATGCCCGCGCCGAGGATCATGAACGGCACCGGCGCCTCGGCGGGCAGCCGGAACGCGGCGATGATCACACCGGTCCAGAGCACCAGGCTGAGCAGCACGGTCTTCCACGCGCCGATGCGCCGGGCCAGCGCGCCGAGGCTCAGCGCGCCGCCGAAGGCCAGGAACTGCACCAGCAGGATCGTGATGATCAGGGTGCTCTGCTCCAGGCGCAACTCCTCGGTGCCGTACTGGCTGGCCAGGGTGATGACCGTCTGGATGCCGTCGTTGTAGACCAGGAACGCGAGCAGGAAGAACAACGTCAACGGGTACGCCTTGATCTCGCGCATGGTGCGGCCGAGCTGCCGGAACCCGTCGGTGACCACGTTGCCATTGCCGCCGGCCAGGGCCGCCGCGCTGGGGTGCTCACGCATCCAGCGCAGCGGCACCAGCGTGAACACCGCCCACCACACCCCGGCCGACACGATCGACCAGCGGGCCAGGTCCAGGGTGCGTTGCGGGTTGTCCCCCTCGTCGAGCAGGGTGATCGCGACGAGGTTGAGCGCCAGCAGCAGACCGCCGCCGAGATAGCCGATCGCCCAGCCGCGGCTGGAGATGCCGTCGCGTTCGTCGGGGCCGCCGAGCTGCGGCAGGAACGAGTGGTACACCACGACCGCCGCGCCGAAGGAGATGTTCGCGATCAGGAACAACGCCCCACCGAGCAGGTAGCGGTCGCCGGTGACGAAGGCCATCAGGATCGTCGCGCCGGCACCGGTGAACGCGGCCCCACCGAGTAGCCGCTTCTTGTGCGCCGACCGGTCGGCGATCGCCCCGATGACCGGCAGCACGAACACGGTGAGGAACACCGACAGCGAGATCAGGTACGGGTAGTAGGACCCGGCGGCGATCTTGATGCCCAGCGGGTAGACGGAGCCGTCGCAGGAGTCCGCGCCGAGTTCGCAGCCGGCCGCCAACTCGGCGACGGTGGTCAGGAACGGGCCGAGGAACACGGTGATCACGGTGGTCTGGAACGCGGAGTTGGCCCAGTCGTAGATGTACCAGCCCCTGCGCTCGCGGCGGGTGCTCGCCGGGGGCGGGGTGTCGTCCACCGTGGGGGTCACGGTCTCGGCCATCCGGGGGTCCTTCGACGGTTCAGGCGGCCCAGTGGCCGCGGCTGCGGTAGACGTCGCGCAGCACGCCGACGTGATCGGTCATGATGCCATCCACACCGAGATCCAGTAAGTCGTGCATCTGGTCGGGTTGGTCGATCGTCCAGACGTGCACCTGAAGGCCGATGCGGTGGCAGTAGTCGAGGAACCGGCGGTCGACCACCGGCACCCGCCCGTAGCGCGGCGGCACCTGCGCGGCGACCACCGACGGCGGCAGCCGCAGCGGCCGCCCGTGCAGGGAGGCCAGTCGCAGCCGGGCGACACCGCGCATGCCCAGGCTGGTGGCGACCCGGCCTTCGGTGAGCGCGCGCAGCCGGGTCAGCCGGGCGTCGCTGAACGAGGCGAGCAGCACCCGGTCGCCGGCGCCGGCCCGGGTCACTGTCGCGACCGTCGGCTCGACGCCGCCGTCGGCCTTCACGTCGATGTTGAAGCGGACCTGCGGCCACGCCCCCAACACCTCGTCGAGCCGGGGTACGACGGCAGCGCCGCCCACGCGTACCGAGGCGAGGTCGGCCCAGCTCATGTCGGCGATGCGTCCCGCCTCGCCGGTGACCCTGCGCAGCGTCGGGTCGTGGAAGATCACCGCTACGCCGTCCGCTGTGGCGTGCACGTCGGTCTCCACGTACCGGTAGCCCAGCCCGACGGCCCGGGCGAACGCCTCGGTGGTGTTCTCGTCGCCCTCGGCGGCGCCGCCACGGTGGGCGAACGCCAGCGGCGCGGGCGCGTCGAGGTAGCCGAATCGGGTCAACACGCGACGCAGTATGCCCTCGGTTGGTGGAGCGCGGATGGCCTGCCGGCGAAAATCAGGCCCGTGGCACCGGGTGCCACCCCCACCGCGCCGATCGTGCGGTTTCGGTCGTGGATACGCGTGGAACGTTCCTTATGTCGGGACAGCATGTGCAAGATCGCGAGAGGGTGGGACGGGTGCGGTCAGCTCCAGTCGGTCTGGTAGCCGTCGTGGCGCAACAGGTCCAGCAGTTCGGCGTCGCTGGGTCGGTGGGCGTGGGTGAGCGCGGCGGTCAACTCCTCGACGCCGACCGGGTCCGGCCCCTGCACCTCGATCGCCCGTACCGTGGCGCCGTCGGTGCGGTAGAGGGCGATGGACGGGTCGCTGTTGTCGGTCTCGTGAGTCACGATCAGTGTGCTCCCGCCGCCCAGGTCGGTGCAGGTGCGCAGCCGCGGCGAGCCGCAGTCGACGCCGTCGGGTAGCCCGCTCGCGGCCTGCGGCACGCGCAACCGCCAGAGCACGGGCACAGCCCGGCCGTCGGTGGTGCGCAGCGGGTAGGCGATATCGAGACCGCCACGCTCCAGCCAGCCGACGGCGCCGGAGCGGGTCACGTCGTCGGGGATCAGCAGCTGATCTCGAGACCACGGTGACGACCGCGTCAGGTCGGCGAGGTCCCGCTGGTCCTTGGCGTGGTGGTACTCGATCCGCAGACCGGCGTAGCCGATCCCGCCGACGACGACGAGTACCAATGCGGCGAGGACGAGACTACGGCGCGACACGTGATCATTGTCCCCGTCGCCGGTTCGGCTCAGGTGCCCGGGCACCTGAGCCGAACCGGTCAGCGCCCCAGGAGCCGGAGCGTCTCGTCCCAGAGGACGTCGGCGTTTCTGTCATCGAGGGCGTACGGGAGCACGCCGCTCCTGTCGTCGGACCGCTCGGCGATGAGCGGGGCCTCGTTGCCGTCCTCGAAATAGCGGCCGGTCACACCCTCGACCTCGGGGCTGGCGGCCAGCAGGACCGAGGTGGCCGCGCCCTGCTGGGGGGTCTTCCAGCCCGGCGGCACCTCCAGGCGGTTGCCCTGCTCGTCGAGCGCGCCGACCCAGCGCAACTGCGCGTCGTCGAGGTGCCGTTGCAGGTTGGTCATGATGCCGCCGGGGTGCAGGGCATTGGCGGTGATGCCGTCGGCGGCCCACTTCTTGGCCAGGGCGACAGTGAACAGGATGGCGGCGGTCTTCGACTGGCCGTACGCCGACCATGCCTCGTAGGGCCGGGCGGTGAAGTGGATGTCGTCGAAGACGACCGGGGACTGCTGGTGGGCCGACGAGCTGACGACGACGATGCGGGCGCCCCGCGCGGCGGCCAGTGCGTCGCGCAGACCCAGGGTCAGTGCGGCGTGACCGAGGTGGTTGATGGCGAACTGCGCCTCCCAGCCGTCGGCCGTCCTGGTCAGCTCGGGCACGGCCATGATGCCGGCGTTGTTCACCAGGATGTGCAGCGGGCCTGTCCAGCCGGCCACGAAGGCGTCGATGGAGGCGCGGTCGGCCAGGTCGAGGTGGTCGACCCGGACCTTGCCGGATGCCCCGCCGGCCGTGATGTCGGCGGCGGCGCGCTCACCGGCGGCGGTGTCGCGTACGGCCAACG
The DNA here is from genome assembly GCF_040649935.1 of Micromonospora sp. NPDC048842. Classification (NCBI taxonomy): domain Bacteria; kingdom Bacillati; phylum Actinomycetota; class Actinomycetes; order Micromonosporales; family Micromonosporaceae; genus Micromonospora; species Micromonospora sp. NPDC048842. The sequence goes on along the minus strand of NZ_JBEZGK010000014.1, from coordinate 71,354 downwards.
TCACCTCGGCGCCGGCGTTGGCCAGCGCCCGGGCGGTCTCCAGGCCGATCCCGGACGCCCCGCCGGTGACGATGGCCCGCCGGCCGGTGAGGTCGACGCCGTCGATCACCTCAGCGGCGGTCGACTGGGCCGAGTACGGCGTGATGATTCGTGACATTTCGGGCCTCCAAGGGTGCAAGATCATGGCGTTTCAGTGCGGGGTGTGTCAGCGGTGGAGCAGCCGCAGAGACCGGCGCAGCCGGTCGCGGAACTCGCCCCTGGAGGTCGAGGTCGACTTCCAGGTGAGCGCTGCGGAGAAGAGCAGGTCCATGACGTCGTCAGCGGTCCGCCCCTCGTCGAGCAGACCGGCCGGGGCGACGGCCTCGATGTGGGCTCGCAGTGCCGCTTGAGCCCGCACCTGGTAGTCGTGGAACATCGAGCCCAGCTGTGGCTCGCTGTTCTCCAGCAGGTCGTTGAGGTCACGGGCCATCTGGGTGTCGATGTACGAGCCCATCAGGGCGTCCAACCCGGCCACGACCCGCTCGTCGAAGCTCGTCGACTGGTCGGCGAGGCAGGTTTCCATGGCGTGCTGGGCGCGTTCCATGACGCCCTGCATGGTGGCGCGGTACAGCTGCTCCTTGTTGGGGAACATCAGGTACAGGCCCGGCCGGGAGATGCCCGCCGCCTTGGCGACCGCCTCCATCGACGTCTTCTGGAAGCCGTAGCGCCCGAACACCGCGACCGCCGCCGCCAGGACGGCGGCGCGCTTCGGGTCCTCGACAACCGCCTCTGCTGTGCTCACGTTTGACAGATTAGACGACTTTTCGAAACTTGTCTAACGCGTCCAGTGGGCGGGCGTCAGGCCGAGCGGCGGCGGTGGAGCCGGGTGAGGTCGCTCGGGCGGCCCGGGTCGACGTGGCGGGGCAGGTCCGGCTCGTCGGGGCGCAGCGGGGCGAGGGTGTCGGTGAGCGCGTCGATGATCCGGTCGGTGGCGCGGCGGGCCGCACCGGGGTTGGCCGCGGCCGTCTCGCCCAGGTCGACAGGGGTGCCGAAGTGCACCCGGATCACCGGTCGACGCCACAGCGAACGGGCTATGCCCCGCAGCATTCCGCGGGGCGCCTGATACGGCAGCACCTCGTGCGAGCCCCACTGGGCAACCGGGACAACCGGGGCGCCGCAGGCCAGGGCGAGGCGGGCGGCGCCCGTCTTGCCGCGTTCGGGCCACAGGCCGGGGTCCAGGCCGATGCGCCCCTCGGGGTAGATGAGGATCACCGAACCGCGCGCGACGGCAGTGGCGGCGTCGTCGAGGGCCCGGTGCACGGCGCTGGTGCCCCGGTCGACCCGAATGTGCCCGGCGTGGCGCATGGCGGCGCCGAACACCGGGACGCGGAACAGTCCGGCGGTCGCCATGATCCGCGGGGCGACGCCACGGGTCTGGCAGGCGGCGGCCATGACCACCGGGTCGAACGGGCTGATGTGGTTGGCGGCCAGCACCAGCGGGCCGCGACGCAGGTGCGCCGGGACGTCGCCGGTGACCTCGAGGCGGGCGAGCAGGCCGACCAGGCCCCGGGCCAGCAGCAGGGCGGCGCGCCAGATCAGCGGCGGCTGCCAGGTGGTGTGTGCGGTGTCCATCAGCGCGCCATCGTCGCACGCGCCGGCGGGGCCGCGGGGGCGGGTCGGGTGATCAGGGTCATTGGTCCCGGGAGGGCGCGGGCCGCCCACCCTTCTACGACGAGCAGTAGTATTTACTACGTCTCGTAGTACGGATGGCTGGGGGTTTTCAGGTGGACGCGTTGGACGTTGCCCGCTGGCAGTTCGGTGTCACCACCGTCTACCACTTTCTCTTCGTACCGCTGACCATCGGCCTCTCCGTGCTGGTGGCCATCCTGCAGACGATGTGGCACCGCACCGGCAACGAGCGCTACCTCAAGCTCACCAAGTTCTACGGCAAGCTGTTCCTGATCAACTTTGCCATGGGCGTGGTCACCGGCATCGTGCAGGAGTTCCAGTTCGGCATGAACTGGAGCGACTACTCCCGCTTCGTCGGCGACGTCTTCGGCGCGCCCCTGGCCATCGAGGCGCTCGTCGCGTTCTTCCTCGAATCCACCTTCATCGGCCTGTGGATCTTCGGCTGGGACCGACTGCCCAAGCGGGCGCACCTGGCCAGCATCTGGGCCGCCGCGATCGGCACCAACCTCAGCGCGTACTTCATCCTCGCGGCGAACTCGTTCATGCAGAACCCGGTCGGCTATCGGATCAACCCCGACAGCGGGCGCGCCGAGCTGACCGACTTCCCGGCCGTACTGACCAACAAGGTCGCCCTGATCACCTTCCCGCACACCCTTGCCGGCTCGTTCCTGGTCGCCGGGTCGCTCATCGTCGCGGTCGGCCTGTGGCACGTCATCCGCAACCGCGACTCCGTCGACACCGGCGCGTACCGCTTCGCCACCAAGTTCGGCTCCTGGGTGGTCCTGGTCGCCTCCGCGGCCGTGCTGTTCACCGGCGACATCCAGGGCAAGATCATGACGGACGTGCAGCCGATGAAGATGGCCGCCGCCGAGGGCCTCTACACCACCGAGAGCCCCGCCTCGTTCTCCGTGCTGACCATCGGCAGCCTGGACGGCAGCCGCGAGGTGTTCGCCATCAAGATCCCGTACCTGCTGTCGTACCTGGGCACCGGCGACCCGAACGGCACAGTGCACGGCATCAACGACCTCCAGGCCCAGTACGCCACGCAGTACGGCGCGGGCAGCTACACCCCGATCATCCCGGTCACCTACTGGAGCTTCCGCTTCATGATCGCCTTCGGGATGGCAGCCGGCGCGATCGCCCTGCTGGTGCTCTGGAGTCAGCGCAAGGGCCGCACCCCGAGCAGCAAGTGGCTGCTGCGCGCCGGGCTGGCCATGCCGGTGCTGCCGTTGCTGGCCAACTCCTTCGGCTGGATCTTCACCGAGATGGGTCGCCAGCCGTGGATCGTCTTCGGCGAGATGCTCACCCGCAACGGGGTGTCCCGCAGCGTCTCGCTGGCCGAGGTGCTCACCTCGTTCACCGCCTTCACGCTGATCTACGCCACCCTCGCCGTGATCGAGGTCAAGCTGCTGCTGCGCTACGCCAAGGCCGGCGTGCCGGACGTCAGCGAGCAACCCCCCACCGACGACACCGACGACGCCGAGCGCCCGCTCGCCTTCGCCTACTGATCCCGGAGCCCATCGTGGAACTGACCACCATCTGGTTTCTCCTCGTCGCCGTGCTGTTCACCGGGTACTTCATCCTGGAGGGCTTCGACTTCGGCGTCGGCATGCTGCTGCCCGTGCTCGGCCGTGACGACCGGGAACGCCGCGTCCTGATCAACACCATCGGCCCGGTCTGGGACGGCAACGAGGTGTGGCTGATCACCGCCGGTGGCGCCATGTTCGCCGCGTTCCCCGAGTGGTACGCCACCCTCTTCTCCGGCTTCTACCTGCCGCTGCTGCTGATCCTGCTGGCCCTGATCGCCCGGGGGGTCGCCTTCGAGTACCGGCACAAGCGCCCCGAGGCGTCCTGGAAGCGCCGGTGGGACGCGGCGATCGTGGTCGGCTCGCTGCTGCCGGCGATCCTGTGGGGCGTCGCCTTCGCCAACATCCTGCGCGGCGTGCCGCTGGACGCCGACCACGAGTACGTCGGCGGCCTGTTGAACCTGCTCAACCCGTACGCCCTGCTGGGCGGCGCGACCACCCTCGCGCTGTTCCTCACCCACGGCGCGGTGTTCCTCGCCCTGAAGACCACCGGCGACATCCGCGAGCGCGCGGGCGCCCTCGCGGTGCGCCTGGGTGTGGGCGCCGCAGTGCTCTCGGTCGGGTTCCTGACCTGGACGTTGAGCATCCGCTCCAGCGCGGCCGCCGTCGTGCTCGCCGTCGGCGCGGCCCTCGCCCTGCTCGGTGCCCTGGCCGCCGCCCGGGTACGCCGGGAGGGCTGGGCGTTCACCGGCACCGCAGTGGCGATCGGTCTGGCGGTGGCGACCCTGTTCGCGGCGCTGTTCCCGAACGTGCTGCCCTCCACCCTGGACGCGGCCGGCACGCTGACGGCCACCAACGCCGCGTCCACCCCGTACACCCTGAAGATCATGACCTGGGTGGCGGTGATCTTCACGCCGGTGGTGCTGGCCTACCAGGGGTGGACGTACTGGGTGTTCCGCAAGCGCATCGGCGTGGCCAACATCCCGCAGCACTGACCGAGAGGGCCCTGGTCTGCGCCGATCTTGCAGTTTCGGTCGCCGTGATGCGTGGGATGCCCCGTATGCCGCGACAGGAACTGCAAGATCGCGACTAGTTGATCATGCCGCGAGTAAATCGGCCTTAGGTGCGCGGCCGTCTCGCTACGGTGTGCCGATGCCTGCCACCGTGCACGTTCGTGAACTCACCGCCGACGACCTCGACGCCGCCTGGGAGCTGGGCCGGTTCGCGTTCGGCTCCGACCCGCAGCGGCCCGCGCAGGCCACCGCCACGCCCGCCGGCCTGACCCGCTACGGCGCGTTCGACGAGGCCGGTCGGCTCGTGGGCAAGGCCGTCGACCTGCATCACGACCAGTGGTGGTCGGGCCGAGCGGTGTCGGCAGCCGACGTGGCCGGGGTGGCTGTCGCTCCCGAGGCCCGTGGTCGGGGCGTGGCCCGCGCCATGCTCACCGCCCTGCTGAGGGGCGCACGCGAGCGCGGGGCGGCGGTCAGCGCGCTCTACCCGACAGTCGCCGCCCCGTACCGGGCCTGCGGGTGGGAGGCCGCCGGTGTGCTGCGTACCGTCGACCTGGCCACCGCCGCGCTGCCCCGACACCGGCCCGCGTCGCACCTCACCGTCCGGGCCGGTACGCCCGCCGACCTGCCTGCCGTCGCCGGCCTGTACGAGCGGGTCACCCGGCACCGCAACGGCATGCTGACCCGCCGGGGTGAGCTGTACGACTTCTTCGCCGCCGACCGGGGTCTGCCCGGCGACGGTCTCACCCTCGTCGAGCGCGACGGCGACCTGGTCGGCTACGCCACCTGGCAGAGGGGCCGAGGCTACGGCGCAGATTCCGTGCTCACCGTCGACGAGGCGCTGGCCGTCACCGCCGAGGCCGCCCGGGAACTCGTCGGGGTGCTCGGCAGTTGGGCCAGTGTCGCGCCGACCCTGCGGCTGTGCCCGCTCGACGGGGACGCGGTCAGCCCTCACCTGCCGTTGGAGTCGGCCCGTGACCACGAGCGGGACCTGTGGATGCACCGACCGGTCGACGTCGCCCGCGCGGTGAGCGCGCGGGGGTGGCCGGCGCACGCCCGGGGCGCCGTCGACTTCGGCCTCACCGACCCGCTCGCCGACTGGAACTCCGGCACCTGGCGGTTGGCTGTCGCCGACGGCGCCGCCGAGCTGACCCGCGTCGACGGCGAGGCCGAGCTGCGGCTGGACGTGCGCGGTTTCGCCCTGCTCTACGCCGGGGCCGCGCCCGCCCGCTCGGTCGCGCAGGCCGGGCTGCTGCACCACAGCCCGGGCGTCGACCCGGCCGCGCTCGACCTCCTGGCCTCCGGCGGCCCCGCGCAGTTGCTCGACTACTTCTGACCGGCGGCCGACGGTTTCCGCCTCCGAAGTGGGAACTCAGCGGCGGCAGCGGACAGATACAGGTGTGACAGCCGAGATGCGCGCCCGGATCCGGGCCGGAGACTCCGATGCGTTGGGTGAGCTCTTCGACGAGCACGCCGACGCGGTTCATCGACATGCGCTGTGGAGCGGAAGCGATCCGGCGCACGCCGAGGACGTGGTGTCGCTGACCTTCCTCGAAGCGTGGCGGATCCGCGAATCCCTGCGTCCGGATGGGGACAGCCTGCGGCCGTGGCTGCTCGGGATCGCGACAAACGTGCTGCGCAATCGCCGGCGGGCAGCGCGCCGGCACCGGGAGGCGTTGCGGCGGCTGCCGGTACGCGACACCGTCCCGGACTTTGCCGACGCGGTGGTCGACCGGATGCACGACGCCGACCAGGTGGCCGCCGCCATGGCGGGACTGCGGGCGTTGCGCCGCGCCGACCGGGAGGTGTTCCTGCTCTGCGTGTGGTCGCAACTGGACTACGCGGCGGCGGCCGAGGCGCTGGGCGTACCCGTCGGGACCGTGCGCTCCCGGCTGTCGCGGGCCCGGGCCCGGTTGCGAGCGCTGGCACAGCAGGAGCTGGCCGGCATCCGGATGACCCCCGTCGAGCAGGGAGAGTACCGATGACAGAGCCGACCGCCGCGCCCGTGCCGGCCCTGCCGGCGATGCGCCGACAGGTACTGCGGCATCATCTGCTGACCGAGATCCGGCGGCCGTCGCGGCGGCCACGACGGATGCGGGTGCTCGCGCCCGTGGCGGGCGTGCTGACCGTCGCGGTCGCGGCCGGGATGATCGCCCAGCCGTGGTCGGCGGACAGCGCGCCACTGATCGTCCCGGTCGAGCAGGGGGAACGCGTCGGGGCGTCACTGCTGCTGAACCGGATGGCCGCGGTGGCCAGCGACAAGCCGGGACCACCCTCCGGCGCGGGCGGGTACGTCTACATCAGGAGCCGGGGTGCCTTCGCCGAGCTCGGTGACGGCCCGGCGCGGCTACGGCCGGTGCACGAGCGGGAGATCTGGATCCCCCGGAACGAGCGGGGTGACGGCCTGTTGCAGCAGCCGTTCTTCCACGCGCCGATCATCGGTGTGGTCCCGCAGCGCGAGACGCTCACGGACGTGACGCCGAACGCGGCGCTGGTCGACCTGCCCGAGGACCCGGACGCCCTGCTGGCGAAGCTGTACGGGGAACGCCAGCAGCGGGGCCGGGGCAACAGCCGCGACGGCGCGGCGTTCACCGCGATCGGCGACATTCTGCGCGAGTCGTTGGTGCCGCCGGTCACGAGCGCCGCGCTCTACCGGGCCGCGGCGAAGATCCCCGGGGTCGAGGTGGTGCGCGGGGTCGCCGACGCGGCTGGGCGGCGGGGGATAGCCGTCGCGCACACCGAGCGGAGCCGCCGCGACGAGTGGATCTTCGATGAGCGGACCTTCGACTACCTCGGTGAGCGCAGCTATCTCGTGGCGGACACCGTCGACGGGCCGGCCGGGACGGTGCTGGGCACGACCGCGGTGCTGCAACGGGCCGTGGTGTCGGAGCTCGGGCAGCGCCCGGCGCGGTAGGTGGTCCGGGCGGCCGGCCCCAGGCTCAGCGTCCTGGGCGCCGGTCGCTCGGTCGCGGTGTCCGGTCAGGCCGGGATCACCGCCACCACGGGCCTTGGCGCGGTCAGGCCGGGATCGCCGCCAGCTCGGCGTTCGCGCGTTGGGTGACGATGGTGAGCACCCGCGCTGCCGTGCTGGCCTCGTCGGTGGGGATCTGCGCGTACAGCCGGGCGCTGAGGTCGGCGACGGCGGCGACGACGCCGCGCTGCACGGCGCGACCGGTGTCGGTGAGCGCCAGCCGTGGCTCGTCGCCGCCGGCCGCGCCGTCGACCTGCGCGAGGTCGGCGTCGACGAGTTGGTCGACCACCTGGCGCACGGCCGACTCGTCGATCTTGAGTGTGCTGGTGACCCGGTGCGTGAGGTGTGCGCGTTCGACCGGGCCCTGGGCGAGGACGTGCAGCGCGACCACCTGGTCGAACGTGACGCCGAGGGGGCTGATGGCCCGTTCGAGCAGGGCCCGGGTGGCGTAGTGGGCGTGGCCGATGACCTGGCCGTTGAGGGCGGGGATGGTGGACATGACGCCTCCTTCGATACGTTGGCGCGTCCAACGTTGGTTGCACCAACGTAACACCGATCGTGGGTCGCGCCAACGATTACTGCTAGGCTGCGCCGCATGGACAACGCGGCCCGGCAGTCACCCGCCGGGCTCAGCACCACCCCGAGCTGGCTGCTCAACCAGACCGCCGGACACGCCGCCCGCCTGCTCAGCGAGGGCTTCGCCGCGCACGACCTACGCGGCTACCACTACCGGCTGCTCGCCACCCTGGCCGAGGACGGGCCCGCGAGCCAGGCCGACCTCGGCCGGCGCTGCGGCATCGACCGCAGCGACGTGGTGGCCGCCATCAACGACCTGGCCGGCCGAGGGCTCGTGGTGCGTGCCCCCGACCCGGCCGATCGCCGCCGCAACGTCATCAGCGCCACCGACGCCGGCGCCGACGAGGCCCGCCGGATGGGAGTGACCCTCGAGCGCGTCCAAGCCGACCTGCTCGCCCCGCTGTCCGCCGCCGAGCGCGAGCAGTTGACGCGACTACTTACCCGACTGCTGCACCACCACAGCCGGCACTGACCCGCCTCAGCGGGCCTCGCGCAGCTCCGCCAGCCGGGCCTCGATCTCGGCCAACTCGGCGCGCAGCTTCTCGGCCTGCTGCTCCGCCTCGGCCCGCTCGGTGCCGAGGATCTGCTCCACCGCCTCCTGCACCCCCGGCACGTCGACCAGGGCCACCATCTTCAACGCCTCCGCCGGCTTCACCACGTACGGCTTCGCCAGTGCCTTGCTGCCCTGCTGCGCGGCGACGGTCCACTCACCGTCGGCGTACGCCAAGGTCACTGTGAGACCCGCGGGGCCCTTCGGCTTGACGGCCTTGACCGCCCGCCGCGCCGGCGGCTTCTCCGTCTGCTCCACCTTCGGCTCCTCCTGTCGCTGCGCGGGCACCCGCGGCGTGTCCAACACGAACTCCGGTGCGGCCGCCGCTGGCGGCTCGGGCTCGGGCTCCGGCTTCGGCTCCACCACCCGACGAGTCACGCCCTTGGGCGCCACGGCCAGGTCGGCGGGGGAGAACGGCAACTCGTCGCGACCGAAGCGCACCACCACGAACTCGTCGGACACCTCCGGGTCGGTCAGCTCGATCACCTGACCGACCTGACCGGCGATCTGCCCCGCCGCAGCGGTGAACACCACCCGCGGCTTGCGCCCGGCGGCCAACGACTCCCGGATGCTCTGCACCTCGCTAGTGGACAAACCCTGGCCGGCATCCATCACAACCCTCTTCCGTACACCTGTTTGATTGCTGTCTTGATACCAGCCGACTGCGACACCCGCCGCACGGGGCTCACGCCCGCTCAGCCGCCCAGCGCGCGCAGCGCCCGGTCCGCGTGCTCGTTCATGCTGACCTCGCTGTGGATCACCTCGACGACCCGCTGGTCGGCGCCGATGACGAACGTCATGCGCTTCATGCTCAACGGCCCCAACGGCACCCGCCGCTTGACGCCGAACTGCTGCGCCACCGCGCCGTCGGCGTCCGACAGCAGCGGATAGTCGAAGCCGTGCAGCTTCGAGAACTCGGCCTGCTTCGCCACCGGGTCGCGGCTGATGCCCACCCGCGTCGCGCCCAGCGCCGTGAACTCCGCAGCGAGGTCGCGGAAGTGGCAGCTCTCCGCCGTGCACCCCCGGGTCATCGCCGCCGGGTAGAAGAACAACACCACCGGCCCGGCCGCGAGGAACTCCGACAGCCGCCGCGGCGTGCCCGTCTCATCCGGCAGCTCGAAATCCTGTACCACGTCGCCGACACCCACACCCGCCACCGCGCACCTCCATTGTCCGATCGACCGTCGTCTGATCGACCGCGCGGTGAGCGTAAGCGATCACGCCCAGAGCGCCGCCACCTCGTCGGCCACCAGGTCGGCCTGGGCCCGCCCGGCCCGCGCCGCGCTCGCGCGCCGCGCCGGGTCCAGCACGTTGCGGCCGATCGCCGTGCGCGCCGCCGCGTCCGGCGTCAGCACCACCACCCGCGACCCCGCCGCCCGCAACGCGTCCACCTGCGCCGACAGCCGTGGCATCGGCCCGAACGCCGCCGACGTCGGCGCGAGCACCAGCACCGCCCGCGCGTCCGCCGCCAGGTCCGCGTTCACGCTCGAGCGCATCCCACCGTCGACGAAGCGGCGCGTGCCGATCGTCACCGGCGGCCACACCCCGGGCACCGCGCAACTCGCGCCCACAGCGTCGACCAGGGACACCCCGCTGTCGCTGTCGAACACCACGAACTCCCCGGACGACGCGTCCACCGCCGTGACCAACAGCCGCCGCTGCGGCCACTCCTGCTCCGGCAGAAGGGCCTCGATCACCACCCGGCGCGACGCCTCCGACTGGGTACGGGCCGCCACCGCCATCGCCCCGATCCGCGCCCGCGAGCGCACCGCGTCCCGGGTCCGACCACCGGCCCAGATCAACCGCGCCAGCGTCGTGAAACCCAACCGTGCCGCCAGCTCACTCGACGGCGGCGCCAACTGCTTGCTGTAGAAACGCTCGACGGGCAACCCGGAGCACACCTGCGCGCCGACCACCGAACCCGCCGACGTGCCCACCACGAGATCGGCCTCGGTGACCGGCACGCCCCGCTCGACCAACCCGGCCAGCATCCCCCACTCCCAGGCCACCCCGGTCACCCCGCCACCGCCGAGCACCAACGCGCGCTGCATGTGACCCTCCTCTCGACGACCGACCCGCGCCGGTCACGGTAGCGTCGGCAAAGCCCTTGCGCAGACCCTGGGAGGCACCATGGCACCCGTCACCGTCATCACCGGCGGCGGCCGGGGCATCGGCGCGGCCACCGCCCGCCGGCTCGCCGCCACCGGTCACCACGTCGCCCTGTGCTACCGCCGCGACGAGGCCGCCGCCACCACCGTCCTGGCTGACCTGCGGGCCGCCGGCGCACAGGCCATCGCGGTACGCGCCGACACCACCGACCCTGAGCAGGTGCGCGCCCTGTTCGACGCGGCCGCCCAGCTCGGCCCGCTCACCGGCCTGGTCAACAACGCCGGCGTCACCAGCCTGATCGGGCCGTTCACCGAGTTGCGGGTCGAGGACCTGCGCCGGGTCGTCGACGTCAACCTCGTCGGCTACGTCCTCTGCGCCCAGCAGGCCGCCCGCCGGCTCACCGACGGCGGGGCGATCGTCAACGTCTCGTCGGCGGCCGCGACCATCGGCAGCCCGGGGGAGTACGTGCACTACGCCGCCGTGAAGGCCGCCACCGACACCCTCACCGTCGGCCTGGCCAAGGAACTCGCCCCGAGGGGCATCCGGGTCAACGCCGTGGCGCCCGGCATCGTGCGCACCGACATCCACGCCGACTCCGGGGTGCCCGACCGCGCCGACTCCGCCGTCGGTCGCATCCCGCTGGGCCGCGCCGGCGAACCCGACGAGATCGCCGCCGCCATCGCCTGGCTGCTCGGCCCGGACGCCTCGTACGCCACCGGGACCGTGCTGCGCGTCTCCGGCGGTCTCTGACCACGCGTCCGTCCGGTCGGAGACCGCCGGGCGTCTGCGCGGTCGGAGACCGCCGGGTGTCTGTGCGGTCGGAGACCGCCGGGGCGTTCACCCGCTCGTAGACCGCCGGATCCGGCTCAGTGGGTGAACAGCTTCGCCGCGGTGACGACGGTCTGGGCGACCCCGTAGCCGAGCAGCGCCGCCACCACCAACCAGGAGATCCACAACCGGGTCTGCTGCCCGGGTCGGCTGTCCTCACTCATCGCGTACCACTCCTCTGCGCCGTCGTGTCCTCGTCCATGTCCCGATCCGCTTCCTCATCCGCGCCCTGTTGCGGGTTCTGCTCCGTCGCCGGTTCGTGGTAGCGCTGCGGCACCGGGCGCACCAGCAGGTTCGCCACGAAGCCCACGGCCAGCACAGCCACCATCGTGAACAGCGCCGGACGGTACGCCGCGGCGGTCAGCGAGCCCGGCTCGCCCTGCGCGTCGAGGAACCCGTTGACGATCAGCGGTCCGGCGATCCCCGCCGCGGACCACGCCGTCAGCAGCCGACCGTGGATCGCACCGACCTGGAAGGTGCCGAACAGGTCCCGCAGGTACGCCGGCACTGTCGCGAAGCCACCGCCGTAGAACGACAGGATCACGCAGGCCAACAGCACGAACAGGGCCGTCGAGGTCTGCCCGACGAGCGCCAGCAGCGCGTAGAGCACCATGCCGACACCCAGGTACACCAGGTAGATCGGTTTGCGGCCGATGATGTCCGAGGTGGACGACCACACGAACCGACCGGCCATGTTGAACAGCGACAGCAGACCCACGAACCCGCCGGCCGCCGCGACTGTCACCGCCGAGGTGCCGTTGTCGCGGAAGAAGTCCTGGATCATCGGGCTGGCCTGCTCGAGGATGCCGATGCCGGCGGTCACGTTGCAGAACAGCACCACCCAGAGCAGCCAGAACGAGCGGGTCTTCACCGCGTTCGCCGCCGACACGTTCGCCGTGGTGACCAGCGGCTTCGCCGCCACGCTGGCGGGGTCGAAGCCGGCCGGCCGCCAGTCCTGCGCCGGCACCCGCACGTTCGCCACCCCGAACATCATGATCACGAAGTAGCCCAGACCGAGGGTGACGAACAGCCATACCAGGGCGCTGCCCGACGCCGTCGACCCCGCGTTGGCCGGGTCGTAGCCGGCGTCGTAGAACGACAACAGTTGCCGTGACAGCGGAGAGGCGACCATCGCCCCACCACCGAATCCCATGATCGCCAATCCGGTGGCCAGTCCCGGCCGGTCCGGGAACCACTTGATCAGGGTGGAGACGGGGGAGATGTAGCCGATGCCCAGCCCGATGCCGCCGAGCAGCCCGTAGCCCAGGTACAGCAGCCACAGCTGCTTGGTGGCGATGCCCAGCGAGCCCACCAGGAAACCCGCCGCCCAGAAACAGGCCGAGACGAACATCGCCTTACGCGGGCCGTTCGCCTCCACCCAGGTCCCGGCGACAGCGGCGGACAACCCGAGCATCACGATCGCGATGCTGAAGATCACCCCGATCGCCGTCTGACTGGTGTCGAAGTGGGCGATCAGGGAGTTCTTGTAGACGCTGGTCGCGTAGACCTGACCGATACAGAGGTGGATGGCCAACGCCGCCGGAGGGATGAGCCACCGGCTGTAGCCGGGCGGCGCGACGGTGTGCCGACGATCGAGTGCGGAAAGCATGCGCTGCTTCCTCTCCGATGAGGACGAGAAACGTGGTCCCCAACGTGCCCACAGCACTCGTTAGCGGCAAACCTCACCGTCGCCGGACGGTCGTTCCGCTGAGCTGAGCGGTCAGTCAGCGCCCGCGCCGCGCGCTGCGCGATCGACTCGGCTTCCGGCCGCGACTACCGCACGTCCGGCAGGTGCCAGCCGCCGGCCAGCGCGTCGGCGTCCGTCGGACCCCAACTGCCCTTCTCGTACGACTGCACCGCCGTCGGCAGATCCAGGATCGGCTCGACGATGCGCCACTCCTGCTCGATGGTCTCGGCACGCGCGAAGCGCAGGTGCTCTCCGTCCATCGCGTCGTCGAGCAGCCGCTCGTACGCCTCCTGCCGGCGACCGAGAGCCGAGCCGAAGTCGACGGACAGGTCCACCGGACGGCTCGCCACCTCGGCACCCGGGCTCTTCGCCTGGATCGACATGGTGATGCCGTCACCGCGTCCGAGGCGGAAACGCAGCAGGTTCGCGGCCCTCGCCGTGCCCCGCTCGGCGGGGATCAGCGAGCGCTGCGGCTGCTTGAACTCGACCACGACCTCCGTCGCCGTCCCCGGCAGGGACTTGCCGGTGCGCAGGTAGAACGGCACGCCCGCCCAGCGGGGGGAGTCGACGGTCAACCGGGTGGCCACGAACGTCTCCGTGTTCGAGTCGACCGCCACGCCCGCCTCGTCGCGGTAGCCGGCGTACTGCCCCCGGACGGTGGACTCCGGCGACAGCGGCGCGACCTGCCGCAGCACCGCGGCCTCCGCCTCCCGGAACGCCGCGGTGTCCTCGCTGGCCGGCGCCTCCATCGCGATGAGCGCCACGACCTGAAGGATGTGGTTCTGCAACACGTCCCGGGTCGCGCCCACAGTGTCGTAGAACCCGGCCCGGCCCTGGGTGCCGAACCCCTCGGCGAGGGTCACCTGGATGTTGTCGATGTGCTCGTTGTTCCACAGCGGCTCGAACAGCCGGTTGGCGAACCGGAAGGCGTAGAGGCTCTCGACGGCTTCCTTGCCGAGGTAGTGGTCGATGCGGAACACGTGCTCCGGCGCGAAGGCCGCGCCCAGTGTGCGATCCAGTTCGCGGGAGGACTCCAGGTCACGCCCGAACGGCTTCTCCACGATCACCCGACCCCGGTCGGCCAGACCCACGGCCGCCAGGCCCTCGACGACGGAGCCGAACACCGCCGGAGGGATCGCCAGGTAGAAGACCGGCCGCTCGGCGTCGCGCAGCCGCTCAGCCAGCCGTTGGTACGTCGTCGGGTCCGCGTAGTTGCCGGAGATCATCGAAAGGTTGTCCGCCAGCCGATCGAAGGTCTCGTCGTCGATCTCGTCATTGGCCTCGGCAACCGACTTGCGGGCCATGGTGACCAACTGCTGATCATCCCAGGGGGAGCGGGCCACGCCGATCACCGGAACGTCGAGGCGGTCGCGCCGGGTCAACTCGTACAGCGCCGGAAACAGCTTCTTCGAGACGAGGTCTCCCGTGACGCCGAACAGCACTACCGCGTCTGAGCGCATGTGCATGGCACTTCCCATTCGATCATCCGAACCTGATCTTCCGAACGGACAACCGCACGACCCACTCCAGGAATTCCCCAGCGTGCGGTGTACGTGAGGTCGGCGACAACACTGTCTCGACGAGCCCTTATGTTAAGGAAGGTTTACAGTACAGGCGAAACGCCGGTAGCCTGCGACTCTAATCGACGAAGGTCGATCACCACGAGGCCTGGAGGTACCGTGCGTCGCCGACACACCACCACACGGCTGCTGGCCCTAGCCGCCCTCGCGCTACCAATCATCCTGCCCACAGCGCCCGCCACCGCCGCGACACCCACCGCACCAACCCGACACCTCAGCGACGTCATCCCCGCACCCGTCGAAACCCACCCCGACGCGCACAACACCTTCCGGATCACCCCCCTGACCGTCATCCGCACCACCCCCGGCTCAGCCGCCGCCCTGCGCATCGGTCACCAACTCGCCACCACACTGCGCCCCGCCACCGGCCACCCCCTGCCCGTCCTGCCCGTACGCTCCACCCCGCTACCCGAGATCGCCCTGCTCATCGGCGGCGCCGACGACCGCATCGGCCAACAGGGCTACCAACTCGACGTCACCCGCCGCGGCGTCACCATCCGCGCCAACACCCCCGCCGGGCTGTTCGCCGGCACCCAGACCCTGCGCCAACTGCTCCCCGCCGACATCGAAGCACCCGACCGGCAGCGGACCACCTGGACAGTCCCCGGCGGACGAATCGTCGACTACCCACGCTTCGCCTACCGCGGCGCGATGCTCGACCTCGCACGCCACTTCCACACCGTCGACGACATCACCGCCTACGTGGACCTGCTCAGCCAGTACAAAATCAACTACCTGCACCTGCACCTCACCGACGACCAGGGCTGGCGCATCCAGATCGACTCCTGGCCCCGCCTCACCACAATCGGCGGGGGACCCGGCACCGGAGTCGACGGCGTCGGCCCCGGATACCTCACCAAGGCCGACTACAAGGCCGTCGTCGCCTACGCCGCCGCACGACACATCACGATCATCCCCGAGATCGACATGCCCGGGCACACCAACGCCGCCCAGTCGACGTACCCCGAACTCAACTGCGACGGCGTCGCACCGCCCCCGCGCACCGACATCGCGGTCGGCTACAGCTCCCTGTGCATCAACGACGAACTCACCTACCGCTTCGTCGAAGACGTCATCCGCGAACTCGCCGCCATCACCCCCGGACCATTCCTGCACATCGGCGGCGACGAAGCCCACGCCACCACCGACGAGGACTACCGCACCTTCATGAACCGGGTCCTGCCCCTGGTCGCGAAGTACGGCAAACGCGCCTCCGGATGGAACGAGATCACCCAGGCCGACCTGCCCACCGACGCCGTCGCCCAGTTCTGGGGAACCGGCACCACAAACGCCAGCCTCGCCGCAGCCGCCGCCCGCGGCAACAAGGTCATCATGTCGCCGGCGAACAAGGCCTACCTGGACATGAAGTACGACGCCAACACCCGCCTCGGCCTGCGCTGGGCCGGCCTGATCGAGGTCTCCGACGCCTACGGCTGGGACCCCGCCACCCGGGTCACCGGAGTCGGCGAGAACGCCATCCTCGGCGTCGAGGCCCCACTGTGGTCCGAGACGCTGCGCACCCTGGACGACATCGAATACATGGCCTTCCCCCGCCTACCCGCGATCGCCGAACTCGGCTGGTCCACCACCGCCAGCCACGACTGGGAATCGTTCCGGACCCGGCTGGGGGAGCAGGCATCCCGCTGGCGACTGCAACAGGTCGACTTCTACCCGTCCCCGCAGGTGCCCTGGATCTGACCCGTACCCCCGTCGCACGCTGTTCGTGGGCACCGGCCGACCCGGCCGGTGCCCACGACGGTCAACGACCGCAGGCGGAGTCCAACGCCTTCAGCGGCGGGTCGAGATCCGGCGCCTCGATCTCGGTGGCCTTCGGACTGGCCAGGTGCTTCTCCACCCCGGCAGCCAGGGTTTCCAACGCGGTACGCACCTGCGGATCGGCAGCGGTCGGCGCCGCCGTCCGCAGGTCCTGCAACAGCGCGGTGTAGTGACCGCGAACCTTCGCGCCCGCCTCCTTGGCGCTCACCGGCTTGTCGATGGCGGCGATCGCATCGTCGGCCATCGCGACGTAGTGCTTCTTGACAAAATCGAGACTCGCGTCGCAGACCTGCTTGCTGTTCGCCGCCACGTCGACGGTCGGGCTGGGCGCCGCGGTGGCCGTCGGCGCGGCGGTCCCCGCGCTCTCCTTCTCGGCAGGCTGGCAGCCCACAACGAGGCCGACGGTCGCGACCAGGCCAACGACAATACGGACAGGCTTACTCGTCAAGGTGTTCCCCCGTGGTGATGTGCGGCCCCGCCGATCGCGGTGAACGGGCGGCGGCCAGAGCGCACCACTGTAGACATCACCCGCCGTAGGCGCACACCGCTTTCACGCCCGGTGTCCCGGCTCGACCTCGCCGGGCATGAGACGTTGGAGCACATGAACCTGGCGTACGACCACTCAGCGGACACCGGACCAACTGTGGTCTGCCTACCCATGTTCAGCATGAGCCGCACCGCCACGGCCGCCGCCCTCAGCCCCGCACTCGCGGGCGCCGGCCTGCGGGAGATCTACCTGGACCTGCCCGGCCACGGAGACACCCCCGCGAACTGCCCACCCACCTCCCGGGCGGTGCTGGACACCGTCTGCGCCTGGCTCGACCACCACGTCGACGCGCCGGTCCTGCTCGCCGGCGGCTCCTACGGCGCGTACCTGGCCGCCGGCATCGCACGCCAACGACCCGACCTCGTCGCCGGCCTGCTCCTGGTCTGTCCCGGTGTCACCATCGCCCGCGACAGCCGGACCCTGCCCGACGACCCACCGCTCGAAGCGCCCCCGGGCTGGCTCGACGCCGCTCCCACCGAACTGCACGCGCACCTCGACGCCGCCCTGGGCCACCGCACCCCAGCCGTCGTCGCGACGGTGCTCGCCGCCCTGAACTCCGGCGGTCCCGGTGACCCGACATTCCAACAGCAGTTGCAGAACGGCCCCGGCTACGCGCTACCCGACGAGAACGCCGAGGTCGTCTTCGACGGCCCGGTCAGCGTGATCACCGGCCGACAGGACCGGATCGCAGGTTACGCCGACCAGTTCCGCGCCATGCGCCACTACCCGCGTGGCACCTTCACCGTGATCGACGCGGCCGGTCACTACCTGCCGTACGAACAACCCACCCTGCTGCGCGCACTCACCCAGGACTGGCTGCGCCGCACGCGCGACTGACAGCCCAAGCTGGGGGAGCGGGCCGTGCCTGGCCCGGCCAACACCCCTGCTCGGCCTCAGAGTTCCCGGAAGCCGGGCCGCGACCGTGTTGGCGACAGAAATCATCAACGCGGCGATCGTCTGACGCGCCAATCGCTCGCGACGCGCGGCAGTAACCAGATTCGGCCGGCGATCATTGGTGCCACCGAAGCACCTTTGGTGGTCGGATGCGGGCTAGGTGACGGCTACGTGAAGTCAAGAGCCGGCAAGTGAAGAAAATACCATTTCAAGACGATCGCGGACATCGACTTCAGAAAAACAAGTACGTGGAATAGTCTGGCGATCTGGCCCCTGCCGAAGAACATGAGGGCCCTGCTGGCGATTACTTGTCATGAATACCAATGTTGCTGTGAGCTCGTCCGCTGCGGCGCGGACTGTATGCAGTTGCCTGTGGTCAATCGAGTAGTGGGCCCCTGCCGGAAGGTCCGCGGAGAACCGCTCCTCGACCGACACGGTTGCTTGTTTTTCGAGCAGATCGCCGTCGTTCTGCGACGGCGGGCGTGCCAGGTAAGACCCAATGGGACTGCCCTCGTTCACTATTTCAAAATGACGGAGGCGCAGGCGGCCACACAAGACCACGGAGCTGAACCCTTTGACATGGTTGTGAATGTCCTCATTGATTCGCGCACGTCCCGGCAGCCAGACATTCAGCCTCACTTGGTTACTTTCGGCGACCCCCCGCATGACAACAAGCTTTTCGAACCCGTTGACATGGGCGTACGAGGCATCGGCGATTGAACGGATCATGGCAGAATCGACGAGCATGCGCCGAATTACGTCAACGAGATCGTGGCGCCGGAGAAAATTCTCGATGGCGGGGCGCATATTGTCAGCTTGGTTAATAAAGTCGGGATCATCGAGCAGCGCCGGCTCCAAGTACGGATTCGCAACCTGTGGCAGATCCACGAAAAACCTCCTCATGCGCCCCGAGCAGCTTCTGCGCGTACGCCAAGTCCCGTCTCTGCGGTAGAACGGTGACCCAGCGCTACAAGCTACGAATCGACTCAGACACAACCTCGGTCAATTTGTCGATCTCACCGGGCAGTGCCGCTACCACGCGATGCTTCTGCTTGCCCGAAACCTGAGTCGAATGTGCCTCGCCGTGCAGGTTTCGGACCACAGCTCCAGCCTCCGTAGCAATCAATCTGCCAGCGTGAAGGTCCAGATCTCCGACATCATAGCCCACTATCCCATCGATGTCACCCTTTGCGAGCATGAGCCAACACGGCAGCGGAGCCCAAAGATCCAATAAGCGGTGCCCATGACGGATCAACGCATCAAGAATTGCCTGAGGATCTCCATCTCGGCGAACATCGTATCCTTGCAGCCAAGCAAGTACCGGACCACGCGTCGAGGACCGCTCAGGCGCGCGTATCGTCTTCCCATCGTTATCCCAGGCACCTCGATCCTTGATCGCGGACCATGTTCTTTTAGAGACAGGATCGTGGACCGCGCTAAGAATCGGAGTTCTGCGCCGACACAGGGCCACGCCTACCGCCAGGACCGGTAATCCGATCGCAAGGTTGTTGGTTCCGTCGAGCGGATCCACGAGCCAGGTAAACTCGCCGTCGCCGCTCAGCGATCCCGACTCTTCAGCGACGATTGCATGATCCGGAAATGTGCGTCTTATTTCATCGATAATGATCCGTTCCGCACTTGTGTCGAGCGTTGTTACAACGTCGCCACCGTCCCCCTTGTCGCGGATTGAAAGACGGTCGAACATATGTTCGTGTATGAACTCGCCGGCAAGATTGACGGCATCAATGGCTACCCGCCTGCCCAACTCTGCGTCTAGCTGATTCATGCTTGAACTCCACAATGTCGGCGGTAACGCCATCCGCGAAATCGCGAGTGCACCGCCTCTGCGCACTCGCTGCAGCTGACGGCAAGCAGCATCATAACAGCATGTGAGCTATAGGACATGCCACGCGTGCGGGAACGCATCATTCATAGGGATTTTTGGCTCGAATTGCTTTGTCGATGACTTCTCGCACGGAGACGTCGTCGAAGCCCTTAGGCAGAGGAACGCCAACCGCGACAAAAAGAGCACGAGCCTCGGTGACGGTTGGCTCGTCACTTAGGGGTGTCCGGGCAGCCGCCTCCAGGTCTACGCGCTTAGCCTGCGCCATCGTCGTCCGAAGATCATTCGCATACCCATCGAACAGCGGGCTGCCGTTCGAGACGACCATGGCGGGGAATTGAGGATCGTCCTGGGTGATAATGACGCGAGATGCGGATAAGTCAAACCGAAAAGTGGACATTACCGTCGACAATCCGATGCTTATGTCGAGAAACTGGAACCGCTGTTGGTGGTAACACGCAGAGAGGATTGTCGCGTAGGATTCGCGCATTGTGCGGTCGGCTGTCCAAAGTTCACCAGTTCCGTCTGGTCGCGACGACACGGCGTGTCGAAATCTGCTGTACGCTTCACACAGCACCGAGCTTGTCGGATCAATGATTTCAATACGCACGAGTAGAGCACGCCGATCTCGACGTGCGTTCGCAATGCATTCGGGAAGAGTCACCGCGCGGGTATAAGTACCTGTACCCCCACGGAACAGCCATCTGTCAGTATGTTGTCGGGCTTCAGAGAACGCCGCAGCGATATCGGCACCCCGCACCGTCCGGATGTGTGCAATTCCCTCAACCGTCGTCTGCATCTTCAGAACGGCCGAACTCGCCGCTTCCAAGGAAGCCATACGCCGCTCAATTTGTGTCAGCGACTGCGATGCCGTCGCGACACTCATTTCGGTTGACCTATCCGCAGATGCCTTGTTCCACCGATCGCGTAGAAGCGCGAATGAAATTACGGCCAGCGTTGCCAGTGTTGCGTTACCGGCAATTTTCGGCGACACAACGTCGAGGAGGCCCAAAGTGCTAGTGACGACAGCAAGAAGCAATGCGACAATGGCGTCGATCTGACGAACTAATCGAAGGGAAGTGCGCTTCATCGATGCACTCCTCAAGAGAGAGGGAATAGCTGATAAATGCGACGTCCTTTTGCGGAATCGATTGTAACACTGGGGGACAAACCTCCATCAAGGTCCTCGCCGCCGCACTTCCGTACAACCAGCACTCCAGCGGGAGATCCCTTCTGCATTGGTTCGTACGGTCTTCACGTGCCTTTCGGCCGGATCCTGCCTGTTGCTGTCGGATCTTGATGGAGCGCGGGTTCGTGGGGGAGCGGCCGCAGTGAAGTCACACAGACCCTCCTGCGCTGGCGACAGGAGGACGGCCTTGACGCGTTCGTCGAGGTCAACTCCCAGCCCGTGGTTATGCGCTGGAGAGGCGATGGTCGCGGCGACACCGGGAGGAACACGGCTTCGAGTTCCTCGCCCTCGTCCTACGACCTCTCGATACCGGATTCACCCGCCAATGCTCCTGAGCGTTGCCCCGTCCAAGGCTGACGAACAACAGCCGCCGTCACGACTTCCGGTTCCGGCCCAAGGCGCAGGAATCAAGGGCCCTGGACTGACGTAGCCGTACCTCCCGCCCATCCACTTCGAGGCGATTCGATAATGCACATTATGTAAAGTGGTGGGTTCTGGGGGTCCCCTCGTAGCCTGCCGACAGGGGTCAGTCGCGCATCAGGCCCGGCGGACACGCGTCCTCGTCCGGCTCGACGAGGCGCGCGTTGACCAGCGGGTTGCGTCGCAGGGTCGTCAGCACGGCAACACTGGCGCCGATGTCGGTCCAGGTGTCGTCCCACAGGGCGGAGACGAGCCAGGAGCGATCCGCCGGGAAGAACAGGTCGGGCAGCACCCCGTCGCCGCCGCGCATGTGACCGACGCGCCAGGCGAGAGCCTGTTCCGGTCCGGCCTGGACCAACACGTAGGACCAGTCCCCGTAGAGGGACACCCTCGCCGCGCGCGGAAAGACGACGTCGTGGGCACCGGTGTCGAGAAAGCCGAGCCACCAGGGCTGATCCGGCGTGCACGACACCAGCTCGTCGATCACCGCACGTTCGTGGGCGTGGTACTCGACACCCTCTGGCCGGTGGAAGGTGCCGTACGCCTCGAACACCGGCGGGATCGCCGCGGTGACCGAGAGACCCTGTGTGGTGCGCCCGGCGAGCCAGGCGACGTCGCTGGCCGTGCCGATCCGCCAGGTCCGTCCGTCCTTGCTGACGTCAATGGGCTCGGTCGGGGTCGTTGCGTCGTGCTCGACGGCGGTGGGTGACGCATACGGAGCCCACCCGGCTCGGCCAGCGGCCCGCCACTGGTGCCCCTCGGAGCAGACCAGATCTATCGGACCGTCGAGGTCCCGGTACACGATGGGCGTGCCGGGTCGACCACAGGTGGGACAGGTGGCGGCGAGCGACGTCATGCCGCGCACGTTACGTGCTTCTCGGTCAGCTCCAGCCGTACTCGTGGCGGCCGGGACGAGGTCCGCTCCCCCTCGCTGACCGCTTCCCGAATACGCGAAAATGCTGCATAATATCCCTTATGCATGACAAACAGGACGAATCGCTCGTGGTGCTGATCGAGGAGTTCCTGACCGCCCGGGCCACCCGCAAGCCCTCCCCGCACACCCTGGCGGCGTACCGCAGGGATCTGCGCACTGTCGCGACTCTCGTCGCGGAGGATGCCACCCCTCCCCTGCCCCTGGACGCGCTGTCGATCACCGCCCTCTCCCCCAGGGTGATGCGCGCGGCCTTCGCCCGGTTCGCCGCTCCCCGGGCGTCCGCGTCGGTGCACCGGGCCTGGTCCACCTGGAACAGTTTCTTCACGTTCCTTGTCGCTGACGGGTTCGTGGCGGGTAACCCGATGCCGGCGGTTGGGCGGCCTCGGGCGCTACTCCCCCAGCCGAAGCCGCTGCGCGGCGCGGACACCCCCGAGGTGCTGCTGGCGTCCGCCGCGCGCGACGACGGTCGGCAACGCGATCCGTGGCCGGAGCGGGACGTGGCGGTGTTGGCGGTGGCGCTCTGCGCCGGGTTGCGTCTGTCGGAGCTGCTCGCGTTGCGCGTCGACTCGCTCGGCGGCCGGCCCGGTGAGCGGCGGATCGAGGTGGCGGGCAAGGGTGGGCGGCCTCGGGTGGTGCCGATCGAGGCGGATCTGGACCGGGTGCTGCGGGACTACCTGGACAGTCGGGTGCGGCGCTTCGGTTCGCGGTCGGTCCGTCCCGACTCGCCGTTTCTGGTGGATCGGCGTGGTGAGCCGTTGCGCCGTGGTGGCCTGCAGTATCTCGTCGAGTCGTGTTACCGGCGGGCGGGCATCGGTGACCGGGTGCCGCGTGGTGCGCGGCTGCACGCGCTGCGGCACACGTTCGCGACCCGGTTGGCGGAGGACGGGGCGAGCGCGGCGGAGATCATGCGGTTGTTGGGGCACGCGTCGTTGGCGTCGTCGCAGACGTACATCGAGGTGACGGCCGGGCAGCAGCGTGACGCGGTCCGCGCCAACCGGACCAACCGCGCGCTGGCGGGTCTGGTGCCGCCCGGGTGAGCGTGGTCAGTGTGCGCGGTGGCCGGTGCCGTCGGCGGTGACGGGCAGGGGGCCGAGGACGGCGTTGATGATGTGGATGCGGGCGTTGGTGGCCTGGTAGTCGGCGCAGACCGTGTCGGCGCGGTCGCCGAGGCGGGCGGTGGGTCCGGTGCGGGTGACGGTGAGGGTGACGCCGTCGAGGGTGGTGGCGGCGCCGGCGGTGGTGAGGTCGGCGATCGGGTGGCTTCCGGTGATGAGGTGGGCTTTCAGCAGGGTGCGGAGCTGGTCGGTGTGGTGGGTCATGAGGTCGTCCCAGTTGTCCTCGGAGAACGTGGCGGCGAAGGCGTCGTCGGAGGGCGCCAGGACGGTGACGCCGGTGCTGGCGGCCAGGGCGGTGAGGACGCCGCTGGTGCGCAGTGCCGCTTCGAACGTGGTGAGGGTGGGGATCCAGCGCAGCGCCTGGTCGACGGGTTGCCCGGCGAGGAAACTCGGGTTGCCCGGGTCGGTGCCGGTGGGTAGGGCGGCACAGAGCGGCCCGGTGGGCTGGGGTGCGGCGCTAGAGGGTGCGGCGTTCGTGCGGGGAGCTGCGGGGCTGCCGGTGCAGGCGGCCAGCAGCAGGGTCGGCAGGAGCAGACCGAGCGTCCGTCGGACGCGCCGAGCGCCGTGCGGTCCGCGGTGTCGTCGGGGTTGTCGCTGTGGGGTGGCGGGGTGCGACACGGCGGCCTCCACGGGTGCGGGGGTTGCTGGTGGGGTGCCGGCGGCGCGGGTGTTGGGCCCGCGCCGCCGGCGTGATGGCTCGCTAGTCGTCGGTCACAGTGACGCGCATTGGCTGGTGCGCGGGCCGTTCACGGTGTTGGCGACGCCGAGGTTGGTCGGGGCGGCGCTGTTAGCGGTGCAGGTGAGCGGGCCGCGAATGGTGTTGCCGGCCAGCAGGGGTGCGTCGGTGCCGGTGGTGTTGCCGGACAGGTTGACCGGGCCGGCGATGGTGACGTCGATGATGGAGATCGCGTCGGTGGTGTTGGTGATCTGCAGTGGCCCGTTGACAGTGGTGTCGGCGAGGAGGACTCCGCTGGCGCGGGTTGCGCTGACTGGTCCGCTGATGGTCGTTCCGGTCGCGACGAGTGCGGCGCCCGTCCGGACGGTGACCGGGCCGTTGATGGTGGCGTCGGCGGCGCAGGTGAAGGCGGATACGACGAGCGGTCCGTTACGCCGGCCGGTGAGGGTCGGGTAGACGCGTTCGCCGTCGGTCAGCTTCTCCACGCCCTTGGTGTCGAGCAGCAGCGGGATCAGGCCGCGTTCGGGCTGGTTGAGGGGTACGTAGTAGCCGTCGTCGGTCTTGATGACCTTCCAGCCGTGCGCGGCGATGCGCTGCGCGACTGTGCTGCCCGCGCCGCCTGGTCCGTCGGTGCGTGCGCCGTTGTACTGCTCGTCGGTGAGCTTGTAGGCGCACGGGGCGTTGTCGAGGATGAGGTCGGCGGGGGGTGCGTCCAGCGGTGGTGGGCTGTCGCCGGGGTGCGGTGCCGGGTGGGCGGGGATGGGGCGGGAGCCGCGGAAGACCAGCCGGCCGGTGTTGGCGGCTTGGGTTTCGATGGCTTCGCTGCGGGCCTTCAGGATGTCGGCGCGGTCGGCGCGGTGGTAGTCGAGGAACTGGTGGAAGGTCCACAGGGCGGAGTAGGTCTTGCGGCGTCGGTTGTTGGCGGTGTTGCCCTCGTCGGGGCGGGTCTGGCCGCCGGAGCTGCGGAGTTCCAGCAGGGAGTTGGTGACGTTCTTGAGTCCGAGGGTGTTGCGCAGGATGGTTTCCTCGCTGAGGCCGACGTTGCCGCCACCTTCACAGCCGTAGGGGCAGGCCCACCAGCCGGCTTGGGCGCCCTTGGCGTACATGTGGCCTTCGATCATGTCCTGGGACTGGTCGAAGATGGGTTGGGCGACGTTCTGATGCCGTGGGGGCAGCATCGGCAGGTCGCCGGCGCGGGAGTTGCCGAACTCGTGGCCGTCGTAGCCGGCGACGGGTCGGTAGTCGCGGACCATTTTGATGTACGCGGTGGTTTCGGGTTGGCGGATCAGGGAGTAGTCGCGGTTGAGGTCCTGGCCGGTGGAGTTGCCGCGGGTGTTGTTGGCGCGGCCGTCGCCGTTGATGGTGGGGACGATCAGGACGGTGGTGTGGCTGAGCAGGTCGGTGATGCGGGGGTCGGTGCTGAAGGCGAGTTGGCGGGCCATGATGAGGCAGGCTTCGCGGTCGCCGGGTTCGTTGCCGTGCACGTTGCAGTTGATGGCCACGGGTGCGGTGGCGGCGACGGCTTCGGGGGTGGCCGCCGGGGTGGGGTGGCCGATGACGAGCATGTTGATGGGGCGGTTCTGGACGGTGCGGCCGAGTTCGACGACGCGTACGCGGTCGCTGAGGGCGTCGATGGCGGCGGTGTAGGCGTACTCGTCGGTGTCGCTGGTGTACTGCGCGGCGTGGGTGGTCTCCCAGCCGGTGCGTAGTTGCTCGCCGGGGGTGGTGGGGTTGCCCCAGGGTGCGGTGGTGGTGGCGGTGACCGGGTCGGAGTAGGGCTGTTCGGTGGTGCCGGTGCGGGCGCGTACGCGCCATTGGAAGGTGTCGCCGGGGTTGTAGCCGGCGTCGGCGAAGGTGGGTGCCTGTTGGTTGATCTGGCGGTTGGGTCGCCAGATGCCGACGATGGTGGGTGTGCCGGTGGGGGTGTTGTCGGCGTCGACGGGGGTGCGTTCGATCTGGTAGTCGGTGGCGTCGTCGACGGGTTGCCAGGCGAGGGTGGTGTATCCGTCGGCCTGGTGGGCGGTGAGGGCGGTGACCTGGTCGGGTGGTGCGGCGCGTTGGGCGTTGGCGGGGGTGGCTGCGGTGGTGAGGGTGACGGCGATGAGGGTGGACACGGCGATGAGGGTGGGTCGCTGGCGTCTCATGTGGCCTCCGACGAGTTGATCGTGGCGCGTGTTGACCAGCATGATCGTCGAAGTCCATCGATGCAATGATCTTGAGGGAATCTTGCGGCTGAGCGGGGCTCCTCCCCCGGCGGCTCGGCCAGCCGAGTTCGGCACTCACCGTGTGGGACAGTGGTGTGTGGAAGGCTGTGGTGGGTCTGGTCAGGGTTCGATGAGGCCCGCGCGGATGGCGTATCTGGTGAGTTCGAGCCGGTTTCGTAGGCCCAGTTTCTGCAGCAGATTGCTTCTGTGCCGCTCGACGGTCTTGATGCTGATGAACAGCAGTTCGGCGATCTCCTTCGAGGAGTGCCCTTCGGCGACGAGTTTGAGGATCTCTTCCTCGCGGCCGGTGATGGCTCGTTCGGGTACCGGTTCGCCGTTGCGGACGCGATCGAGGTAGTTACGGATCAGCGCGGTGACGGCGCCGGGGTAGAGGAACGGTTCGTCGCGCATGGCGGCCCGGCATGCCTCGACGAGGTCGCGGTCGGCGACGGATTTGAGGACGTATCCGTTGGCGCCTGCTCGGAGTCCTTCGAAGAAGAACTGTTCGTTGTCGTACATGGTCAGGATCAGTACCCGCAGGCCCGGTTGCTCTCTGATGAGCTCACGGGTGGCTTGCAGGCCGGTGAGCCGGGGCATCGCGATGTCGAGGATGGCCAGGTCCGGGTGGTGTAGCCGGGCTTGTTCGACGGCTTCGGCGCCGTCGCTGGCCTCGGCGACGACGGTCAGGTCGGGTTCGCCGTCAAGGATGAGCCGGACGCCGCGGCGTACCAGTGCGTGGTCGTCGGCCAGCAGGATGCGGACGGGTGCGGTCATGTCAGTCCCGCCGGGCCGGGCACGTCGAGGGTGACCTGGGTGCCGCCGTCGGAACCGGGGCCGATGCTGAGGTGGGCGCCGACGAGCAGTGCCCGTTCGCGCATGCCGCGGATGCCGGCGCCTTCCGGTTGGCCGTCGATGCCGCGTCCGTCGTCGCGGATCCGTAACCGCACGCCGTTGCGGTGCGGGATGAGCGTGATGTCGACCCGGTTGGCGCCGGCGTGCCGGGCGACGTTGGTGAGGCCTTCCTGGGCCACGCGGTAGAGCACCAATTCGACTTCCTCGGTGAGTGCGGGTAGATCGGGTGCGAAGTCACGGCGGACCTGCAGGCCGCTGTGGTGGGAGATCTCCGCGAACAGTGAGCGCAGGGCGGCGACCAGGCCGAGTTCTTCCAGGACGCCGGGTCGCAGGCGGCGGGCGATGCGCCGGATCTCGTCGAGGCTGTCACGGGTGGTCTCCTGAACCTGGTGCAGTTCGGGGCGTAGGTCGGGCGGGGCGTGGTCGGCGACGCGGCTGATCTGCAGGAGGACGGCCGTCAGCGTCTGGCCGATCTCGTCGTGGAGTTCCTGGGCGATGCGCCGTCTCTCGTTCTCCTGGGCGGACAGCGCGCGGGCGTTGCTGGCGGCGCGGTCGGCTTCGAGTCGGTCGAGCATGGCGTTGAACGTGCTGATCAGGGCGGCGATGCCGGCGTGCCCGGTGACCGCGGGGCGGGGTCCGGGGCGGAGCAGGTCGATGGTGGTCATCGCACGGGTGAGGCGTTGCAGCGGTGCCAGGCCGACCCGGAGCAGCAGCGCGTTCGCGACGAGCATGACGACCAGCCCGGCGCTGAGGATGAGTGCCTCGGCGAGGACGACTGGTGTCGACACCGTCACGGGGCCCAGCAGGACCAGGACTGTCGCCGCGGTGAGGACCGCGGCGTTGATCAGGAAGATCCGCCAGAACAGCGACACCGTACCGGGCCTCCCGTTGTTGTCTCCGCCGGGCGCGGCTGCCGCGGCGGTGTCGACGCTCCGGTACCCCAGGATCTCGTCGGCGCCACGTGGGTGTCTATGGGGGCTGGCTCCCATGTTGTCCCCATGGTCAGCGCCGTGGAATGAGTGTTGGCCCCGATGTCGGGAGCGCCCTGCGTTGGCAACGGTGGTGGGACAGACGGCGGGTGGGCCTTCGGGGTCCGCGCAGAGGGGGGCGGTGGATGACCACGGCGGGCTGGTTGGCGGTGGCGGTGTTCGCGGTCGTGTATGCGCTGATCGCCACGGACCGGGTGGACCGGGTCGCCGCGTCGGTGGGCGGTGCGGTGCTGATGCTCGCGGTCGGGTTGACCGGTACGCAGGAGGCGTTCTTCTCCACGGACACGGGCATCGACTGGCGGGTCATCTTCCTGCTCATCGGGATGATGATCATCGTGTCGGTGCTGAGCCGCACCGGCGTGTTCGAGTACCTGGCGATCTGGGCGGCGAAGCGGGCCCGGGGGCGACCGTACCGGCTCATGGTCATCCTGGTGCTGATCACCGCTGCCGCGTCGGCGCTGTTGGACAATGTCACCACGGTCCTGCTCGTCGCGCCGGTGACCATCTCCGTGTGTCGGCAGCTCGGCGTACCCGTGGTGCCGTTCCTGCTGGCTGAGGTGTTCGCGGCGAACCTCGGCGGCACGGCGACGTTGATCGGTGATCCGCCCAACATCATCATCGCTGCCCGGGCCGGGTTGTCGTTCAACGCGTTCCTGGTGCATCTGACGCCGCTGGTCATCGTGTTGCTGGGTGTCCTGTTGCTGTTCTGCCGGGTGCTGTTCCGGTCGGCGCTGACGTACCACCCGGAACGGGTCGGGCCGGTGCTGGCGCTGCGGGAACGCGACGCGATCCGCGAACCGCGCCTGCTGCTGCTCAGCGGCATCGTTCTCGCCTTCGTCCTCGCCGGGTTCGGCCTGCACACCGTCCTGCACCTGGAACCGGCGGTGATCGCCCTGACCGGCGGCGTCGTCCTGCTGGGTGTGTCGCGGCTGGAGGCGGGCAGTGTGATGCGCGACGTGGAGTGGTCCACCCTGGCATTCTTCGCCGGACTGTTCGTCATGGTCGGCGCTCTGGTCGACACCGGCGTGATCCAGGTGTTGGGCACGTTCGCCACTGACGCGGTCGGTGACAACCTGTTGGGCGCGTCGCTGACCTTGATCGGCGGTGGGGCGCTCATGTCGGCGTTGGTCGACAACATTCCGTCGGTGACCGCCACCAGCCCGATCATCGAGCAGCTCGTCGCGGCGAACGGCGGCATGGAGCAGGCCGGCATGCTGTGGTGGTCGCTCGCGCTCGGCGCGGGGCTGGGCAGTAACGCCACAGTGGTAGCAGCCGCCTCCAACGTGGTGATGGTGGGTGTGGCGCAGCGGGCCGGGTACCCGATCTCGTTTTGGCGGTTCACCCGCGACGGCCTGCTGCTGACCATCGTCACGGTCGCGCTCGCCTGCGTTTACGTGTGGCTGCGCTACTTCGTCCTGGGAGGTGCGCCGTGACGTTGCCGGCGCTGTATCTGCTGTTGGCCGCCGGGACGCTGGTGGCGCTTGTCAGCGTGGGCGCTGCGAAGATCGCCGCGAAAGCCGGGATGCCTGTGCTGCTTGCGTACCTGGGCGTCGGGATGCTGCTCGGTGAGGGCGGCCTCGGGCTGCCGTTCGACGACGCCGCGCTGGCGCAGGCGCTCGGGTTGGCCGCCCTTGCGGTGATCCTTGTCGAGGGCGGCCTGACCACACGACTCAGCGATGTGCGGCGGGTGTTGCGCCCGGCCTGCGCGCTCGCCACCCTCGGTGTGTTCATCAGTGTCGCCGTCACCGCCGCCGCGGCGCACTACCTGCTCGGCCTGCAATGGCACCTGGCGTTGCTGCTCGGCGCGATCGTCTCGTCCACCGACGCGGCCGCGGTCTTCTCGGTGCTGCGCGCCGTGCCGCTGCCCCGCCGGCTGAGCAACCTGCTGGAGGCGGAGTCGGGGCTCAACGACGCGCCCACGTTCATCCTGGTGCTGGCGTTCAGCGCGACAAGTCTGACGACGCTGTCCCCGGGCGGGATGCTTGCCCAGATGAGCTACCAACTGGTGGTCGGGGCGCTCGCCGGCGTCGGGGTGGGCATGGGGGCGGTGTGGCTGCTGCGCCGGTTGACCCTGCCCACCTCGGGGCTGTACCCGATCGCCACGTTCGCGTGCGGGGTGCTCGCCTTCGCCGGCGCCGGCTTGGTTCAGGCCAGCGGGTTCATCGCCGCCTACCTGGCGGGTCTGGTGCTCGGCAACGCCGGCCTGCCACACCGCCGCGCGACCGAGTCACTGGCCGAGGGTCTCGGCTGGATCGCGCAGATTGGCCTGTTCGTCATGCTGGGGCTGTTGGTCTCACCGTCCGACCTGCCGGCGGCGATCGTGCCGGCGTTGGTGGTCGGCGCGGCCCTGCTGCTCATCGCCCGGCCCGTCTCGGTGCTGCTGACCCTGTTGCCGTTCCGTGTGCCGCTGCGCGAGCAGGTGTTCCTGTCCTGGGCGGGGTTGCGCGGCGCCGTACCCATCGTGCTGGCCACGGTGCCGGTGGTGGCCGGCACGCCGGGCAGCCTGGTCGTGTTCAACATCGTCTTCGTGCTCGTCGTGGTGTTCACCGCGATTCAGGCGCCGTCGCTGCCGTGGCTGGCCCGACGCCTCGGACTGGCCCCGCATCGCGTCGGCCCGGACCTGCAGGTCGAGATCGCCCCGCTGGACAACATCGACGCCGACCTCATCAACGTCACCGTCACCGCGGGCTCGAAGCTGCACGGCACGTACCTGGACGAGCTGCGGCTGCCGTACCCCGCGGTGGCACCGCTCGTGGTTCGCCACGGCGTCGCGTTCGTCCCCGCGACGGACACCCGGCTGCGTACCGGCGACGACCTGCTCGTCCTCACCACCCCGGCGGTTCGTGAGGCGACCGAACGCCGACTGCGGGCGGTCAGCCGCGCCGGGCGGCTGGCGCACTGGCACGGCGAGTACGGCGACCCCGAACGGGGTGCGGAACACCCAAGGAGGAGTCCGTCATGGAAATCGAACGCATCGCCCTCCCCGGCGTCGGCGTCTCGTACTCGTTCGTCAACGGCGATGGCACCCGACTCGGCGTGATCTGCCACCCCAACGGCGCCCGAGACATCGCCCTGTACGACCGCGGCGATCCCACCGATGTCCGCGCCGCGGCGGCGCTGTCGCCGTTGGAGGCCCACCACCTCGCCACCCTGCTCGCGGCGACCTCTGTCATCGACCTCGTGCCGGACGGCGACGCGGACGTGGACGCCGTAACTGTGGCCCGGGTGCCGATTCCCGCCGGCAGCGACTACGACGGCCGACCCCTGAAGAGCCTGCGCAGCGACGCCGCCGTCGTCGCGGTTGTGCGCGACGGCCACCCCACCCTCAACCCCGACAGTCGGTGGGCCCTGCGATACGGCGACGCCTTGATCACCGTCGGCACCCGCGACGCGATCGATCACCTCGCGCGCGTCGTCGCCGGGTACGTCACTGGCGGCGGCGCGACACCGCTGCGGGTGTGACGGGCCGGGCGACCGTGGAGAGGACGTGGTCGAGTGGGACGCGGGGCCGCCGATGTGGGTGATCCGCGACGGCGTTGCGGCGCTCACCGGGCGTGGCGCAGGGCCCAGTCGAGGGCGACGTCGGCGATGCGCTGCCAGCCCTGTTGGGCGGGCAGCAGGTGCGCGTACCCCTCGAAGAGCTCGACCTCGGTGATGGTGTCGCCCTTGTAGTGCGCGGCGTTGGCGCGTTGCACGCTGGGCGGCATGATGTGGTCTGCCGAGCCGGAGATGAACAGCAGCGGCGCGCGCTGGTCGTTGTGGTAGTCGACGGCGATGTCCTGGGGGCCGGGCAGCAGGTTGGCCAGGACGCTGTCCCAGAGGATGCCGCCGGCGGCGGGGATGGCGTAGCGCTCGTACAGGGTGCGGGCGGTCTGCTCGTCGAAGGTGTTGGTGAACGCGTAGTTCCACTGCTCGAAGGTGAACCCGACGGCGCGGTGCCGGTTGGCGGGGTTGCGCAGCACCGGGAAGGTGGAACGCAGCTGCGAGAAGGGAGTCACCGTGACGCCTTCGGTGGGTGCCGAGTTGAGCACGACCGCCGAGGCGCCGTAGCCGTGGTCGAGCAGCACCTGGGTGAACGCCCCGCCGGCGGAGTGGCCCATGAGGATGGGTGGCGTGGGCAGCGCGTCGAGCACCGCGGACAGGTGCGCGATGATCTGTGGCGCGGTCAGCGTCTCCAGCGGGCTGGGGTCGGCGTTGATCGCCTCGACCTCGCCTTCCAGGCCGGGGTACGTGGGGGTGAGCACCCGGAAGCCCTTGTCCTGGTAGTGGGTGACCCAGTGTTCCCAGCTGCGGGGGGTGACCCAGAACCCGTGGATGAGGACGATCGTGTCCGGCGTGTCGCTCATGGTCAGCTCCCTGTGGTGTCGGGGGTGGCGATGGTGCGACAGCGTGGTGTCGGCGAGCCCACCCTAGGCATTCGTGAGCCGCGATGCGGCCGGTTGGGCGATGATGCTCAGCCGAGGTCGACCAGCAGGGGGCGGTGGTCGGAGATGGTGGACGCCGGCGCGGTGACAGCGCGTACGGGTGGGAGCTGGTCGAGGGCGTGCCGGTCGGCGAGGATGTGGTCGAGTTGAACGCGGGGCTGCCCGGACGGGTAGGTGGGGCGTCGACCCAGGGGGTGCCAGCCGGAGACGAGCCGGGCCGCGCCGGCGGGCAGGTTGAGGTCGCCGAGCAGGACGCGGGGCCCCGGCAGCGCACGCAGGGCACGGACGGTCTGACGTAGTTGGCGGGCGTTCCAGCCGGGCACGAAGGACAGGTGGGTCGCGGCGACGGTGAGAGGGCCGTGCGGGGTGTCCAGGACGGCGGCGAGGACCACGCGGGGTTCGTCGTGCAGCAGGATCAGGCCGCCGCGGGGGCCGGGCACGTAGACCGGTGAGCGCACCGGCGCCGGCTTGAGTCGGGTGACCTGCCAGCTGCGTACGGGGTGTCGGCTGATCAGCCCGATGCCGTAGCAGGGTTCGCCGTGGCCGTCGTCGTCGTGGCGCAGTGGGCGGAACTGTTCGCCGGGGGTGCCGACCACGGCGGCGGCGAAGCGGTGGTGCGGCGCGTCCAGGGCGCGGGCGGCGATGGCGGTGAGGTCGAGGTGGCCGCTGCGGCGTTGGTCGCGGTCGACCTCCTGAAGGGCGAGCACGTCGGCGTCGAGGGCGCCGATGGCGGCGGCGAGTCGGTCGGAGTCGACGAGCCCGTCGGTGAGGGACCGTCCGTGCAGCAGGTTGAAGGTGGCCAGGCGCACTCCTGCACCTTACGTGCCCGTGGCATGGTTGCCCGGTGGTGAAGGTGTTGTTGTGTTCGGTGCTGGTGTTCGTGGCGGTCGGAGCGTTGGGGGTGTGGTTGCGGCGGACGCGGGGTCGGTGACCGGGTGAGGCTGGCCACTCGGGTGCCGCCGCGGCGCGTCGGGTGGGCAGACTTGCTGCCCGTGGACGCCGTGACGCTGAGTACCCTGCTGGCCGCCGCCGCGATGGCCGGGTGGGTCGATGCCGTGGTCGGTGGTGGCGGGTTGTTGCTGCTGCCGGCGTTGTTGGTGGCCGCCCCGGGATTGCCGGTGGCCACCGCGTTGGGCACGAACAAGTTGGCCGCGATCTTCGGTACGGCCACGGCGGCGGCGACGTACGCCCGCAGAACGACTGTCGACTGGCGGGTGGCGGGCCCGGCGGCGGGGTTCGCGGTGCTCAGCGCGGGTGTGGGCGCGGCGCTGGCCGGGGCGGTGCCGGCGTCGGCGTACCGGCCGGTCGTGCTGGTGGTGCTGGTGTCGGTGGCGGTGTTCGTGCTGCTGCGTCCCCGGATGGGGGTGGTGGCGGTACCGGCGAAGCGCACCCCGGTACGGGTGGCGATGGTGATCGCGGTGGCCGGGGTGGGGATCGCCCTGTACGACGGGTTGATCGGCCCGGGCACCGGCACGTTCCTGGTGTTGGCGTTCACCGCCCTGGTGGGCGCGGACTTCGTGCACGGTTCGGCGATGGCGAAGGTCGTCAACGCGGGGACGAACCTGGGCGCGCTTGTGGTGTTCGGGGTGACCGGGCACGTGTGGTGGCTGCTGGGCGCGGGCATGGCGGTGTGCAACATCGCCGGCGCGGTGCTGGGGGCGCGGATGGCGTTGCGCCGCGGCGCCGGGTTCGTCCGGGTGGTGTTGCTGGTGGTGGTGGTGGCCCTGGTCGCGAAGCTGGGCCACGACCAGTGGGTGAGCTAGCCGCGGCGGCTGGGTGAGTCGAAGCGCCCGGCGCGGATCTCGCGCAGGGCCCGGCGGCGGGTGTCGCCGCGCAGGGTGTCGACGTAGAGCCGCCCGTTCAGGTGGTCGGTCTCGTGTTGCAGGGCGCGGGCCAGGAAGCCGCTGCCGGCGATGGTCAGCGGCTCGCCGTGCTGGTCGACGCCGTGGGCGGTGGCGTGCAGGGCCCGCACGGTCGGGAAGTACAACCCGGGGATGGACAGGCAGCCCTCCTCGTCGTCCTGGAGCTCGTCGGACAGCTCCAGGGTGGGGTTGATGAGGTGGCCGCGGTGCCCGTCGGCGTCGTAGACGAACACCTGGGCGCTGACGCCGATCTGCGGTGCGGCGACGCCGGCGCGGCCGGGGGCGCCGAGCAGGGTGTCCATCAGGTCGGTGACGAGGGTCCGCAGCTCGGCGTCGAAGGTGGTGACCGGTTCGCATCCGGTGCGCAGGACAGGGTCGCCGATGATCCGGATGGGCCGCATGGTCATGGGGTTCAGCGTATCGCCGTGCGGTGGCGCGGTCAGCGCCCGGCCAGGGTGGCGCGGATCGGGGTGGTCTTCGCGGCGGCCTCGGCGACCTCGGCGCGTGCGTCGCTGTCCCAGGTGATGCCGCCGCCGGCCCAGGTGTGCAGCCGCTGGCCGTCGGCGGCGGCGGTGCGGATGGTCAGGCCCAGGTCGACGTGGCCCGGGGCGACCCAGCCCAGCGCGCCCATGCTGGCGCCCCGCCCGACCGGTTCGAGGGCGCTGATCTGGGTCAGGGCGGCGAGTTTCGGGGCGCCGGTGACGGAGCCGCCGGGGCAGGTGGCGCGCAGCAGGTCGGCGAGGCCGAGGCCGTCGGCGGCGGCGGCGCGGACTGTCGACTCGGCCTGCCACAGGTCGCACCAGCGGCGCACGGCGAACAACTCGTCGACGGTGACGGTGCCGGTGCGCGCGATGCGGGCGAGGTCGTTGCGTTCCAGGTCGACGATCATGATGTGTTCGGCGCGTTCCTTCGCGCTGGCGAGCAGTTCGGCGCGGCCGGTGGCGGTGGCCGGGCGGGTGCCCTTGATCGGTCGGGTGATCACGTGCCCGTCGGTGACCTCGACGAGGGTTTCCGGGGAGGCACAGCCGATGGCCCAGCCGTCGCCGGTGAGGACGCCGCCGTAGCGGGCGCCGGGGAGCGCGCCGAGGCGGCTCAGGGCGGGCAGTGGGTCGCCGGTGTAGGGGGCGGCGGCGTGGCCGACGAGGTTGCTCTGGTAGACGTCGCCGCGGCCGATGGCGGCGCGGACCGCGTCGACGGCGGCGGCGTGCTGGTCGGGGGTCCAGCTCTCGACCCATTCGCCGAGCCGCCACGGCGGCGGCGGGCCGGGGCGGGTGACGCGGGTGGGGCCGTGCTGGTAGATGACGACGGCGAGGTCGGGCAGGGTCGGCGCGGGTTCGGGTGCCCCGGTGGGTGCGCCGGCCAGCAGCGCCCCGGCGGCGGCGGACAGGTACAGCGCCGCGCCGCAGACCCCGGTGCCGTGCTGGCCGGTGGCGGGTCGGGTCAGGTCGTGCAGGGGTAGGCCGTGCGCGGCGAGGAACTCCTCGGCGAGGGCCGCGGGGTCGCCGCCGTCGCCGCGGGACCAGCGCAGGCGGGCGCGTTCGACGAGCGCACCCCGGCACACGGCCGGTGCGGCGGGTGCATCGATCGATGCCGCCGGGCCGCGGTAGGCGGCAGATGCCGCCGGGTCGCTGTCCGCGACCCACACGTGTGGGAGCGTTTCCACGCCGTACGGTCCAACCTTCCTCATCCGTTCAGTGGATTTCCCGTGCACCAGGCGGGCACCTGCTCGATGCTGGACACTTTCGCTTGGTACTGTGCGTCACTGGTCATGTGAACCATGACACAGTGCCCCCACAGTCCGGAGAACCCGATGTGCCAGCACCAACCGACCTGCCCCTCCGCTGAAGCCACCGACCGGGAAGCCGCGCGGGTCCTCGCCTGCTTCCGTGAGCAGGGCTGGAGCCTGCTCTGCAACGGTGTCATCGTCTTCGAGGACACCGGCGAGCTGCTTCCCGACGGCAGCAGCATCGCACCGCACCGCGGCCCCGCCCGCCACGCCCTCGTGGCCTGACCGACCACTCAGCGTCACCGTTTAGCCGCCGTCGACCCAGGCTAGTCCCCCGGTAAGGGACGTCGCCGCCCAGGTCGCAGCGGCTGCCGGGGCAGGCCGTACCGCCCGCCCCGGCGCGCCGTCGTCAGTCCTCGAACGCCTCCGGCGTCGTCAGTCCTCGAACGCCTCCGGCGACGGGCACGAGCAGACCAGGTTCCGGTCGCCGTACGCGCCGTCGATGCGCCGCACCGGCGGCCAGTACTTGCCGGCCCGGTCCACTCCGGCCGGGTACGCGCCCACCGACCGCGGGTACGAGTGCGACCACTCGTCACCGCTGACCATCACCGCGGTGTGCGGCGCGTTGGCCAGGGGGTTGTCCCCCGCCGGCCACGCCCCGGAGCCCACCTGCTCGATCTCCGCGCGGATCGCGATCATCGCGTCGCAGAACCGGTCCAGCTCGGCCAGGTCCTCGCTCTCGGTCGGCTCCACCATCAGCGTCCCCGCCACCGGGAACGACATCGTCGGCGCGTGGAAGCCGTAGTCGATCAGCCGCTTCGCCACGTCGTCGACGCTCACCCCGGTCGCCTTCGTCAACGGCCGCAGGTCGAGGATGCACTCGTGGGCCACCAGGCCCTTGTTGCCGGCGTACAGCACCGGGAAGTGCCCCCGCAGCCGCGCGGCCACGTAGTTCGCCGCGAGCACCGCCACACCGGTGGCCCGGGTCAGCCCTTCGGCGCCCATCATCCGCAGGTACGCCCACGGGATCGGCAGGATCCCCGCCGACCCGTACTTCGCCGCCGAGATCGCCGGCGTGGCGTCCACGTGCGCGCCCAGCGGGTCGCCGGGCAGGAACGGTGCCAGGTGCGCGCGGACCGCCACCGGACCCACTCCGGGGCCACCGCCGCCGTGCGGGATGCAGAACGTCTTGTGCAGGTTCAGGTGCGACACGTCAGCGCCGAACTTGCCGGGCTTGGCGAACCCGACCAGGGCGTTGAGGTTCGCCCCGTCGACGTACACCTGACCGCCGGCGTCGTGGACCTTCGCGCACAGCGACGCGATGCCCGTCTCGTACACGCCGTGCGTGGACGGGTACGTCACCATGATCGCGGCGAGCCCGTCGCGGTGCTTGTCGATCTTCGCGTCCAGGTCGACGAGGTCGACGTTGCCGTCGTCGTCGCAGGCCACCACGACGACGCGCATGCCGGCCATCACCGCCGACGCCGCGTTCGTGCCGTGCGCCGACGACGGGATCAGGCACACGTCGCGGTGCGTCTCACCCCGCGACGCGTGGTACGAGCGGATCGCCAGCAACCCGGCCAGCTCACCCTGCGAACCGGCGTTGGGCTGCACGCTCACCGCGTCGTAGCCGGTCACCTCGGCCAACCACGACTCCAGCTGACCGATCATCTCCCGGTACCCGACGGTCTGCGCGTCCGGCGCGAACGGGTGGATGTTCGCGAACTCCGCCCAGCTGACCGGCTCCATCTCGGTGGTCGCGTTCAGCTTCATCGTGCACGACCCGAGCGGGATCATGCCCCGGTCCAGGGCGTAGTCGAAGTCCGACAACCGCCGCAGGTAGCGCAGCATCGCCGTCTCCGAGTGGTGGCTGCGGAACACCGGGTGGGTGAGGAAGTCGCTGCCGCGCGTCAGGTCGACAGGCAGGGCCGCGTCCGCGTCGCCGTCGAACGTGGGCACCCCGAACGCCTCCCACACCTGCGTCAGGTGCGCGTCAGTGGTGGTCTCGTCGCAGGACACCCCCACCCGGTCGGCGTCGACCAGCCGCAGGTTGACACCACGGTCCGCGGCGGCGGCCACCACCTCGGCGGCCCGCCCCGGCACGCTCGCGGTGACGGTGTCGAAGAACGCGACGTCCGCGACGTCCACCCCACCGGCGCGCAACCCGGCCGCGAGCCGCGCCGCCATCGCATGGGTACGCGTCGCGATGTCGCGCAGCCCGTCCGGGCCGTGGTAGACGGCGTACATGCCGGCCATCACCGCGAGCAGCACCTGCGCGGTGCAGATGTTGCTGGTCGCCTTCTCCCGCCGAATGTGCTGCTCACGGGTCTGCAACGCCAACCGGTAGGCCGGGTTGCCGTCCGCGTCGCGCGACACCCCGACCAGGCGCCCGGGCAGCATCCGCTCCAGGCCCGAGCGCACCGCCAGGTAACCGGCGTGCGGCCCACCGAAGCCCATCGGTACGCCGAAACGCTGGGTGGTGCCGGCGGCGATGTCCGCGCCGATCTCCCCCGGTGCGCGCAGCAGCGTCAACGCCAGCAGGTCCGCCGCGACGGTCACGAGGGCGCCGACGGCGTGCGCCGCCTCCACGAGGTTGGCGTGGTCGCGCACCGCCCCGGACGCCCCCGGGTACTGAAGGTGCAGGCCGAAGAACTCCGCCGGCAACTCGTCGCGCTGCACGTCGAGGACCCGCACGTCGATACCGAGCGGCTCGGCCCGGCTGGTGATCACCGCGATGGTCTGCGGCAACGCGTCGGCGTCGACGACGTACACGCCGCTCTTGCTCTTGGAGGCCCGCCGCGCCAGGGTCATCGCCTCCGCCGCCGCGGTGCCCTCGTCGAGCATGGAGGCGTTCGCGGTGGCCAACCCGGTCAGGTCGGTGACCATGGTCTGGAAGTTCAGCAGCGCCTCGAGGCGGCCCTGGCTGATCTCCGGCTGGTACGGCGTGTACGCCGTGTACCAGGCCGGGTCCTCCAGCACGTTGCGGCGGATCACCGCCGGGGTGTGCGTGCCGTGGTACCCCAACCCGATCATGGAGACGGCGACGGTGTTACGCGCCGCGAGGGCCCGCAGCTCGGCGATCGTCTCGGCCTCGGTGGCCGGGTCGGGCAGGTCGAGGGTGCCGTGCCAGCGGATCACCTCGGGGATCGCGGCGTCCATCAGCTCGTCGATCGAGTCGTGCCCGACGACCTCCAGCATCCGACGCTCATCGTCGGGGCCGGGACCGATGTGACGGGTGGCGAACTGCTCTACGGTCATAGGGGGCACTCCCGGGGCGAGGTCGACGTGTCGGCCTCCCCCTCTGTCGCACCCACAGGGGCACTCCACAGTGCCTGCCCACGAGGTCCTTTTGCCTGAGAGGTTCCGGGGAGGATTTGCCCCTTCGGCGCCGCCCTGCGTGCTGTCGGGCGGTCTCTCCCACGTGGGTGTTACCGGCGTGCTCAACGCTACCAGCGTCGGTGTTTCCGGCGGATGTCCTACCCCCGGGCCGGGCACCGAGGCCAGAGACCCACGATCACACCTTGAGCGGCGCTCCAGCGCCGACCCGCGCGGCCAACCGCGGCAGCACCGCGCCCAACGGCGCGTCGACGCAGACCGTGGCGTGGCCGTCACCCCGGGTCGGCCCCTGGTTGACGATCGCGACCGGGATGCCCCGTTTCGCGGCCCGAATCACGAACCGGCGCCCCGACATCACCGTCAACGACGACCCGAGCACCAGCAACGAGCGGGCCTGCTCCACGGCCGCGAAACACCGCGCCACCCGCTGCGGCGGCACCGTCTCACCGAAGAACACCACGTCCGGTTTCAGCATCCCGGTGCCGCAGATCCCGCAGTCCACCGGCCGGAACGCCGCCACCTGCTCATCAGGGAGATCAACATCACCGTCCGGGTTGATCGCGGCGACGCGGGCCACGAACTCCGGGTTGGCCTCGCGCAGCCGCCGGTGAAGCTCCTCCCGGGAGGTCAGGTTGCCGCAGTCCAGGCAGGTCACCTCGTCGAGGCGGCCGTGCAGCTCAATCACCGACGGGCTGCCGGCCGCACCGTGCAGACCGTCGACGTTCTGGGTGATCACCGTGTCGACCAGCCCGGCGTGTTGCAGCCCGGCCACCGCCCGGTGCCCGGGGTTGGGCGCCGCGCCCGCGATCAGCCGCCAACCCAGGTGGCTGCGCGCCCAGTAACGCCGCCGGGCCAGGGGATCACGGGTGAACGCCTGGAAGGTCATCGGCGTGTGCCGCCGCGCCACCCCGCTGGGCCCCCGGTAATCCGGAATTCCCGACTCGGTGGACAGGCCGGCGCCGCTGAGCACCACCACCCCACCACCGGCCACCAGCGAGGTCAACGCGTCGAAGCTCTCCATCACCTCTCCATGCTGCCTCAACCGGTTCGCCAACGCCGAGCCCCGCGCCGGGTGGGCGACCCCACCCGGCGCGGGCGACGTCGGCGGCTACACCGCGACGACGTCGGCGACGACGCAGGCGATGTTGTCCGGTGCCCCCTTGGCCCGCGCCAGATCGATCAGCGCCCGCACCGTGTCCTCGGGATCGTCCGTCGCGGCCAACGCCGACCCCAGATCGGCCCGCTCGACGACAGCGGACAACCCGTCGGAGCACAACAGGTACCGGTCACCCGGCAACGCGCTCCGCAGCGCCAGATCCGCCTCGACCTGCCGGCCGCCACCGAGGGCACGCACCAACACCGCGCGCTGCGGATGCGCCGCGGCCTGGTCCCGGTCGAGCCGGCCCTGATCAACCTGGGCCTGCACCCAGGTGTGATCCTGCGTGAGCAGCGACAGCTGACCGCCGCGCAGCAGGTAGGCCCGGGTGTCGCCGACGTGCACCAGCGCCAGGCGGGAACCGCTGAGCAGCAGCGCGGTCAGCGTGGTGACCGGCTGGTCGGTGTCGGTGGCCAACCCGTGCACGGCGCGGTCGGCGTCACTCACCGCGCCGGCCAGCATCGTCAGCAGGTCGGCGGCCGGCACATCGGTGAACGCCAACGGCTTCAGGGCGTCGACGGCGGCGGCGCTGGCGGCCGCGCCGCCGGGCCCCCGCATACCGTCGGCCACGGCGAGCAACCGCTCGCCGGCGTACGCGGTGTCCTCGTTGCTGTCGCGCACCAGGCCGGTGTCACAACCGGCGGCGCAGCGGACGGCAACTGTGGGATTCGGGTCGGACATGGTGGCGCCCCCTTCGGAGAGGTGGTCCACGAGGAGGGTGGCGAGCCGCGCGCGGGCCGCGGTGTCGGCGCTGACCTGCCGCCAGTACGCGGTGACCGCCTCAGCCGCCGCCGCCGGCTCCAGAGCACACACGGCCCGGATCGTCGCCAGCGGCATACCGAGCCGACGCAACTGGGCGACCAGCCGAGCCACCGGCAGCTGAGCCGGGTCGTAGAGCCGGTAACCGGACTCCGGATCGACAGCGGCCGGCACCAACAGCCCCACCTGGTCGTACAGGCGCAACGCCTTCGGCGTCAGCCTCGCCGCCCGGGCGAACGCCCCGATGGTCATCAGCCCCACGTCGACATCCTCCTCGCACCGGTCACGGCGACCGGCACCCACCAGGCTGAGGGTTACCCAAAGGTCAAGGTCAAGCCGGTGACGCCGCCCGCACCCGCGGCGCCGGTAGGTTGGGCGCATGCGCGTCGTCATCGCCGGAGGCCACGGCAAGATCGCCCTACTGTTGCAACGTCACCTCGTCGGGCGCGGCGACACCGC
Source organism: Micromonospora sp. NPDC048842 (assembly GCF_040649935.1). Taxonomy (NCBI): domain Bacteria; kingdom Bacillati; phylum Actinomycetota; class Actinomycetes; order Micromonosporales; family Micromonosporaceae; genus Micromonospora; species Micromonospora sp. NPDC048842. The sequence goes on along the minus strand of NZ_JBEZGK010000014.1, from coordinate 29,688 downwards.
CGTCGGCCTCATCCGCAACCCCGAGCAGACCGCGACGCTGCGCGCCGCCGGCGCCACCCCCGTCGTCTGCGACCTGGAACACACCCCGCTCGACCAGGTGGCCGAGCACCTGCACGGCGCCGACGCTGTGGTCTTCGCCGCCGGCGCCGGCCCCGGCAGCGGCGCCGCCCGCAAGGACACCGTCGACCGGGCCGCCGCCGCGCTGCTCGCCGACGCCGCCACCCGCGCCGGCGTCCACCGCTACCTGCTCGTCTCCTCCATGGGCGTGGACACCCCACCCGCCCCCGGCACCGACGACGTGTGGGCGGCATACCTGCGCGCCAAACGCGCCGCCGAGGACGACCTGCGCGGCCGCGACCTGGCCTGGACGGTGCTGCGACCCGGCCGGCTCACCGACGACCCACCCACCGGGCGGGTCACCCTCACCCCCCACGCCGGCGGTGGCGCGATCAGCCGCACCGACGTCGCCCACGTCCTCACCGCGCTGCTCGACGAACCACGCACCACCGGCGCGACACTCGAGCTCGTCGACGGGCCCACCCCGATCGCCGAGGCCATCCGCGCCGCCGCCAGCTGACCGACCCGCCGCGCCGAGGAGAGAACCCATGGACCCGCAACCACTGGACTACCGCTTCACCGCGCCCATCGAGAAAGACGGCGCGTTCGCCACCTACGTGACAGTGCCCGACTCCGCGGACCTGCTCGGCACCCGACGCGCCGTCAAGGTCACCGGCACCATCGACGGGCACCCGTTCAACGCCACCCTCATGCCCTCCGGCGCCGGCCCCCACTGGCTGCCCATCCGCGCCGCCCTGTGCAAGACCATCGGTAAGAGCGCCGCCGGCACCGAGGTCACCTTCCACCTCGAACAACGGCTCAGCTGACCACCCGCCCCGCCGACGGTCGCCCTCAGCCGCCCTGGCGGTGCGCGGCGACCAACACCGGGCCACCGGGGACTGTCGGAAAACGCCGAACCTCACCCAGCCCGGCCCCCGCCAGCACCTCCGCCATCCGGTCGGCGTCGAACGCGTTGCCGCCGTTGCGCACGGCGTTCCACCGGTCGACGGCCGCCCGCAACGGGTCCCCCGCCGGCGGATTGGTGCCGGCCACCAACCACCCGCCGGGTCGCAGCGCCTGCACCAGCCGGGGCAACGCGAGCGCCAACGTCTGCTGGGGAAGAAACGGCGCCGGCACCCAGACCAGGTCGTACCCTCCCGGCTCGGCCACCTCCGCGACGTCCTGCCGGCGCACACTGATCCGATCCGCGACATCGCGCGCCTCGGCCAACTCCCCGCGGGCCAGGTCCAACGCCCGTTGCAGCACGTCGATACCCACCACCGACACCCGGGGCAACGCGCGGGCCAGGGCGACAGCCAACGCCGCCACACCGGTGCCCACGTCCAACACCCGGGCGTCCGCCGAGTCCAAACGCTCCGCCAGCCCCGCCAACTCGGGCACCACCCGGGTCGCCAACGCCCGGCCGGTCGCCGCCGACGCCCGGCCCTGATGCAGCAACACCTCGTCGTCCACCTGCGCCCAGCCGGCCCCACCCCCGCCGGAAGGCTCCTGCGCCGCCGCGGCGACCGCCTGCCGCAGCGAACTCAACCGCGCCTGCACCGCGCTGCGCCCGGTCGGCCCGTCGGCAGGCACCAGCGACGGGTGCGCGACCGGCGCACCGCCGTCCCAGCACAGCAGACCGGCGGCCTCCAGCACCGCGCTGCGATGCGGCGACGCCGCGAGGACCTCGGCGAGCGGGGCCGACAGGGCGTCACTCATGGTGCCGACCGCGGCCGCCAGCGCCCACGCCGACGCCTCCAACGCGGCCAGCGGGTCCGCTGACCCACCGGCTGGGGACGGTGCTACCGACACGACGGCGCCTCTCCCAGGGACGGGCCACGGGTCAACCCCGCCTGACCCCTCCGACTATGCCACCGCCGCCAGCGCGCCGGGTGGGGTCCGCATCAGCGCACCCCACCCGGCGACTCAGCGCTGCTGGTGCCGCGGCAACGCCGACTGGCCCACCACGCCACCCACGAACGGCGCCCCCGGCGTCTCCGCCGCGATCCGATCCATCGTGCGCGCCAACTGCTCACTGCCGTCGTCGAGATGCCGCGCCGCCGCCTGCATGTGCGACACCATCATCTCCCCGAAGATCCGCAACGCCTCCCGGGTAGCCACCGTGTCGTCGAAGCTCGACCCCGCCGCGCTGCGGTACTCCGCCACCGCCCGCTCCGCCTCCTGCTTCGCCTCCGCCTCCGCCGCGTGCAGGTAACTCTCGTACTGCACCCGGGCGTACTCGGCGACCCGACGCGCGTAGTCATGGGCCTGCGCGATGATCTGCTCGGCCTCCCGCTGCGCCGCCGACAGCAGATTCACCTCCCGCGCCGCCGGAACCTTCGCCGCCGCCCCCGTACTCGGAATCACCCCGTGCCGGTGCAACTCCACCCGGTCGGTCAGCCGCTCGTTCTCCGCCCGCAACGTCGCGATCTGCGTCGCCAACAGGTCCAACTCGTCAGCGACCTGCACCCGGAACCGGTCCACGTCAGCGTTGTCGTAACCACGCCGAGCAAACGACGCCGCACCGAACTCCCACCGCCGAACCCGATCCGCGGTCATCCGCACCTGCACACCGCCGGAAACCTGCACACCGTCATACCGACTGATCGGCGTCGCACTCACCTGCGCAGACCTCCGTTCGCGACCGCCGGGCTCGCAAGCTCACTTCTCGCGCTCACCTGTGCCCACCTCCCGAAGCGTCACCCGCAGCCGACTGCTGCACCGCCGTCCGCCACGCCGGGCCGTACCACTGCGCGCCCAGGCCCTCGTGGTGCACCTGACCCGCGTGGTAACCCGCCTGCACCAACGTCCGCACCGCGTGCGACACCATCTCGTCCGACCCACACACGAACACGTGCCGGGACCGCCAGTCACCGTCGGCCAACGCCCGGTCCACCGCCTGCACGAACTCCCCCGGCCGGTGCACATCGGCACCGACCACGTACGTCACCGTCAACCACGGATACGACGACGCCAACTTGTCCATCGCATCGCTGTCGTAGAACTCGCTACGGGACCGGGCACCCACATACAGGTCCACCCGCCGACGAGAACCCTCCGCGGCCACCTGCTCCACCAACGCCTTCACCGGCGCCCAGCCGGTACCCGACACCAACAGCAACAGGTCACTGGAGCCCGCCGACCACAACCCCAGCCGGTCCCCCACCGGCGCCGCCAGGTGGATCCGATCCCCCACCGCCGACCCGTACACCAGCCGCGACGACACCGCACCACCCGGCGCGGCCCGCACATGCAACTCCAACGTGCCGTCCGCCCGCGGCGCGTTCGCCGGCGAGTAGTACCGCCACGACCGCACCGACGGGTGCGACACCCCGATCGACTGACCCGGCGTGAACGGCAACAGATACTGCGGACGCACCGTCAACACCGCCACGTCGAACGCCCGCCGCTCATGCGCCACGATCTCCGCCACCCACCACGGCGGATTGACCGACTCAGCGGCCTGCGCGGCCTCCATCATCACCTGGGCGACCAACCCGTACGCCGCCGTCCAGTCCGCAGCCAACTCGTCGGTCCACTGCTCGGCGAGGAAATGCTGCAACGTGGCCACCAGCGCCTCACCGACCGCCGGATAGTGCTCCGCGCGGACCGCGAACTTACGGTGATCCGCGCCGAGATCCTGCAGGAAACCCACCAACCCATCGACCTGGTCCACGTTGGACACGATGTGACCCAACGCGGTCACGAGGCGGTCCCGCTGACCGGCCATGTTCGTGGGGAACATCTGCCGCGTCTCGGGATGGGCGAGGAACAACGTCGAGTAGAAGTAGAGCGGCACCTGGTCGCCGTGACCGGCGACCACCGACCAGCTCTGCTTGAGGCGAGCCGCGTCCACGCTCAGGCGCCCGACCTGTTCCCGGCAGCCACCACCTGGCCCTGCACCTGCCCCAGCACTGTCTGCACGTCGGCGAGGATGTCCGCCGGCACCCCCAGCTCGGTCAGCGTCACCGTCAGGTGCTCGCCCACCTTCGCGTAGTGCTCCACAGTGATGTTCAACGGCTGGTGCGCCTCGGCCAACCCGCGACCCGTGTACTCGTTCGGGCCACCCAGCACCACCGTCAACATCAACGCCAGATGCCGCCGCTGACCTGCCATGTCCACGCCAGCGAAATAGCCCGCCAACTCCGGGTCCGCGAGCACCTTGTCATAGAACAGCTCAACGGCCGCCTTGACCGAACTGGCACCGCCAATGCGGTCGTAGTGCGAGGCGGGAGCAGTCTCTTCCGTAACCGTCACGGTCGTTCCTTCCGGGGGTGAAGGGTCCAGAACCGTGAGGGACCATAGCGTGCCAACCGCCCCCGGTCAGCGCCCCCTTATCGGATTCCCGACAACACGACGACACGGTGCGTCACCACTACCGATGGGTATATCCACAATGGGCCACCGACACGACACCCACAGTATCCACAGTGGACCGACACGACCGATAGACCCCCACCACCGTCACCGACGGTCGCGAGAAAACAACCGGAAAAAAACCGAAAGACGGAACGGTCAGCCGGCGCGCCGCCGCGCCCGCCGCGCCGCCAACTCGTCACCCACCGGATCCGGACCCGACGCCACCGCCGGCTCCACCGGGCCGCTCGTCGCCGGCTCCGCCGGCAGATGCGACAACGACCCCTGGATCTCCTTGAAAGCCCCACCGATCGCGATGCCGAAGACCCCCTGGCCACCCTGCAACAGGTCGACCACCTCCTCCGGAGACCGGCACTCGTACACCGTCGTCCCATCAGAGATCAGCGTGATCCCCGCCAGATCCTCCACACCACGCGACCGCAACGCCTCGATCGCCTTACGGATGTTCTGCAGGGACACCCCCGCATCCAACAACCGCTTCACGACCTTCAACACCACCAGGTCCCGGAACGAATACAACCGCTGCGTCCCCGAACCTGAGGCGTCACGAACGCTCGGCACCACCAGCGTCGTCCGCGCCCAGTAATCCAACTGCCGGTAACTGATGCCCACCGCGTGGCAGGCCGTCACACCCCGGTAGCCAACCGAACCGTCACCCTCAGCCGCCACACCTGGCGACGAGGCACCCGACTCGTCGAACTCTGCACCCGGATCGGAATCCCGCGGCTCGTGCATCCGGACAACCTCCCCGTCAGTGTGGCGACGCATCGTTTCCGGGACGCGCACCCCTCGACATGGAAACCCTATCGCCACCGTCAGGGGTTACCACGGAGGAACCGACGCGACACGCCGCGCAGCCACCGAGAAAGATCACCAACCGAGCCCGGGCACACCTCAGCCCGCGAAATCCTCCGGACGCACCTGCTCCAGGAACTCGCGGAACTTCTCCACCTCGTCCTCCTGCTCATCAGGGATAACGATCCCCGCCTCGCTGAGGACCTGCTCCGCACAACGAATCGGCGCACCAACCCGCAACGCCAACGCGATCGAATCGCTCGGACGCGCCGACACCCGCACCCCATCGCCGATCAACAGATCCGCGTAGAAGACGTTCTCCTTCAGCTCGGTGATCTCCACCGCCTGCAAGGGCGCCTTCAACGCCGCCAACACATCCCGCAGAAGATCATGCGTCAACGGCCGGGCCGGCTTGACCCCCTGCTGCTCATAAGCGATAGCCGTCGCCTCGACCGCGCCGATCCAGATCGGCAGATAGCGGTCCCCCTCGACCTCCCTGAGCAGGACGATCGGCTGGTTGCTGGGCAGCTCCACCCGAACTCCGACCACGCTCAGCTCGCGCACCGCCGCCTCCGTGTCGTTGTCACCTACGCCGCACCGCGCCCTTCCCTGCACGGTACACGGACCGCAACACGGCCGTCCCATGCGCTACAGCACCACGCCCGCGCCGAAAAGGGGTTACCCCGGCAAGCCTACGGCACGCTTCCCGGAAGAGATCTTTCCGCTCAGCCGCCACCCACCGGGCACCCTCACCGACCCAACGTCGACCGCAGCCCCACCCGCACCAACGCCGCGTGCAACTGCTCCGACAACGCCACCAACTCCCGCGCCGTCTCCGCCGCCCGCGCCCGCGCCGCCGGATCACTCTGCCGCGCCAACGGGGCCACCAACTGCGCGAACAAACCAACCTCCCGGTCCGCCGCCGTCCGATAACCCCGCAGGTGCCGCGGCTCCAACCCGTACGCCGCCAACCCCGCCACCGCCGACGCGATGATCAGAGCATCCGCGTCATACCACCCCGGCGGATCCGACACCAGCACACCGAGCCGCTCCAACTCCACCAACGTCGACTCGTCGACCCCACTGCGCGCCACCAGATCCGCCCGGCCGAGCCGCACCTGCGACGACTCGGCCGGCTCCGCCAACTCACGACCCGGCACCGCACCATCGGGACCGACCGCCACCAACGCCGGCCGCGACCGCCCCGGCTGCTCACCGGACGAATCCCACTGGGCCAACTGCTCCCGGATCACCCGCAACGGCAGGTACTTGTCCCGCTGCGCGGTCAACACGAACCGCAACCGCGCCACATCGTCCCAGCTGTACTTCCGGTAACCCGCCGCCGTCCGCTGCGGCTCGACCAAACCCTCGGCCTCAAGAAACCGCAGCTTCGAAATCGTGGTATCCGGAAAATCCACCCGCAACTGCCCAAGCACCTCACCGATGCTCATCAGCGGCTCAGACCGAGCCGCCCCGGGTGACATGGAGGCCGCAGGCTCGTTCACCCCCGGCCGGCCTCCTCCTCCGGGCGCGGACCGGCGATGAACACCACCCGGAACTTACCGATCTGGACCTCGTCACCATTGCTCAACGTGGCCGCCTCAACCCGCTCACGATTGACGTACGTGCCATTCAGGCTGCCCACGTCCCGCACCGTGAACGTCCCACCATCACGGTGGAACTCCGCGTGCCGACGCGACACCGTCACGTCATCCAGGAAGATGTCACTGTCCGGGTGCCGGCCACTGGTCGTCACATCGTGGTCCAACAAGAACCGGGCACCCGCATTCGGGCCTCGACGAACCACCAGCAGCGCCATACCCGGCGGCAACGAACCGGACATCCGGCTCGGCACCACATCGGTATCCGGCCCCTCCAGCACTTCGTCGAGCGAACCGAGATTGAGCGTCGAAGTGACGTCGAGTGGGGGGAACTCGTCGTCTGGCCGCGTCATGGGACCACCTCACGGATCTGTTCGGTCGGCGTCGGGTAATGGCGGGTCTGGCCGCCGGGCACTTGAACACCCGGCGGCTGGCTCCCCGTGCCCGGGAAGGCAATTCCGCAACGCTCAACTATTGGGTTCTCGGTCGACTGGGCGAGCCTAGCCAGCGCCGAAATGCAGGGCAACCGGACGCGCGCAGACATCCCACGCACCGGATCAAGCACACTCAGCCTTCGGTGATCTTCTGATACGCGGCCGCCGTCAGCAACCCATCAGTCGCAGTCGGATCATTCGGCGTGATCTCCACCAACCAACCCTCACCGTACGGATCAGTGTTGATCAGCTCAGGCGTGTCAGCCAACGCGTCGTTGCGCGCCGCCACCGTACCGGCCACCGGCGCGTAGATCTCCGACACGCTCTTGGTCGACTCGATCTCGCCCAACGAGTCACCGGCCGCGACCACCGCACCCGCCTCGGGCAACTGCACGTACACGATGTCGCCGAGCGCGTCCTGCGCGAAGTGGGTGATGCCGACCCGGACCGAAGCCGTGCCGTCACCCGCCACCCACTCATGCTCGGCGGTGTATCGCAGATCCTCGGGTATCACCAGACGCGTCCTTCATCCATCGGTGCCCCGGACCACCCGGGTCCGGCGCGGCCGCGCCGGTCAGGAGACCGGACGGGCGTGTTCCAACTTGATCGGCACGTGCAGCGCCGAAACCTCGGCAACCTCACGCTCCCCAAACGTCACGTTACCGCCGGCACCCCGGACCGACGCCACCACCCCACCAGGAATGTTCAACGCCGTACGCATCGTCGCCGGATCACCGATCACCGTGATCGTGTACGGCCCCGACAACCGACGCCCCTCCACCATCAACGACCCGTTGTCATCGAGGAAGTACGTCGACGCGATGATCCGCACCGTCGCCCGATCCCCACCGGAAATCTGCATCGCCTCGGCGCCCGCACCACGCAGCTCCTGCACCGCGTCCAACACCCGGTTCGCCGAGATCGCCTCCACACCCGCCTCGAACTGCACAGTCAACCCGGGACCCACCGCCGGCAACGTCCCCGCCAGGATGCCCAACTCGTCCGCCCGCCGCGTCGCCTCGTCCAACGCCGCCTGACGACCCTGCTCACCCGAACGCAACTGCCGCTGACTGTCCTCCAGAGCCCGGATGTCCTGCTGCAGGCGGTTCTCCCGCGCATCCAGATCCGACAGGATCCGGACCAGGTCCTCCTGCCGGGTCGCCCCCAGCGTCGGATCCGTCGACGTCGTCTTCAACTGCACGACCAACGTGAACCCCAGCAACGCCAACAGCGCGGCGATCATCACCCCGGCCGCACTCCACCGGGACCGACCAGCCACCACCGGCGCCGCCGACTCCTGCACCGGCTCCGCCAACCCGTCAGAACCCGCGACCGGCCGCTCCCCCGACCGCGACACCGCGCTCAGGTCCACCGTCGCACCATCGTCGACCGGCTCCACACCCGGCTCCACCACAGGGTCGGCCGCAGGCTCGTCATCCGACGGCTGCGCCGGCCCCTGCGGCGCCAACGGACTCAACTCATCCGGATCCGGCGCATCCGGCCGCGGATCCGGCTCACCCGCCGGCCCACCCGGCCGCACCGGACCCGCCGGCTGCGGCCACCCGGTCCCCGTGTCGGTCTGCTCGTCACTCATCGCAACCCAACCTACGCCCGGAAAAGGTGCCGACGGATCGCCGCCACGTTGCCGAAGATACGCACACCCAACACAACGACCACACCGGTGGACAACTGCCCACCCACCCCCAACTGGTCACCCAGATACACGATCAGACCAGCCACCAGCACGTTCGAAATGAACGACACCACGAACTGCTTGTCGTCGAAGATGCGATCCAACCGCGCCCGCACCCCACCGAACACCGCGTCCAACGCGGCCACCACAGCGATCGGCAGGTACGGCTGCAACGCCGCCGGCACCGTGGGATCAAGCCACACACCCAGCACCACACCGGCGAGCAACGCCAACACCGCGATCATCGGCCACCTCCGGAGGGGCTAACAGTCGTCGCCGGACCGGACGACCCGGGACTGCCGGAACGGACACCCGACGCGGAAGGGCTCGGACTGACCGACGGCTTGGCGTAGCGTAGCTGCGGCTCCGGCGCCGCCGGCAGGGTGAGGTCATCCGCCTCCCGCACACCGAACGACAACCCCGTCCCCTGCGCGACCTTCCGCATCAGCGCCGCGTTCCGGCTGTCCTCGAACTTGCGCCGCATCGAACCGGGCCCGATCGCCGACACCTCGTACGGCCCGGTCACCGGCCGGAAATCCACCAGCATCGCCTCACCCGCCGACCGGATCGTCGACGTCGACGTCAACCGCTGCCCGTTGATGGCGATCGCCTCCGCGCCAGCACTCCACAATGCGTTCGCCACACCCTGAAGGTCGCTGTAGAGCACCCGCGGCGGCCCAGCGCCGGCACCGGTGACCGCATCCGCCTTGTCCGGCGCATCCGCCAACCGCACCACCACACCATCACCGCGCACCCGACCCAGCCCGGTGCTCGCCTCCAGGTTGCGCAACCGGGCCGCAGCCGACCCGCTCAACGCCGCGTCCCGCTGCCGACTGACCTCCTCGCGCAACTGGTCCGCCCGCGTGGACAACCGATCGGTCTGGCTCTCCCGCTCCTTGATCTGCGACACCAGACCCGAACGGGCCTGGCTGCGCCCCGGCTCGTCCGCCATCGTCTGCCGGTACGCGACAGCGAACAGGAAACCGAGCATCACCACCACGACCAGGCTCACCGACCGTGCCGGCAAGGCCCGCCACCCGCGCGCCGGAGCCGACTCCACCGAGCGCCGACGGGCGGCAGCCGCGTCCGCGTACCCCGGATCCAGCGGGTTGCGGAACAGCTCGGTGAGGAAGTCCGGCGCGTACACCCGGTCCTGGCCGGGTTTCCCCAGCCGCGGCGCGCTCACGCCGCCGCTCCCGGACCGCGCGCCGCGCGCACCAGCCGGGCCGCCTGCACGACGTACATCCCGCCGGCCACCCAGTACAGCACCAGTCCCCACCAGGCCAACGCCCAACCGATGGCACTCGCCGCCGTCGCCACGTCGGTCGCCGCGCTGGCCAACAGCAGCACCGGGAACGCCGCGAGCAGCAGGAACGTGGCGGTCTTGCCCACGTAGTGCACCGGCGGCGGCCCGTACCCGTAGCGACGCAGCACCGCCAACGAGGCCAGCAGGAGCACCTCACGGGCCAGCAGCGCCGCGGTGAACTGCCACGGCACCACCTCCCGAGCGGTGAAGGCGACCAGGGTGGCGAGGATGTAGAGCCGGTCGGCGAGCGGGTCGAGCAGCTCGCCCAGGCGGCTGACCTGATGCAGGCGGCGGGCGATCCAGCCGTCGACCCAGTCGGTGGTGCCGCCGATGGCCAGCACCACGACCGCCGCCACGTCGGCCCGCGCCACCAGGAACAAATAGAGGAAGAGCGGCACGCCCAGCAGCCGCCCGAAGCTGATCAGGTTGGGCAGGGTGAGCACCTGGTTGCCGGGAGTCTCGTCACCGGTGTCCCGCGGTTGCTCTGCCCGAGCCTGCCGACGCGACACCGATCCTCCTCCACGGCACGCGGGCCCCCGGCCAGCGCCGGGCGCGGCTGAGGGTCGTACGCGCTGTCGGGCCGACCAGCGCCGGCTCTCCCCTGCGGCCCCGGGCGGGGCCCCCTCCCCTGATGCGGCCCGCGATCTCGATGATCGCGGGCCGGGTAGGTGCGCTGCCACTATATCGGGCTTCCTCTCGCTGGCCGGGCGCCGCTTCGGGCTGTCGGCGCGGCTGTGCCGCACTGTGGCGTGGATCACCACGCGTAGAGCGTCCTAGGATACTAGTGGAAGAGGGGACAGCGCTCAGGCCGTCTGGACGGCGGGATCGGTCTGCTGCTCGGGCGCCGACGTCGCCGCCCGAGCGAACCCGGCCAGCGCCAACAACAGCTCGTGCTGCATCCGCGCCGGCATCCGGTCCAACACCGCCTGCACCGCGCGCTGCCGCCGCTCGGCCAACTCCCCCAACAGCGTCAACGCCGCGGCGGTCGGCACCAACCGCACCTCACGCCGGTCACGCGGATCGGCCACCCGACGCAACAGCCCGGTCGCCTCCAACCGGTCACACAGGCGGCTCGCCGACGAGGGCACCACGTCCAGCAGCTCCGCCAACCCGTTGACGTTGGTCTCCGGACGACCGCAGATCAGCGTGAGCACTCTCAGCTGGGTGGGCGGCACCTGATGCCGCGCCGCGGCCGACTCCAGCACGGCGATCAACGTCCCGGCGGCCGCGTCGATCGCCGCGGCGAGATCCGCAGGTCGCTCCACCTGATGTCCCCTGCCGTCGTCGCGCTGGTGCCCGCCCGGCAACGCGGCGGCGAACCTCACCCCGTGCCCCGTTCGCGCGGACCGTGCCAGTCCAGACAGACCACGACGGCGTCGTCGCGCAGATCGGAATCCGCGTGATAGGCGTGCAGTTCGCGCATCACCGTACCAACCGCCTCGGCCGGCGGCTGCAGCCGCGTGGCGCGCATGGACCGAGCCATCGTCCGCTGCCCGTACGGCTCCTGACCCGGCGGTTCGGCGGCCCACACCCCGTCACTGACCACGAAGAGCCGGTCACCCGGGGCGAGTTGCACCTCCTGAAGCTCGTAGCGGGTCTCGGCGAACATGCCCAGCGGCAGCTGCTGATCCAGCTTCATCGGCTCGACAGTGGACCCGCGCATCCGCAACAGATGGGGAGAGCCCGCGTCGACCGCCCGCACCCGGCCGAGGCGAGTGTCCACCTCCAGCAGCAGGGTGGCCACGTACCGGGCGCCCCGGTGTTGGTAGAAGACCGTGTCCGAGGCCAGCTCTGCCTGCTCCACCAGGCCGCCACCGGAGCGACGCGCGTTGCGCATCGCGTTGACGGTGACGGCGGTCAACAGGGACGCCGCCAACCCACTGCCCTCGCCGTTGAGTACCGTCACCGTGAGACGTTCGCCGTCCAACGACCAGTCGAAATGGTCGCCGCCGACGGTGTACGCCGGTTCGAGCTGGCCGGCCAGCTCGAACGCGTGGTGGGACACACCACGACCGGGCAGCAGGTCCCACTGCATCTCGGCGGCCATCGTCAGGCGCTCCCGTCGGCGGGCCCGCCGGTAACGGTCGGTCTCCCGGTCCGCCGCGCGCATCGCCACCGCCAGAGCGCCGGCGATGTCCGTCGCCCGACCGGTGACCGTCGCGTTCGGTACGGTCGGCAGCTCGATCAGCAGCACACCCAGCCGCTCCCCCCACACCGTCAGCGGCAGGTACAGCCGGCAGGGACCTTCACCGTCGCGTACCGGTTGCTGGCTGCTGAAGCAGCGCTGTGCCATGGTGTGGCAGGCCAGGAAGCCGCCCGCCGGCAGGTCCGGGTCCAGCACCGGCCAGAGGCCGCTGATCCGGTAGTCGGCGACGAAGACGTCGGTGCGCAGCGCGCCCATCGCGGACCGGATCGCCCGGTCCGCCGCCTCCGCCAACTGGTCAGGCGGAGCCTCGCGCAACGCGCGCGACACCACGTCCGGCGCGTCTACCATTCGTCGTCCTCCCCAGAAGCTTGCTATAGGGCAAGCATCATACGGACGCCCTCGGACGGATGATCGGCGCGGTCAGTCCGCCGCGCGGGTCGCGAGCACACCGTGGAACGCGTCGGGCACCCGCGCCGGCGGGCCGTCCGGCCGCCACTCGGCGACCGGGACGATCCCGTCCGCCGTCGGCGCCCACCGACCCAGCAGGGGCGCGAACGCCGCCGGTGGACGCATCCGGAACTGCGGGCCCATCATCGCCAGCGCCTGCGGGTGGCCGGCCAACTCCTCGGTGTCGAAGTCCACGGCGAGCAGGCTGCCCGGCGCCGCGGCGGCGTACAGCTCGTCGAGGGTGCGGGTCAGTGTGGCGTCGTCGAGGAACGCGGCCAACCCCAGGAAGACCACCCCGACCGGCCGCCGACCCCAGCCCGGCACGAAACGGTGCAGCTGCGCCGGGTCGATGGTGCCGATGTCGGTCGCGTCGCCGAAGCCGTAGCCGGCCCGGTCGCTGCCGGCGAGGATGCTCTGTCCCAGTCGGATGGTGACCGGGTCGACATCGGTGTAGAGCACTGTCGCGTCGGTGGCGACCTCGTGCACGTTGCCCATCGTGGGCACCCCGGCGCCGAACACCAGGAACCCGTCCACGCCCTGGGCGGCCATGGCTCGCACCGCCCGGCCCAGGAACGCCCGCAGCTCCCGGAACACCGGCGCGCACGGCCCGTACGCCTGCTCGAACGCGCTCGCGGCGGCCACGTCCACGGGGAAGTGATGCTGCCCGCCGAGCCAAAAGTCGATCATGCGAGCGGTGCTCGGCTGGTCTGGTTCACCCATCGGCGGCGCTCCCTCCCCGGTCGTCGTCAGCGTACCGACCGGGACGCGCTCAGCGGTATCGCGGCGCGAGGGCGTCCGGGCCCGCGATACTGGCCGCGAGCGGAGGTGGGCGGTGAACTCGGCGAACAACGCGGCGGTGGTGGTCGGCGTCGACGGCTCGGAGTCGGCGCTGCGCGCCGTGCGTCTCGCCGCCGCCGAGGCGGCACGCCGGCACCGACCGCTGCGGGTCGTGCACGGTTTCATCTGGCCGCTACTACACGTACCGGTCTCCCCCGCCCCGGAGGCGCCGCCCGGCGGAGGGCTGCGCCACCGGGCCGAGGAACTCGTCGAGGCCGCGGTGCGCGAGGCCGAGGCGACAGTGCCCGGGTTGTCGATCTCCGGCGAGATCATCGACGGAGAGGCCGCCGCGGTGCTGGTGGGCGAGTCCCCCACCGCCGCGCTCATCGTGCTCGGCGATCGCGGGCTGGGTGGGTTCTCCGCGCTGCTTGTCGGCTCGGTCGCGGTGCAGGTCGCCGCGTACGCCGACTGCCCGGTGCTGGTCGCGCGCGGCACGCAACGACCCGACGAGCCGGTCCTGGTCGCGGTGGACGGCTCGGACGCCTCCCGGCGGGCGGCGGACTTCGCTGCCGAGACCGCCGTGTCGCTCGGCGTGCCACTGGTGGCGGTGCACGCCTACCGACACCCCGGCAGCAGCGGCCCGGGCGACATGCAACCCCTGGTGTACGACGAGGTGAAGCTGCGCGGCGAGCAGGAGCAGATGCTCGCCGGGTGGCTGACCGGGCTCACCGAGGACCACAGGGGTCTGCGGTTGACCTGCCAGGTGGTGCATGGCCGACCTGGCACCGTGCTCGCCGAGGCGTCCCGCTCCGCCCAACTGGCGGTCGTCGGTGGGCGCGGACGCGGCGAGGTGACCGGGTTGCTGCTGGGGTCGGTGAGCCAGTCGATGCTGCACCACGCGCAGTGCCCGGTGGTCGTGGTCCGCGCTCCCCAATAGCGCGCCGGTGGTTGGTCCGCCACCAGACGGGTAGACGGCCGCGGTACGCCCAGCGGACGGTGGGCAGCACCAGGTGCCCAGACCGACGAAGGAGGCACAGATGCCAGGACCACGGCCGGGCAGTAACGCGTACGACAAGCAGCGCGCGCGGTTGCGCAACGCGATCGACGACTCCGGGCGCCGAGTACCCGACGGCAAGGCCAACCAGGTCGCGAACCGGATCCTCCAGGAGGATCGCGGTCAACGGGGCGTGGTGCGCGGTGAGCGGACGTACGGCCCGAAGAGCGAGCGCGAACCGGGCGACCCGAAGTGAGGACTGTCGACGTGGCCGACGGCGCGATCGCTGGCGCCGTCGGCAGCACCGCGCTGAACGTGGTCAGCTACCTCGACATGGCGCTGAGGGGACGGCCGGAGAGCGACGTCCCGCAGGAGACCGTCGACCGGTTGGCCGGGATCGCGCACGTCAGCCTGGGGTCCGACGGCCGGGCGGCGAACCGCCGCTCGGGCCTCGGGCCGCTGATCGGTTACGGGCTGGGCGTCGCCGCGGGCGTCGGGTTCGCGCTCTACGCCGGTGGTCGACGTCAGCCGTTGCCGGTGGCCACCGGTCTGCTCGGCGCGGGCGTGATGACCATGACCGACGGGTCGATCACAGTGCTCGGGATCAGTGACCCGCGTACGTGGCGGCGCTCCGACTGGATCTCCGACATCATCCCGCACCTCGCGTACGGACTGGCGGCCGCCGCCACCTGGAACAGGTTGCGTCGGCCGCCAGCCCGCGGTCGCTAGCTCATCGGTCAGCGGGTGTCGCTGTCGTCCTCGGCCACCGGCTCACCGGCCGGGCCGTACGGCGACACCTGCCCCTTGGGCACCGGTCGACCCTCGTCGCCGCGCGACGTGCCACGGTTGGCCGGATGCCCGCCCGGGGCGGGGCCCTTGTTGTCCTGGCTGGTCGCGCCCAGCGCGTTACGGCGCAACTCCTGCTGCTGCGGGTTCGTCACGGGGTGTCTCCCTCCGGTACGGCAGGCGGCATCGACCGCCTCCGCCGTCGGCATACCCGCCCGCCCCGATGGCATTCCGGCGATGGTCAGCGGTGCGACGGCTAGCGGGTCCCCAATTGGGTAACCCGACAGTGTGGGCAATGACCGAAGTGTGGTGCGGGTGCTGCTCGACCGGCGTGGCCGCACGTACGCGGAGGAGGCCGGCATCCGGCTCTCCGACCGGCCCGGGCCGTTGTATCAGCTGCTGGTGCTGACCACGCTGCTGAGCACCCGGATCCGCGCGTGCATCGCGGTGGACGCCGCGCGAGAGCTGTTCGCCGCCGGCTACCGCACCCCACAGGCCATGGAGGCGGCCAGTTGGCAGGAGCGCGTGGACGCGCTGGGCCGGGGCCACTACCGCCGCTACGACGAGCGGACCGCCACCATGCTCGGCACCGGCGCCCGGCTGTGCCTGGACCGTTGGCACGGTGACCTGCGACGCCTGCACCGGGAGGCCCAGGGCGACCCGGCCGGGCTGCGGCGGCGACTCACCGAGTTCCCCGGCATCGGCCCCACCGGCGCGGACATCTACCTGCGCGAGGCGCAGACGGTCTGGTCGGACGTGCGCCCGTACGCCGACCGTCGGGCCCTGGCCGGGGCGAAGCGGCTGGGCCTGCCGGGGTCCCCGGACCGGCTCGCCGGTCTCGTCGACGAACCGGACTTCGGCCGGCTCGCGTCGGCGCTGGTACGGGTGGCGCTGGGTGAGGAGTCCGCCGGTGAGGTCACCCGCGTCGCTGCCCGCTGAGGCGCTCACTTGACCGTCTTGTCCCCCGGGCGGGTCAGGTGCCACACCAGCAGCGCGGCGAGCAACGCCAGCACCACCACCCCGCCGGAGATGCCACGGCCCTCCTCGGGGCTGCGGCCGGCGCTGCCGAAGTAGATCACCGCGAGGCCGGCCAGCACCGTGACGAACGTACGCAACCCTCGGTCCTTCACGTCTGGCACCGTAGGCAAACCGCGTTCCCCACCTTGTCGATTTAGACCTTTTGTCAGCTTTTTGGGTGAACGCTTAACGCTCGGTGACGAACCCGCAGAGGCGTACCCGGCGCACCGCCCGGTCGGCGACCTCCACCACCTGCAGGGTCAGCCCAGGCAGCCGCACCGTCTCACCCGGGGAGTCCGGCAGGTGCCGCAGTCGGGCCAGCACCAGACCAGCGACAGTCGTGTAGTCCCGGGACAACGGAAAGCTCAGCCGCACCCCCAGGTCGGGCAGGTCGTGCAGCGGGAAGTCACCGGGCACCAGCAGCGATCCGTCCGGTTCCCGGACGACCCCGCGCACGTCCCGGTCGGTCTCGTCGTACAACTCGCCGACCACCTCGGCCAGCAGATCCTCCATGGTGACCATGCCGTCGATGCCCCCGTGCTCGTCAACCACCAGGGCCAGTTGCTGATGCTCCTGGCGCAGCTGACGCATCGCGTCGGCGACCGGCAGGGTCACCGGCAGCAGCAGCGGCGCCCGGACCCGCTCACCCACCGGAGCGGTGCCGGCCCGCACCAGGTCGCGGATGTGCACCACCCCGAGCACCTCGTCCAGGCCGCCGGGGCCGGTGACGGGAGCGCGGGACCGCCCGGCGGCGGCGAGCCGCCGGACCCCCTCGTCGGCGGCCAGAGCGGCCGGCAGTGTCGTCACCTCCCGCCGGGCCACCAGGATCTCCCGCAGCGTCCGGCCGGCGATGTCGAACGCGCCGGTCAGGATCTCCCGCTGCTGGGCCGACAGGCCGCGCTGGCTGGCCAGCATCTCCCGCAGCTCCTCCTCGGTCATCTCCTCCCGGTTGGCCCGCGGGTCACCGCCGGCGAGCCGCACGACCACGTCGGTGGCCCGGCTGAGCAGCCACACCGCAGGCCGGGACACCCGGGCCAGCAGATCCAGCGGGCCGGCGCTCAGCAGCGCCCAACGCTCGGCCCGTTGCATGGCCAGCCGCTTCGGGGCCAACTCCCCGAACACCAGCGTGACGAACGTCAGCAGCACTGTCACCAGCAGCACCGCGGCGGGACGCGCCGCGCCGCCGAGGAAACCCAACGGCCCGACCAGCGGAGAGGCCAACGACACCGCGGCCGCCGCCGAGGCCAGGAACCCCGCCAGGGTGATGCCGAGCTGAATGGTGGCCAGATAGCGGTTCGGGTCGCGGGACAGCCGCACCAACCGGTCGCCGGCCCGGCTGCGCCGGCCCAGCCGCCGCAACTGCCCCTCCCGCAGGGTCACCAGCGCCATCTCGCTGCCGGAGAGCGCGGCGTTGACAAGCACCAGCACGGCCACCAACGCCAACTGCCCGAGCTGACCGCCCATCGCGTACCCCCGTCCGCCGCCTGAGGTCACTCAACCGCAGCGCGGCGCGGCGCGGGCCGGTTTGCGACCGCGCCCCCGCTCAGTCGACCTCCAGGTCGTCCAGCGAGATGGCGTGGGTCATCAGCCACCGGGCCAGCGCCGACATCCCGAACAGCCACAGCGGCACCGACTCGGTGGGGCCGTTGGTGGCGTAGATGGCGAAGCGCAGGTCCGGCGCGCGGTACGCCTCGATCCGCCACCGGTGCTGCCGGTCCCGCCAGACCGCCGAAGGGTCCATGGCGTCACCGTAGGTGACCGGCGTCGACCTCGGGGCCGGTTGGCCGGGCACCGGCTCAGCCCGGCACCACGCCCGTCCCGAACACGATGCGGGCGACGGACACCAGGAGGCTGATGCCGACGGCGGCGAGGATCAGCCAGCCGACGCCACGCCACCCCGAGCCCCGGCCGGGCACCGGCACCGGCGGTGGTCTCCACAGCTCCCGGTACGTCCAGGCGAGCACACCCACCCCGAACGGCAGGAGCCCGACCCAGAACCAGAACCACCGGGTGCCCGCCAGCGGCGGCGCGCCACCGATCAACCGGCCCAGCCACAGCACGGTCAGCACGCCGGCGAGCAGACCGGCGATGCCCGCGATCCGGTGCGCGAGGTCGCCGCCGGACTGCCACGGGTCGGCCACGGCAGCGAGCCTCGCGTCCAGCCCGGCGTTCGCCGACAGGTCCGGCTCGCCCGGGTACGAAGCCGAGGCGGGCGGGTCGACGAAGGCGTACCGGATCTGGCCGTTGGGCACGGTCCAGACGAGCATCCCCCCGTTCGTCGCATGCTGCGACCGAGAACGGCTCCCCCAGTACGCGCCGTCGTCGGCCCAGCCGGACGACCGCTGGAAGGCCACCACCTGGCCAGCGGCGAGATCCCGGTCGAGCTGCGCCTCGGTGGACTCGCGCGGCTCGACCCACCACGCGAGGGACGCCCACAGCACCCACAGCACCGGCAGCGCCCAGCGCAGCACCACCGGTACGACCGCACGCCACCGGCGGCGGGAGGCCCGTGACCGGGTGGGGATCGCCTCGACCATCAGCTCACCGTCGCACCTCGGCGCACTGTTGTCAGCCCCGGATCGGACGCGACTGACGGCCGTGCGGTGGTCAACGGTCCGGTTGATCCTTGTCCGACGGCACAGTGGCTCGCCGGACGCAGTCGCGCAGCAGGGCGCGGCGTTGATCATGAACGTCGTCGGCTTCCAGGCTGCTGGCCGCGTAGACGTTGCTGACCGGCGACCAGGCCATGGACATGGCGATGACCAGAGCCATGAGGTCGAACGGGTCGCCCGCGCGCACCCGCCCGGCGGCCTGCGCCTCAGCGATGGCCGTCAGCTTGCGATCGTCGTAGTGCTGGTGGGTCTCGACGAGGTGCCCGGCGGGCCGGCGCTCCAGTCGTGTCCAGGTCGCGAGGCGGATGAGATCGGGGCGGCGCAGGTATTCGTCGTAGAGGCGAACGGCCCAGTCGGCAAGATCGTCAGCGTCGATCGGCACGACGTTCGTGATGCGCTCCAGTGAGCTGAGGAAGATCGCGTCGAAGAGCCGTTCCTTGTCGCCGAAGTAGGCGTAGAGCTGTGCCTTGTTGGTGCGCGCCGCCGTCACGATGCGTTCCACCCGCGCCCCGGCAATGCCGTGCTGGGCGAACTCCTCGGTGGCGGCGTCCAGGATGCGCTGGTAGGTCGCGGCGCCTCGCGAGGTCGGTGGCTGCTCCGGCATGGCCCGCACTCTAGCAAACAGAACGGTTGGTTTGCCGTACGTCGCGATCGTGTCTACGGTGAAACAGACCGAACAGTTTGTTTAAGGAGTTCACCGATGCGGACGACCACCGGGTGGCAGGCGACCGGCCCCACGACGCTGCGCCGTACGTCGCTGGAGCGGCGCGACCTGCGCCCCGATGACCTCGCGGTGCGGATCGATCACTGCGGCGTGTGCCACAGCGACCTGCACGCCCTCAACGACCACGGCCAGCGCGTGGACGCGCCTCTGGTACCCGGTCACGAGTTCACCGGCGTGGTGACCGAGACAGGCCCCGAGGTGACCGCCTTCACCGTCGGCGATCGCGTCGCGGTGGGCAACATCGTCGACTCCTGCGGCGTGTGCCCGATGTGCGCGGCCGGACAGGAGAACTTCTGCCACTCCTTCCCGACGCTCACCTACGGCGGCACCGACCGGCAGGACGGCTCGACCACACTTGGCGGCTTCTCCCGCGACTACGTCGTCCGCGACGCCTTCGCCTACCCGCTGCCCGCCGGCCTCGACCCGGCCGCGGCCGCCCCGCTGATGTGCGCCGGCGTCACCGTCTGGGAACCGCTGCGCGCCCTCGGTGTGGGCCCCGGCAGTCGCGTCGCCGTGGCCGGGCTCGGCGGCCTGGGTCACCTCGCGGTCAAGCTGGCCGTCGCACTCGGCGCCACCACGACCGTCATCAGCCGCACCCAGGAGAAGCGCGACGACGCCCTCCGGCTCGGCGCACACAATTTCCTGGACTCCACCGACACCCGCCAGATGGCAGCGACACGCGACACCTTCGACGTCGTCATCGACACCATCTCCGCTTCGCACGACCTCGCCCCGTACCTGAAGGTGGTGGCGATGGACGGCACCCTCAGCCTGCTCGGATACCTGGGCCCGGTCACCGTCGAGGCGATGGACCTGCTTGTCGGCCGCAAGAAGCTCAGTTCCGCCGGCAGCGGAGGCCGCCGCTCGACAGCCGAGATGCTCGAGTTCTGCGCCGACCACGGCATCGCCGCCGACGTCGAGGTGCTCCCGTCGGCGCAGGTGGAGACGGCACTCGACCGCCTCCGGCGAAACGACGTCCGCTACCGCTTCGTGCTCGACATGTCCGACCTGGACTGACAGCGGTTGACCCGGTCGTGGCGCCCGCTCAGGTGACGACGATCCGGGCGTCGTCGGGCAGCCGGCGGGTCGCGCCCCGCCGGTCCAGCAACTCCAGCAGGGGCACCGCCACCCGGCGGGTGGTGTCCAACGCCTGCCGGGCTGCGGACAGGGTGAACGGCTGCGGCAACCCGGCCAACACGCGGACCGCGTCGTCGAGCACGTCGGGCAGCAGCACCACGTTGTCGGCCAGCCGCAGCAGGGCGCCGGCCCGCACCGCGGCGCCGATCTCGCGGGGGCCCAGGCCGAGGTCGACCAGGCGGTCCGCCTCGGGGGCGCGGAACGGCCGGTCGCCGTACTCGGCGCGGACCCGTTGCACGGCCAGGGCCACCGGTTCGGGCAGCGCGTTGGCGCTCGCCGCCCCGACCCGACCGGCGTGGATCCGCAGCGGCGGCCGGACCAGCGCCTCGACCAGCACCCGGTCGGGCAGGGCGAGGCGCTGACGCAGCGCGTCCACCGGCATCCCGGCCTCCAACGGGTGTTCCCGCGCGTGCCGGGCGACCTCCTCGGTCAGTTGCTCACCGAGCCGCCGCCAGTGTGCGGGGTCGGCCAGCCAGTCGCCGGCCACCGGCTCGGCGTATGCCGGCCCGTCCTGCACCGGCTCGGCGTGCGTCGGCACACCCATCCGGATCAACGCGCCCGACTGGATCAACCGGCGACGGCGCAGCTCCCCCGCCAGGTCGGGTCGACCGTCCAACTCGGCGAGGACCTGGGCGCGGGCGGCGGCCGCACCCCGTCGGCCCAGCGGTGGAGGTGCCACGTCCAGCACCCGCACCCCGCCGCTGACGTGGTGGCGGCCCGGGTCCCGCAGCAGCGCCCGGTCACCCACCAGCAACGGCAGTGGGCGGGCCAACCGCAGCCGGACGGTGTCCGGGCCGAGCGGGCGCACCCGTACCGGCACCGCCGCCGACCCGACGTGCAGGGTGAGGGTGGCCGGCAGGTCGGCGGCCGGGTCGCCGGCGAGCCGGACGTCGACCACGTCGGTGTGGTGAAACCGGCCCGGGGTGAGCAACGCGTCGCCCCGGCCGAGCCGGTCGCGGGGCGTACCGCGCAGGTTGACCGCCACCCGGGCGACCGCCGCCGCCTCCGGTCGGGCCTCGCCCAGCGAGTGCAGGCCACGGACCCGGACGGGTTCGTCGGCGCCGGCCAGCTCCAGTTCGTCACCCACCCGCAGCCGGCCGGCGCCGAGGGTGCCGGTGACGACGGTGCCGCTGCCCCGCACTGTGAAGCTACGGTCCACCCACAGCCGGGCCGGGTCGTCCACCACCGGCGCGGGCAGTTGGGCGGCGAGCTGGTCCAGGGCCGCCCGCAGCTGCGGCAGGCCGGCGCCGGTCAGGCCACTGACCGCCACCGCCGGCACCGCGCCGAGGCTGGTCGCGGCGATCTCCGCGCGGGCGCGGGCCGTCGCCGGCCCCGGATCGGCAAGGTCCGCGCGGGTCACCGCGAGCAGTCCGTACGCGACGCCGAGCGCGTCGAGCGCGGCCAGGTGCTCGGCGGACTGCGGCATCCAGCCCTCGTCGGCGGCCACCACTATCAGCGCCGCCGGGACCGGGCCGACCCCGGCGAGCATGTTCGGCACGAACCGCTCGTGCCCAGGTACGTCGACGAAGGCGACGGTGCCGCCGGACGGCAGCGTCGTCCAGGCGAAACCCAGGTCGATGGTCATCCCTCGGCGGCGTTCCTCGGCCCACCGGTCGGGTTCCATCCCGGTCAACGCCCGGACCAGTGTCGACTTGCCGTGGTCGACGTGCCCGGCGGTCGCGACGACGAACACGCTCAGTCCTCCCCGGGCACGTGCAGCACGGCCTCGCGGACGGCCTCGTCCGCGTCGACGGGCACACAGCGCAGGTCGAGCAGGAGCCGGCCGCGCACCACCCGACCGAGGACCGGCGGGTCCCCGGTGCGCAGCGGCGCCGCGTACCGCTCGGGCAGGCTCAACGCCCACGAGTCCAACTCCACCCCGGGGGCGCCGCCCCCGCCGACCACCGCGACGGCCGGCACCACCTCCGCCTTGCGCCCGTCCGCGCCGAGCCGGTCCCGCAGCCGCTCGACCCGTTCCCGCAGGGCACCCGGGTCGGCGTGCAGTGCCGCCCGGGTCGGCGTGTCCGGTTGGTGCACTGTGGCGGCCAGCGCGGCCAGGGTGAGCTTGTCCACCCGCAGCGCCCGCGCCAGTGGGTGGCGACGCAACCGCTCGATCACCTCGACGTCACCCAGCAGCAGCCCCGCCTGCGGCCCGCCGAGCAGTTTGTCGCCGCTGGCGGTGACCAGCGCGGCGCCGGCGCGCAGGGTGCTGGCCGCGTCCGGTTCGTCGGGCAACAGCGGGTCGGCGGCGAGCAGCCCGGAGCCGATGTCCGCGACCACCGGCACCCCGAGTGTGGCCAGTTGCCGTACCCCGACGGCTGAGGTGAAGCCGGTGACCCGGAAGTTCGACGGGTGCACCTTGAGCACGAAGCCGGTCTGCGGGCCGAGCGCGGCGGCGTAGTCGGCGAGGGTGGTGCGGTTGGTGGTGCCCACCTCGCGCAGCCGCGCGCCGGTGCTCTCCAGCAGGTCGGGCAGGCGGAAACCGTCGCCGATCTCGACCAGTTCGCCGCGGCTGACCACGATCTCCCGGCCGGCGGCCAACGCGGTGGCGGCCAGCACCAACGCGGCCGCGCCGTTGTTGACCACGTGCACGGCGCCCGCGTCGGGCACGGCGGCGGCCAGCGCGTCGAGCGCGCCCCTGCCGCGACGGGCACGCCGGCCGGTGGCCAGGTCCAACTCGACGTCGGTGTGCCCGGCGGCAGCCATCACCGCGGCGACAGCGGCGGACGACAACGGCGCCCGGCCCAGGTTGGTGTGCAGCACGACACCGGTGGCGTTGAGCACCACCCGGGGGCCGGGCGTGGGCAACGCGGCGACCGCCGCGTCGCGTACCTCGTCGGGGTTGAGCTCACCGCGGCGGGCGCGACCCTGCGCGTGGGAGACGATCGCCTTGACCTGCTCCCGGCCGAGGGTCACTGTGGCGGCGGCCAGCACCGGGTCGGCGAGCAGCGTGTCCGTACGGGGCACCCGACGTCGCGGGTCCACCGGGCCGTCGCCCATCACGTCATCTCCTGCAAGCGGTGTGGCGGAGACGGACGGGAATCGAACCCGCCTGGCCCGGGTCCCGGACCACTCCGGTTTTGAAGACCGGGAGGGGCACCAGCCGCCTGAACGCCTCCACCGGACATTCGATCACACCGCGGGCGGGACCGCCCGATCAGCTGGAAGATCCATGCCGGTTCGCCGCGCTTCCGCCCGTTCGCGCTGCGGCACCACCGTGTACCGGGGGTCGCGGGCCGAGGCGACGCCGCCGTAGAAGATGCCGAACCGGGTCAGCACCGACGCGGCCAGCAGCGCTGTCCCCGAGAGCGCCCCGACCACCCGGCTGCGCCGGCCCAGCAGAGCACCCACCACCCCGCCGACGGTCAGCAACCGCCCGGCGCGCAGCAACCGACCCGGCCGACCCAACCGGTAGGGCTCGCTGAGCAGGCCGAGGCGGGTCTCCACCCGGTGCGCGCCGTACAGCTCCAGGGCCGCGCCGGCCACGGCCATCCGGCGGGCCGGCCCGGCCTGGGCCGGCGGCGCGGCGAGCAGACCCACGCCGGCGCCGCTGGCCAACGCGCTGCCCGCGAAGATCACCGGCAGCTCGGGGTACGCCTCGTGCCACGACGGCACCGCCGTGTCGGCCAGCAACACCCCGGTGTACGTGGCCAGCGCCGGCGCGGTGCCGGCGGCGAGCAGCCCAGCGGCGTGCCCGATCGGCGGCAACGCCCGGCCGGCCAGCCCGAGCAGACCGTGCCGGGGCAGCACACCTGCCGCCTCGGCGATCGCGGCGAGGCCCGCCGCCGGCCCGTACGCGGTGAGAATCCAGGTACCCATCGACATCGGCGAGGTCGGCTTGGCCACCCGCAGCATGTGGTGGAACCGCGCCGGCCGGCCCAGGTCCTTCACCAGGAAGACGGCGCTGGCACTGACGGCGGCCAACGCGGTGACCCGACCGGCACGCCGCAACGCGGGCCGGTCGGTGAGCTGCCCGCCCGCGGCCAGCAGCGACGAGCCCGCGGCCAGCCCGCCGGTGAACAGGTACGCGGCGATGTCCCACTTCCAGACCGGCCCCTTCAGAACGGGCCGACCGTAATAGGACGTGAACTCGGCCTCCGGCACCCGCAGTTCCTCACCGCCCCCGCGCCGCCGGCCCCGCCGGCCCCCGGCTTCGGTGCTCCGCCGCGCCGTCAGGTCGCCCCGGCTGCTGCTGACGGCGGTGCCCCTGTCGTTCGGATGGTCGCCACCGCTCGTGGCCGCCGCACCGCTCGTGGTGCTGGGGCTGTCGTCGCCCACCGGTGGTCGGTCGCCGCCCTCGGCGGCGAGCCGCTCCCGGAAGCGACGGAACCGGTCGCCCACGGGGCCCGGTGGGGTCATGAGGAACCTCCGACGAACGCGGCGACGGTAGCCGCCGCCATGGCGAGAGCGGCGAGGCCGGCGCGCTTCCACATCTTCGGCAGGTCACGAGTGGTCACGACCGGGTCGGGTGGCAGCCCGTACACCTCGGGTTCGTCCAGGAGCAGGAAGAACGCCCCGTCACCGCCCACGCCGTCGTTCGGGTCGTGCCCGTACAGGCGGGCCTCGGGGACCCCGCGGTCGTGCAGCGTCGCCACCCGCACGGCGGCGCGTTCACGCAGCTCCTCCAGGGGCCCGTACTGGATCGACTCGGTCGGGCACGCCTGCGCGCACGCCGGCGTCATGCCCGCACCGAGCCGGTCGTAGCACAGCGTGCACTTCCACGCCCGACCGTCGTCCTTACGCTGATCGATCACCCCGTACGGACACGCCGAGATGCAGTACCCACACCCGTTGCAGATGTCCTCCTGCACCACCACTGTGCCGAACTCGGTGCGGAACAACGAACCCGTCGGACACACGTCCAGGCACGCCGCATGCGTGCAGTGCTTGCAGACGTCCGACATCATCAACCAGCGGAAATCCGTGCGCTCCTCGACGCCAGTGCCCCGGCCCGGAGGCTGGGCCCCCGGCATTCCGAGGAACTGCGGTCCGGCGTCGACCGGCCGGGCCGGGCCGGCGTCGACCGGCGCGCCGAGGACGTCCGCCGGTGCGGCGCCAGGCCCGGCCGGGCGGGGCTGCTCGATGAACGCGACGTGTCGCCACGAGTTCGCTGTCAACGCGCCGGTGTTGTCGTACGACATGCCGAGCAGGTCCAGGCCGCTCTCCGGGACGCCGTTCCACTCCTTGCAGGCGACCTCGCAGGCCTTGCAACCGATGCAGACGCTGGTGTCGGTGAAGAACCCCATCCGCGGCGGCGCGTTCTCGTAGCCTGCCTCGGGTGCCGGGTCCAGCGGACCGTACAGGCTGTTCGGGTCAGGAAGCACCGTGTTCCTTCCCCTCGTCGTCGATGGTCACGGCCGGGGCGTGCTGGCCCGGAACGATTCCGGCGCGCCGCTGGTAGTCGGCCACCAGGTCGAGCAACGCCGGGCCGGTGGGACGGCGGCCCGGCCGCACGTCACAGGTGCCGACCTTGCTCTCCTGGATCAGCACGTTCGGGTCCAGGCTGATGCCGAACAGATCGTTGGCCGAGTCACCGGTGACAAGGCCCTCGAAACCGAAGTGGTACGGCAACCACACCTGGTGGATGATCCGACCGTCCACTCGCAGCGGGGTGAGCCGATCGGTCACCAGCACCTTCGCCTCGATCACCGCACGGCCGCTGACCAGGTGTGCCCAGCCCAGATGCGTCAGCCCGACCTCGCCGGCCAGGGCCGGGGACACCTCGACGAACATCTCCGGTTGCAGCTCGGCCAGCGGTGACACCGTCCGGCTCATCGCACCAGCGGTGTGGTGCTCGGTGAGCCGGCTGACAGTGAACACGTACGGGAACACCTGACCGTGCTCCTGCGGCGGGCTCGGGTTCACCGAGTTCACCGGGTGTGCGTACATCTTGCGGGTCGGGTTGGCCTGCTGTCGGTAGAGCGGGTTGCGCACCGGCGACTCCACCGGCTCGTAGTGCGTCGGCAGCGGCCCGTCCAGGACACCGCTGGGCGCGTACAGCCAGCCCTTGCCGTCGCCCTGCATGACGAACGGGTCGTCGCCCGCGATGCCCTCCGGCCCGGACGCGCCGGCCGGCGGCCGGTACGACGGTGGCTTGGTCTTCTCGAAGTCCGGCACGTCGTAACCGGTCCACTCGGCCTTCTCCGCATCCCACCACACGTAACGCTTGCGCTCGGACCACGGGTTGCCGTCCGGGTCGGCGGAGGCACGGTTGTAGAGGATGCGCCGGTTCGCCGGCCACGCCCAACCCCACTCGGCGGCCACCCAGTCCTGAACGTGGCGGGACTTACGCCGGGCCGCCTGGTTCACCCCGTCCGCGTACACCCCGCTGTAGATCCAACAACCGATCGCTGTGGAGCCGTCCGCGCGGGCCTCGGCGAAACCGGACAGCGGGCGGCCGGTCGCCACGTCGTACCCGTTGATCTCGCGCAGCACCGCCTCGGCGCTCGGCTCCGCGTGCGGACCGTGCGTGGGGTAGTCCCAGGTGAGATCGAGCAGTGCGCGATCGCGCGGCAGCGGCGAGTCAGCCAGCTTCTCCCGCAGTTTGCGACCCAGGTGATAGAAGAACCACAGCTCGGAGCGGGCGTCGCCCGGCGGCTCGACGGCCTTTTCCCGCCACTGCAACAACCGCTGCGTCTGGGTGAACGTGCCCTCCTTCTCCACATGCGAGGCGGCGGGCAGGAAGAACACCTCCGTGCGGCACTCCTCCGGCACGATCTCCCCGGTGGCGACCTCCGGGCCGTTCTGCCAGAACGTCGCGCTCTCGATCATGAAGAGGTCCCGGACCACCAACCAGTCGAGGTTGGCCATCCCGAGCCGCTGCGCACGACCGTGCGCGGAGCCGACCGCAGGGTTCTGCCCGAGCAGGAAGTACCCCTTGATCTTCCCGTCGATCATGTTGAGCACCTGCTGGTACGTGCCGTGATCACCGGTCAGCCGGGGCAGGTAGCCGTAGCAGAAGTCGTTCTCCGGCGTCGCCGCGTCACCCCAGTACGCCTTGAGCAGGCTGGCGGCGAACGACCGCGCGTTACCCCAGAACCCCTTCTGCCCCGGATGGCGAATGCTGTCCACCCACTCGTCGAAGCTCGGGTGTTCGGCGTGGTGCGGCATCGGCAGATAACCGGGCAGCAGATTGAACAGCGTCGGAATGTCGGTCGAGCCCTGGATGCTGGCGTGGCCACGAAGCGCCATCACCCCGCCACCCGGGCGGCCCATGTTGCCCAGCAACAGCTGGATGATCGCGCCGGTGCGGATGTACTGCACACCCACACTGTGCTGCGTCCAGCCGACTGAGTAGATCAGCATGCCGGTGCGGTCCCGGCCGGAGTTCGCCGTCCACGCCCGCGCCAACTCCAGGAACTGCGCCTGCGAAATGCCGCAGACCCGCTCGACCATCTCCGGGGTGTAACGGGCGAAGTGTCGCTTGAGAATCTGATAGACGCAGCGCGGATGCTGCAACGTCTCATCGCGCCGGGTCTGCCCGCCCACCGGCGCGCCGTGCGACTCGTGCGTCAGCCCCGCGGCGCTGTCCCGCTCCTGCTCGGTGTGCCCACTGCCCGACGAGTCCTCGTGCCCCTCGTACTGCCAACTGTCCTGCACGTAGGTGCCGGTCGCCGGGTCGAAGCCGGAGAAGAAGCCGTCGCCGTCCTCGGTGTCGCTGAACTCCTCGCTGACGATCGTCGCCGCGTTGGTGTACGCGAGCACGTACTCCCGGAAGTCCAACTCGTTGTCCAGGATGTAGCGCACCACCCCACCGAGCAGCGCGATGTCGGTGCCCGCCCGGATCGGCAGGTACTCGTCAGCGACCGCACTCGTCCTGGTGAACCGTGGATCGACGTGGAAGACCTTCGCACCCTTGCGTTTGGCCTCCATCACCCACTGGAAACCCACCGGGTGCGCCTCAGCCATGTTCGAACCCTGGATGACGATCACGTCAGCGTTGGCGATGTCCTGCTGGAAATCCGTCGCACCGCCACGACCGAAGCTGGCCCCCAGACCGGGGACGGTGGCGGAGTGTCAAATGCGGGCCTGGTTCTCGATCTGCAGCGCCCCCATCGCGGTGAACAACTTCTTGATGAGGTAGTTCTCCTCGTTGTCCAGCGTCGCCCCACCCAGACTGGAGATACCCAGCGTCCGGTTGAGCGGCCGGCCCTGCGTGTCGACGTCCTCCCAGGTCTGCTCGCGGGCGGCGAGGATCCGGTCGGCGATCATGTCGAGCGCGGTGTCGAGCTCCAGATCCTCCCACTGCGTCGAGTACGGCCGGCGGTAGCGGACCGTTGTCTGCCGCAGCGGACTGGTAACCAGGCTCTTGCTCGCCGAACCCTTCGGGCAGAGCCGACCCCGCGAGATCGGACTGTCCGGATCACCCTCGATCTGACTGACCTGCCCGTCCTTCACGAACACCCGCTGACCACAACCCACAGCGCAGTACGGGCAGACCGACCGGGCGACGCTGTCGGCGGTATCGGTACGGGCGGTGAGCGCGCGGGACCCGTCGGACTTCGCCGCGGCACCCCGGCCCAACGGGTCCGTGCCGGTGAGCTGGCGATAGACCGGCCAACCCTCGATAAAGGTCCGTAGACCCAACCCCGACACCCCCTCCCACGCGAGCGACCCTCTGAAGATAGGTCAACTGAGACAGGTTCGCGAACCCGGGGATGCAGACAGCGCCGCCCCCAGCCTTGGGAGCTGGGGGCGGCGCTGGTGTCGGTGTGCAGGTCGCCTCTCGGCGAGTGGCACGACGCGGCTCCAGCCGAACGGTATTCCGCGAGGGCGATATTAGGTG